>DAIPHW010000051.1:0-14670 GCA_036771135.1 Fibrobacterota bacterium | reverse complement strand
CTGAGGGCATCCAGGACCGCTTCGCAATGGGGATGCAGGTCGTGATAGATGGTCTCGATGGTTGATCCGTCGAGGTAAGAAAAACGGTCCTTAGCTTCGATCATGGCTGAAATCTGGAAAAGAGGGGAGGGGGATCAGAAAGGTTGAGCCGGGGGCGCTGGCCAAGATAGTTCGGGCAAGCGTGTCGGCGGCCACAGGCGTTGCAAACGCTGACCCGGGATTGGGCACGAGGCGAGATTTCGCCGGAGAGGATTTGGCGCATGCGCGCCAAAGCGCCGTCGAGGCGTCGAAATTCGGGAGTCAGGTCTTCCACTACGGTGAGACGCGGTTGCTGTTCGTCCCAGACGGGAAGGGTGATGACGACAAGGCCTCCAGAAAGAGGAAAGCCCAAGCTGGCTGCCACGGCGAGATGAGCTGCCGCGACCGCTGGCGCCCAAGTCATGGGTTCCTGCGGCAGGAGCGGAGTGATGAGAGCAACGACTTCGCTTTGCCCAGCCACATCCAGCAGAGCGCTAGGCCGGCCAACCAGGACGCGCGCCGGATCATGGCCTTGGAGCTGGGCAGGAATTTCGACCAATTGCCCAGAGCCACCTCGGGCTGCGGAGCGCAATTTCTGGTAGGCCGAAAGCCAATCGCAGAGAGGTGCCGTAGGAGACAGCGGGTGCAGATCAGGATGGCCTTGGCGTCTCAGTTCAAAAAGCCGTTCACAGCGGAAGATGTTCACGACGTCTTCCAAATCAAAAGCCTCTTTAGGCACAGCATCCAAGGTGGAAGTGCCTCGCAGGGCCAAGGCCTCGCGGACATGCCGGGCCGCCGGCTCTTCCCAGCGTCCCCCGGGGTAGCGGCGACGCAAGGCGTCTTCGCTCCAAGGGCGGCTACTGAACTGGTTATACCATTCTAGTAGCAGCGCATTGGGAGACGAGGGATCGGTCTCAGGAGGCAAATTGGCATCAGGAGCAGACCCGGAAGCTGAGGAAAATCCTTCCTCGCTTGAAGAACGACGCGCCATGAGGCCGGACGGCAGGTTGTCTTGAACTGTCGGTGGAGGCGTCTGCTGGCTGGCGGCCCACTGGCGGAAATCTCCCAGGTTGATTTCCTGGGTCATGAGAGGGGGGGCGGCCGAAAGTGATGGAAGTGAAGGGGACGCCGGTGGTGGTGTGATCGCCTCTTCCGAAGACATCGATAGCGGTTCCGGTGCCGCGTGCGAGGTTGTCGGAGGCGCCGGGGCTGGCGAAAAGTATTGCAGCACAGGTGCTGTGCTGGCTTCCGGTGGCGTGGGACGATCGGCAAAAGTCGGAGCAGCAGCTGGGAAAGACAGAGCTGGTGGCCGCAAGGGAGAGGTTTCTGCAGGCACTACGGTTCGGCCGACCGAGCGCGGAACCGCAGGCGTCTGAGGCACGGAAAAGGCGTGGGTTTCTTCCAGGGAAAAGCTCTCGTGATGGCGAAGGAAAAAGCGCGCGATCTGCCCCCATCCGATCCCAATGGCCCAGAAGATGAAGAGATCTACCAAAAGAACAGAACGCTCGGACAAGCCGGGGAAGATGCCGATCACAAGTCCTAATACGGCGGCAATTCCGAGGGAAATGAACGGCCACCAGCCCAAGGCGCTGGAAATCAGCAGCGCTGCCAGAATGAGGCTCCAATCCACAATCGGATTGCGCAGCCAGGCGAGGAAAAAGACCCATGCGGCGGTCGCGAAGATCGTGACACCGACAAGGATTCGCTGTCCCAAGCGTCGCAAGAAGCCCATGGGAACCTACTTGATGGAGTATTTGTCCTTGAGCTCGTTGATGATTTGCGTACGAGTCTTGAAGGATTCGTTCAGGTAGCGCTGGGACGCCTTATCGTAGACGAGAAGACGCATTTCTTCGGTCTCGATGGTGTTGCCCATGAGCATGTTCGCAGTGCGCTTGAGGTCGACATCCGTGAAATTGTGGCCGAATTTGCGCTCAGCAGCCTCAAATAGGCTGTACTGACAGATGTCGTCGGGAATCTTGCCCTTGTGGATCGGGGTGTAGCACCGGTCGCGATAGTCCACGGCGACCTTGCGAGCTGTGGCATCCATGTTGGCGGCGCCATTGGAACCCAATTCGACCGGACCGGAACCAGCACAACCGATAAGTAAGGTGGTACCAAGCAGGAGAAGAAGAAAAGAACGCATTGCTTAAATAATGTAGCTCGCCGTGAAAAAATCGCCGCCCGATGCCACTTCAAACAAAAAAAGTCAGCGCAGCGTCTTGAGGAGTTGTTCGATCTCCTGACGAAAGGCCGGCGCTTCGGTCATGGCTTTTTCCGTGATGCGGAGGGCGTGAATTACGGTGGAGTGGTCGCGGTTGCCGAAATGCGTTCCGATGGCCTTGAGCGAGAGATCGGTGAGCTGCTTGGCGAGGTACATGGCGATCTGGCGAGCCTTGGCCACGTCTTTGGTGCCGCGACCTTCCTTCAGAAGCGACTCGACGTCGACCTGGTAAAATTCAGAAATCGTCGTGAGCACGTCCGAGACGCGGATGCGCTTGCTGGCCGGTCGCTGCGTGAGCGCCGAAACCACGCGTTGGGCTAGTTCGATGTTGATCTCGCCGCCCATGGCTTCCACGATCAGGCGTCGGATGATGCCTTCCATCTCGCGGATGTTGGTGGTCACGGCCTCGGCGATGTAGGCGATGATGTCGTCCGAGAGATCCAAGTTCTCTTCGATGGCCTTGTTGCGCAGGATGGCTTCGCGGGTGTCGCGGTCGGGCGGCTGGATATCCACCGAAAGGCCCCACTGAAAACGGCTAATGAGCCGGTCTTCCAAGCCGCGCAGTTCGCCGGGAGGGCAGTCGGAGGTCATCACGATCTGGCGATTGCTCTGATGAAAGGCGTTGAACAGGTGGAAAAACTCTTCCTGCAACGCTTCGCGGGCCACCAGCGATTGGATGTCGTCCATCAGGAGGACGTCCACCTCTTCGCGGTACCAGCGGCTGAACTCGTTGATTTGGTTGCGCTGGACGGCGGTGATGTACTCGTTCTTGAAGAATTCGGTGGGAATGAAGCGCACCCGGATGCCTGGCGACTGGGCGCGAATGCGATGCCCGATGGCCTGCAGCAGATGGGTTTTCCCGAGTCCCGAGCCGCCATAGATGAGCAGCGGATTGAAAAGCGTCTTGCCCGGAGCGTCAGCGACAGCGCGCGCTGCTGAATGGGCAAACTGACTGTTGCCGCCCACCACGAAGGCCTCGAAGGTGTAGCGCGGTGACAGATCGATCATCTGGATGCTGGGGGGAGGCCGCCGCCGCTCGGAGGTCTCGGAAGCCCGCTCCTGAACGAGCTTCACTTCCAGGGAACGGCCTGCGGCGCGCTCCACGGCGTGCTCAATGAGCCCCTGGAAGCTCTTGGCCAAGGTTTCGACAGAAATCGTCGCCGGGACTTCCAGCACCAGCCCGACGGCAGAGAGCTCCAACGGGCGCAGCGGGTCGATCTGTCGGGAGAAGACGTCGGCGCTGAGAGTTTCCCGAAGGATCTCCCGCGCACCATCCCAGATCAGGGAGATGCCGTTGGCAAGTGTGTTGGCGTTCAAGGGACCGGAAACATAAAACTGCCGCAAGCTCGGTGCCTCACTAAATTATGAGGGAAAACCAACTCGGGAGTAATGGGACCAATGGCCAAGTCGCAAAAGAAGGACGCAAAGAAGTCCAAGGTGGAGCCTCTGCCGAAGAAGGTGCCCAAGGGCGCATCGGTCGCCGCATCCAAGCCGGCGGCGAAATCTACCAAGGCGGCTCCTGCCAAGGTGAGCGTCAAGCCTAAGGTCACTGCCGCGAAGCCCGCGCCTTCCAAGAAATCTGCACCAATGGCCAAGCCCTCCAAAACTGCGGCTTCGGTGAAGCCTGCTCCTAAGGCGAAGGCCGTGGCGGTCAAGAAGCCTCAGGCGACAGTGGTTTCCAAGCCGGCAGCGAAAGCCGCTAAGGCAGCTCCCGCCAAGGTGAGCGTCAAGCCTAAGGTCACTGCCGCGAAGCCCGCGCCTTCCAAGAAATCTGCACCAATGGCCAAGCCCTCCAAAACTGCGGCTTCGGTGAAGCCTGCTCCTAAAGCGAAGGCTGTGGCGGCCAAGAAGCCTCAGGCGGCAGTGGTTTCTAAGCCGGCAGTGAAAGCCGCTAAGGCGGCCCCCACCAAGGCAAAGCCCGAGGCAAAGGCTAAAGCAACTGCCAAAGCCGAAGCTGCTCCGGCCGCTGAGCTGTTCAAGTGCGAATTCTTCTTTGAAGTGCCGGTGGGGTCGGCTACGGTCCGCAAGACCAAGACCGCCATCGTGCAGGCGTCGCCTTCCTCCAAGAAGGCGGCCAAGGATGAAGAGACGCATGACGAACTGCTGGCCCGCATTGAGCGCGATCTCCAGAAGGCGCGCGTCGTTGTTCGCAAGGGGCCGCGCAGCATGGTTTGCACCAAGTGCTGTATCAACCCGGTGGACGAGGCATTCATCGTTGATCGCGACACTGCCTATTGCACGGAATGTGCTCTGATGCTGGGGCTTGGTCATACTCGCGAGGCGCGTCATCAGAACTTCCATCCGAGCCTCATGAAGGACGAAGAGGCGGGAGCCGAAGCCTGAGCCAAAGGTTCTGGAAGCGTGCGGGCTGCCTCGCACTTTCTGCTGCGCCATTTTTGCCTGCAAGCGATCCTGTAGCCCTGGGAATTTTTCCTGGGGCTTCTCTTTTGATCGCCATGTTCGCCACAGCGCTTGCCGCCGCTTTCGGAGTCTACCTGCTTTGGCGCGCCCGCGAGCCGTGGTGGACGCTCTTGGGCGCACTGCTCATGCTCTTCACGTTATCGCTTTCGCTGACGACGATGGGGTTTATTGTGGGCAATGTGCGGAATAAATAAAGCGTAAAATAGCTAGAATATCTTGCCGTCATATGATGGCAAGATATTCTCATATTAATCGCGTTTGAAATATTAAGCCGTTATGCGTGTGTGTGCGCTTTTTCAAAAAGTTGCGGGATTCGATATTGCCATGTATTTTGGTAGTGAAGTTGTCCCCTTATGAAAGGCTTAATGATGAAATCTGCGTTTCCCTGCGTGCGCATAGTTTTCTTTGCAATACTTATGGCTTTTGCTGTTGGCAATGCATATGCAGACTATAGCATTACTTTCCCAGCTACGACCGTGACAAGTGCGATGACGGACACGCTTGATGGATCGGTAAAGAGGCTGACAGGTGCCGCTGGGTATCATAGCCCAACGGATGCCTCAACGTACACTACGTATCTGACTATAGACAGCGCTGTTGGAATCAGCTACAACATTAAAATGGCAAAAGGTAGTCCGGCCTATTCAGCAACGGCAGGCCTTGATGTGCCGCTTACGACCAATTGGCAAATTAAAGATCTCTCTTCGGCCACGGCCATTACGTTCTATGCAAAGTCGAGCGCGGCCAATATAATTCACCTCATTATCGGCTCCGATGCCTACGATGCGACGACGGCAGCCGCCGGTGCGGCGCTCACAAGCAGCGACATAAAGATCACCACCTCGTGGAAGCTGTACACAATCGACATCACCGACTTGACCATGTCGAGCTGGTACAGCGATTGTGCTGGCGATTGTTTGAGCACTGGGTGGGACAAGACGAATGCCATCAGTATCGGTTCGGCCGTGAAGACTCTCAACTTTCAGCCGGTTCTGGATGGCGGTTGGAACTCCGATGGTTTGCAGCTGAGCACCAAGTCTACCGGTGACTTCTACATCAAGGACATCAACATCGTGGGGGCTTCCAATGGGACGAATGGGGGAGGCTCAAATCCCGGAACAAATGGGGGCTCAAATTCCACGACGACGATCGACACTTCCAAGAAGTGGGTGTTCAAAAATTTTGAACGTGCCGATACCGGGAATTTATCCGGCATGATTCCGGGAACCTCTATTAGAGGTGCCTCGTATGCCACGAATGGAACGACCGTTGTCTCAAGCGTGGTTCCTAGCGACGACGGTGTAGCGGGATGGGATGAAAATGGCAATGTGCTAAGTGCCACATTTACCGCTTCGGCATCTGATAGTAGCAAATGGAGTTCAAACCAGTCTTCTGCGTGTGGGTTCTCTTTGGCTACGTCAAACTGGGAACCAATGGATTTGCGCCGGACTATCCTGAGCTTCAAGATTCAAGATCTCACACCGTTGATGCAAAATGACAGCATGGTTGGCAGTGATGTGCGAGTGACTTTTCATTCGGCCTATGGTGATGCAAAGCTCAAGGCGGATACGGGAATCACGCCTGGATTCTATCTGTCGATGTCAAGTAATACGGCGATAAAGATCCCAACGGACACCCCCAAGACGGTCTCGTTTCTTGTGAGCAATGCCACATATCCGAAATGGGTCAGTTCATGGAGATACCCGACAGCTTCTCTTGATTCGATTCTTGCGACGGTGACATCAATCGCCATTGAAGCGACCGTATCCGGCACTGCCAAGACGATCTTCGTGGATGATTTCAAGTTTACGGGGATAGACTCGACAGGACCGGTGGCCCCTGCTGTCTCGGCGCATCCCACTACGCCTGCTTCTAATGCAAGCGGGATTGATCAGGGGATTGCCTTCAAATGGGCAAAGTATGCTACAGATGGATCTACGGAATTCCAGCTTTCCAAGCATGCAAATTTCGACACCACGGCTTTAGACACTTTTGTCTGGCAAGATTCCAGCAACTTGGTGTTCAATCAGAATCTCAGCTATGGAACCAAGTACTATTGGCGCGTCCGTTCCCTGGGAGCAGGGGGCTGGGCTGGTTGGAATGCTGATTCCTTTGCAACTATCAATCCCAAGCTCACGCAGCCGGTGGTTGTTTCTCCCACGGTTGGGCAGACAACTTGGAAGACAAGCTACGCCTTCAAGTGGGACACCATCGTTGGGGCTGATTCGATTCGCATCCAAATAGCGAAAAATGGCAGGTTTGATTCCATCCTTACGCTTGATACCGTGGTCAAGTACGACACCAGCTACACGCCGACGACGGCTAGCGTGCTCAACTGGAGCACAACCTATAAGGTGCGCATCAAAGCCTTGGCTGCGGATGGTGACTTTAGTGCTTATAGTCAGCCGATCACATTTACGACCTTGGCGCCTCCTCCGACGGTGGCGCCAAGTTCGCTTGCGCCGGCGGGAATCGGAACTCTTCAGGATACGGCATTGGTTCTTTCTGGAACCTACATGGCTAATCTCTCGGACAGCATTGAAGTCCAATTGGCTCTTTCTTCCGATGTGAATTTTGCTAGCACTTTAATTGATACGGTCTTGATCCGTGAATCCAAGGATAGCATCTGCTGGCGTGGATTCAATTCCACGACAATGAAGGATTCAATTGTCTGTACGTATAATTGGGATAGCGTATACACTTTTGTGCTCAACGTGAAAGGGCTCGCTTATGGAAAGACTTACGCTTGGCGTGCTCGTGCCAAGAACGGCACTGATGGAGGTCCATGGACTAAGGTTTTGATTAAAACCCTTGCGGACACGATTTCTCAGGGTGTTACTATAACCGCTCCAGTCAATAAGGCGACTAATGTAAGCCGTAGCGTGATCCCGACTTGGACAGTCAATGGAACGACTTCAAGCACGGACTCCATTGTGCTGCAAGTTTCGCGTAATCCCAATTTCCAAGGAACGAGTTGGAATTATTCCTCCTCGACAACATTGGATACCACGCACATCTATGCCAGTCGTGCGCTGTTGAGTACGGCAAGCGACAGCAGTGTCTACAAGAGCTTCAACAGTTATGGCTACGGGCTTGATACCGTGGCCACTTACTACATGCGAGCACGGCGACGCACGAGCAAAGGGTATTCCGCCTGGACCGTCGACACCTTCACTACAGTCTATGCAGCTCCAACGCAGGGTAAGCGCTGGCTGATTTCTCCTAACATTTACAATACCGCGATCACTGGAAATGGTTCCAACGTGCCGGCCAATACCACGCTTGTCTGGAACCGCAATAGTCGCGCGGATAGCTTTGAGGTGGTGCTTTGGCACCAATCTTACAGTTCAAAAAATTACGTGTGCGATACCTTGCTTCACGACACGGTTGCCGATACTGTTGCTACGATCAGCGGGTTAAAAAATGATTCCACTTACTACTGGTTGGTACGGCCCAAGAGCAATGCTGCTGGCTGGGGGGCTTGGTGGGCATATGACACGTCTTCAAATAGGCAATCCTACAACTTAAGCAATAATTACAATAGCTATCCGGCTTCCTTTGTCGTTGTAACGGCGGCCCCGACGGCTCCCATTCAGACCAGTCCGGCGACTGGAGCCGCTAAGGTAGACAAGGACAACGTCAGCTTGGTGTGGAACTACGGTACCACTTCCAAGGTGGATAGTATCATTGTGCAATGGTCCTCCACTCGCAACTTTACGGCGGATGTTACCAGTAAAACATTGCGTGCTTCGATCCCGATCTATAACGCTACTTATATGCCTGCAACGAGCTCTATTGTTTCAGGATTAAATAACCTCACTCAATATTTCTGGAGAATCAAGGCATTCAATCGGGGCGGTTCCTCGGATTGGGCATTGGACAGCTTCACAACTAAGGTTGGTATCCCTGGCGTGCCGGCCTTGGTTAGTCCGGCCAACAATACTTCCGATGTCCTCCTGAATCAGACGCTGAATTGGACGCATGATAACGGAGTGGACAACGATTCCGTGGAAGTCTCCACCGATTCTCGTTTCGTTTCCGTGAACACGATCGCCTTCACAACCACTTTGACTTCGACCACGGTTTCAGGGCTTGTGAATTCGAGCACTTACTACTGGCGTGTTAAGTCCAACAATTCTACGGGAAGTTCCGTTTGGTCAGCTGTAGGTACATTCACAACGGTTGGTCTTCCGCCCAGCGTGCCGACTTTGACTTTGCCAGTGAATGGCAAGGCCAATGCTTCGGTCAATCTCACCTTGGCTTGGAACATCGCGGCGAGAGCGACGACCTACCGCATCCAAGTCTCAAAGATGCAGACCTTTGGCTCCAATGTGATGGATACTACGATAACGGCCACGGATACCTCGGTTGCTCTCAAGGGGCTCGATTACGGTACAGCCTACTATTGGCGTGTCCTTGCGACCAACAAGGGTGGCAGTTCTGATTGGTCATTGGCCAACACCCTTACGACGCTCGTGGCCCCTCCGTTCCAGCCCGTACTCATTGAACCCGCAGCAGGGGCAAAGGGAGTTTTGACGGAGCCAATCATTCGCTGGAACAAGGCCAAGTATGCCACGGGTTACGAGATCCAGGTTGCGACAGATACGGGCTTTACTGCTGTCGTGAACGATGCCTTGTCTTCGGACACTGCTGTCGCAGTTTCCGGCCTCGTCTATCTGACCAAGTACTACTGTCGCGTGCAGTCTCGCAACAGCGGTGGTTTTTCTGATTGGTCCGCTTTGGACAGCTTTACAACGCTTCTTGATGTCCCAACCGCTCCGGCTGCGATCAGTCCTGTCGGCGGGGTTACGAAGCAGGCCGTCACGGTTCCACTGATGTGGCACAAGACCAGCTACACCGATAGCTATGAGGTCGAGATTGCGACGGATATAGGCTTTACCGCCATCGTCAAGGACTCCTTGGTGAAGGACTCAGTGCTGAGCGGACTTTCTCTTTCGAACCTCACCACTTATTACTGGCGTGTGAGGTCTGTCAATGCGGCAGGAAGCTCTAGCTGGCTAACGAAGGGCGATTTCACAACAATCGTCGCAGCACCTGCTGTACCGGCGCTTCTTAGTCCGAAGGGTGGTACAAGTGGCGTTGCCTTGAACTCCATCCTCTCCTGGTACCCGTTGGCTAATGTCGACTCCGTGGAGGTACAGGTGGATACCTCAGCTGAGTTCAAAACGCCCAAGAGTCTTACCACGGAGGGAAGTGCCACCAATCTGACATTTGCGCTTTCCCAGTACATGACTTATTACTGGCGAGCTCGGGCCAAGAATGATGCGGGAATCTCCAATTGGTCGAGTGTAAGGACCTTCAGGACACTCGATACCGCCAAGCCGGTCTTCTCTGAAGTTCCCGCGGCGATCGCGGCTTACACTGATGCTGGCAAGTCCTACGCCACGGTAACGTGGACGGCTCCGACGGCGATTGACAATGCAGGGGTGGCAAGTTTGACGAGTACTTCCGCGCCTGGCAGTAAGTTCCTGGCGGGTATAACGAAGGTGACCTACACGGCAGTGGATAGCACCGGCAACACGACGACAGCAAGCTTCACTGTGACGGTAACCGACACTTCTAAGCCAGTCTTCTCCGGAATTCCTACGGCGATCACGGCAGTGACCGATGCCGGAAAGCCTTATGCTACGGTTACCTGGACGGCTCCGATTGCGACAGATAATGGTGGAGTGGCAAGCCTCACAAGTGATTTTGCGCCCGGCAGTCAGTTCCGAGTGGGTACGACGAAGGTGACTTACACCGCTACGGATAGCACTGGCAACAGTGCGACAGCAAGCTTTACGGTGACGGTGACCGACACCGCCAAGCCTATCCTCTCTGGAGTTCCTACGGCGATCACGGCAGTGACCGATCCTGGAAAGCCTTACGCCACGGTAACATGGACGGCTCCGACAGCCACCGATAACGTTGGAATAGCAAGCCTCACAAGCAACCATGCTTCGGGTAGCAAGTTCTGGACGGGGGTGACGACGGTGATTTACACTGCTACCGATAGTGCTGGTAACAGTGTAACGGGTAACTTCACTATTGCGGTAGCAGACACTGAGAAGCCTGTGCTCACAAATATTCCTGCACAGGTCACAGCGGTGCTTGGCGATGGTGAAACTACCGCCACGGTGACGTGGACGGCTCCGACAGCGATTGACAATGCCGGGGTAGCAAGTTTGATGAGTACTTACGCACCTGGCAGTAAGTTCCCGGTGGGTACAACGAAGGTGACCTATACCGTTACGGACAGCGCCGGCAATACGACAAGCGGAAGCTTTAATGTAATCGTCAACGAAAAGGGGACAGGGATTGACGAAAGTCTCAAGCCTATCCCGACGGTGCATCTCCTTGATGCTGCGATCCCGAGTTCCTTCGGTAAGAAAGCTTCGATAGGTCGCCTTGATGGCCGTTTGGGATTGGGCTCAGATGGCGCGGGCGAGGATGGAAATGATTTGAGTGTGAATATCTTACTTCCCGAGACCGGTAGTGTTTTCGTTAACATCTTCGATAATCTGGGATCGCCAGTCATTTCTTGGAATAGGACTCTCTCCGAGAGCGACATCAATGGATTGACTCTCACACAGGACAGACGCCGAATTGCTCCAATTACTTGGAACCTAAGAGCCGCTGATGGCCGAGCAGTTCCAGAGGGTGTCTACTTGTGGAAGGTTAGGGTGATTACAACTAGCGGGCAAAAGCTGGAGAATGTCTTCCATTTAGGTGTGAAATCTTCAGATTAGGCATTGATGTCAATGCGCCCCCAGAATGGGGGCGTTTTTTGACTTTGGAGATGCTATGAGAAACTTTGAAAAGTCAAAACGACAATTCTCTATCGTTCTTGTTGTGCTGGGTGCGGTGCAAATTGCTGCTGCAGCCGATTCTGCGCCGATCCAAGCGGTTGCGGATACGTCAACAACCGCGATAGTGACTCCTTCACTGGCGCCAACGATGAAGAACACAACAGATACATTTTTGCCTAATGCGGCAATTTCTGCGCTCCCCGTATCGGTTTCTGTGGATTCGAATGCAAAGGACCTTTCTCTAACGGAGAAAAAGTCGGATTCAGTAATTTCTGGAGGAGAAAGGCATCATGTTCCAAGTGTTGCTGTAATGCCGCTTATGCCCAATGGAGTCGACTCTGCTTCTGCAAAAGTTTTGACCGATGCTCTTTCGGATGAACTGATTCGCGGAGGGAAGATTCGTGTTATGGAGCGAACTCAAATGGACCAAATCTTAAAAGAGCAGGGATTTCAGCAAAGTGGTAGTTGTGACGGCTCAGAATGCGCTGTTCAAGCGGGGAAAATCTTAGGGATCGATCGGATAGTTGTGGGGTCGGTGGGAAAAATAGGCTCTGCTTATGTTTTAAGTGTGCGCGGAGTCGATGTGGGAACGGGAGAGGTGTTGGCGAGCGCTAGGCGTCAGCAAGTTGGCGCTCTAGAATCCGTTCTCATGGAGTTGCTCCCTCCACTTTCTGCAGAAATTGGAGCGCGACTTGTTGGCGAGAAGCCAGTTGTTACCACAAGCGTTCCTGAGGTGAAGGTTGATACGACCAATG
The DNA here is from genome assembly GCA_036771135.1 of Fibrobacterota bacterium. Lineage (GTDB taxonomy): Bacteria > Fibrobacterota > Fibrobacteria > UBA5070 > UBA5070 > JBDKGV01. The sequence goes on along the minus strand of DAIPHW010000051.1, from coordinate 2,446 downwards.
GGGGGACGGCAAGCAATGTTGTGAAGACTCAGGCGCATTGGGGCTTATGGGCTGTCGGTGGCGTTGCTTTAGCTGGTGGCGCTGCGGTGGCGGCAGTTCTGTTGGGATCAAAGGGAGCATCAAGCACCCATGACTCGGTCAATCCTAGCGCTACCACCAATGCTAATTTGTCATGGAGTGCCAAGCTGACATGGTAGTACGCAAACTCTTATTCTTGGCATGTGCCACTTTGATGTCTTGTGACAAGGTAACAAAATCCGTCCACGGAACATCTTGGGTTGCTGCTCCAAGGATCGTACGGTCAACATCCCTTGATTCGACAGAATTTTCTTTGGCCGATTCTGTTTTTGCGAAGGCCACGCAGTCCGGTTTGGTTGTTGATTCTCAGATTGTCCAATTTTCCAAGCATTCCATCTCTTTGGTAATTCCCAATGAGGATATCTGCCATTTTACACTAATTGGATATCGGGCAGGAAGGTTGGATACTGTTTGGTATGGCAGCGGGATCCTAAGCCCGTCAATCGATTCGGCAAGCGCACAATCTATTGCTGTATCTTCTGGCTCGTGGCTTGAAGTCCCAGTTTTTTCTCTTGTAAGTGGTGCCTATAATGGAACGCAGATGCTCATTGTTAAGGCGCCAAACGGAAAATATCTTGTTGATTCCGTAAATGGCGAGCAAAGGAAAATAAGAGTTCAAGTTGATTCAATTCTGCTTGATACATCCTCTTTGGTGGTGGCGCGTTTGTTGTCTGGAGATGATGGATTTAGAGGGCGGGCAGCTGTCGAAACTCTAAGTATTCATCTTGTCAAGCCTATGATTTCCTCTGCTCAAGCAGAATTTAATAGTGGGAGCATGCTTTCGGCTAGAAGCCCAAGCGGCGATAGCTTAGAGTATTCATTGGATTCTGCAAGAATGGTGTGGAACTTTTATACGAGTTCTGTGTCTGTGGGAAGTAAAGGATATTTTTGGGTTCGATCAAAATATAAAGGCGCTTTTAGCGATTGTGTTGGGGGACATTTCCAGCCAATGAATGATGATAGCTTGCCGCATTTTTCTATTCCTGGTGGCAATTATCGCAATGAAACATCTCTTGCAATTAAGGCTCCAGATGGACGAAAAGTGTACTGGTCAATAAATGGCGGACTCTGGAGTGGGGGCGTAAATTCAACGACGCTAAAATTTGACACCTTTTCAATAATCCGTGCGCACTTGGATACTTTGGCCGTTACGCCTCCTTCTGAGATTGCCGAAACGCTTTCGGTGCATTTAGTCGCGCCTACGTTATCTCTGCTGCCAGGGACGTTGCGCACTGCAAAGATTGTGACGGCAACAAGCCCATCGGGGGATTCTCTGGAGTATTCTACCTCAAGCACCAAGACGAACTGGAAGGCTTATGTATCTGCTGTGGGAATTGATTCAAGCACCTACTTTTGGGTTCGGGCGACATACAAAGGAGTCAAGAGCGACACGGTGGGTGGAGCTTATGTCTTAAAAAGCGATTCGACAGATCAGGGAATGAAACTGATTCCTAGTGGTTCTTTTAAAGTTCAAGATGAGAATGGCAATGGGGTGACAACAACCATCACAGGTTTTTTGATGGACAGTACGGAAGTCACTCAGGCAAAGTTTGCAAGCACGATGAACTTTAATCCTTCCGCATTTTTGCAAGTTAATGCGGATTCCTTGGCTGTGTATCCTGTCGAAAAAGTTTCGTGGTTTGATGCTGTGGCGTATTGTAATACAAGAAGCAAAAATGAAGGCTATGACACGGTCTACAACTATTCCTCAGTCACAAAGAGCGGAAATTCGATCACTGATATGGGCGGCTTTTCGTACAATCTGAGCAAAAATGGGTATCGACTTCCAACTGATGCTGAATGGGAATATGCTTACCGAGCAGGAACCACCGCAGATTACTACTGGGGAAGCGTTACGGACAATACGACGACGCTCAGATATGGCTGGTTTGATCCGACATCTGCGCTGAGCTTGATGACAACGCATTCCGTGGCGAGGCTGATCAAGAATGCATGGGGATTGTACGACATGGCAGGCAATGTTGCTGAGTTCACGCAGGACTGGTATAGTGATTCGTTCCCGACGCCGCGTAGTGGAAATAAGGCCGCCGATCCAACTGGGCCAACCTCTGAAGCTTCTGATTACGAAGGCATGAGGGTTGTCCGAGGAGGAAGTTGGGGTTCGGCAGCCTACGTATATCTATCCGCTTCTGGGTCCAGGTCGCAAGCTGATCAAGCTTCAAAAAGCCAAAACATCGGATTCAGGTGTGTGCGACGGCTAAGTAACTAACGCTTCAGGCCAGCTTGCCGCCCAGCGCTTGCTTCTGCTTCTCGATGAGGTTCGCGATGCCGCCTAAAGCCAGATCCAGCAGGGCGTCGAGCTCCTTGCGGGAGTAGGCGCCGTGCTCGGCGGTGCCCTGCACTTCCA
>DAIPHW010000050.1:4301-14671 GCA_036771135.1 Fibrobacterota bacterium | reverse complement strand
CTGGGCGACGGTGGACTGCTTCTGACCAATGGCCACGTAGAAGCAGTAGACCCCTTTGCCCTTCTGGTTGATGATGGCGTCCAAGGCGATGGCCGTTTTGCCGGTGCCGCGGTCGCCAATGATCAGTTCGCGCTGTCCGCGTCCGATGGGCGTCAGGGCGTCGACGATCTTGAGACCCGTCTGCATCGGCTCATGGACGTTCTTGCGCTCCATGATTCCAGGGGCCTTGACTTCGATGCGCCGCATCTCGTCGGCCACGATGGCCGGGCCGCCGTCCAGGGGATTTCCCAAGGCATCAACCACGCGTCCAAGCAGACCTTTGCCTGTGGGCACCGAAGCCTGAACCTTGGTGCGACGAGCAACGTCGCCTTCCCGGATGGTGTCGGCATCGCCCAAGAGGACTACGCCGACGTTGTCCTCGTCGAGGTTCAGCACCAGTCCGAACACTTCTGCGGTGCCGTCGAACTTGATGAGCTCGCCGGCTTCCACAGTGGGAAGGCCTTGCAGACGGGCAATGCCATCGCCCACCGAAAGGACGATACCCGTCTCGTACTGTTCGGCATGGGGCGCGAAGCCCTCGAGCTGCTTCTTCAGCAGCGAGGCGATTTCGTCGGGTCTCACCGTATCGATCATCACAGCCTCATTGACTATGCGGACAACAGGACCTTGCGGGCCTGCTGCAACTGGTTGTTGATGGTGGCGTCCAGGACGGTCGCGCCGAGCTTGACGCGAAAGCCACCTAGAATGGAGGAGTCAGCGGAATTGGTCAGGTGCACCTTGCGGTGGCTGGTCGAAAGATCGCCTTCCAGGCGCGCGACCACGGCCGGCTCCAGAGGAGATTGCGAAACGACCGTGCCGTCGACCACTCCGGCTTCGGAGCGCTCGATCTCGAGCGTGATGCGGCAGATTTCGTCAATCAACCCCAGACGGCGCTTGCGCGAAAGCAGCGTCACGAGGCGTCCCCAGAGGGTATCCTCCCCGGGATTTCCCAGAGCGGTCCGCAAAGCGCCTTCGCGCTTGGGGAGAGCGATGGTGGGATCGTCCAGGAGTGCGACGAGATCTGGCGAAAGTGCTTCCAAAGCCTCCAGGACGGGACGGGAGGCCGCAAGGCTTCCTTCTGCCTGAAGAGCTTGGAACAGTGCCCGTGCATATCGGGGTGCTGCTTTGCTCACGAGTTCGGGACCTCTTCGACCATGCGCCGAGCGAATTCCTGGTCTTCGGAGGTGTCGACCTTCTTGCGCAGGATCTTTTCGGCCACGCCGATGGAAAGAAGCGCGGCGTCCTGACGGAGCTGCGCCTGGGCCCGCTGCTGGGCGGCTTCGATCTCCTGACGAGCCTGGGCGACGATGCGTTCGGCCTGGACCTTGGCATCGACTTCGGCCTTGGCCTTCAGTTCCTTGGCGTAGTCACGGCTCTCGGAGAGCAGTTGCGACGCTTGAACCTTGGCCTCGTCGAGGATCTTGCGCTGGCCTTCTTCGGCGGCTTCGGATTTCTTCGAAACCTCCTCGGCACGGCTCAGCGAATCCTTGAGAGCCTTTTCGCGGGCTTCGATCCCGGAAAGCAAAGGTTTCCAGGCGAACTTCCGCAACACCACCAGCAGGACGACAAAGATCACCCATACCCAGAGGATTACCCCAGGGTCGAGAGACAGCAGCTTGCCACCAATGTTCTCTTCCCCTGCGTGTGAGGGGACTTGAACCTCTTGGGTGGTAGCGTCCTTGGTCTGGACTTCGGACATCGCGGTTCGCCGCCGACTACTTGAAGACCAGAAGGATGCAGATCACGGCGCAGAACAGGGCGACGCCCTCGACCAGCGCAGCGGCGATCAGCATAGTGGTACGCAGGTCGCCGGCCACCTCGGGCTGACGCGCCATGCCTTCGACGGTCTTCGCGCCGATCATGCCGATACCGAGACCGGTTCCGACGACGACGAGACCGGCGCCGATGCCGGCGCCCAGGAAGCCAAGGCTCTTGGCGTCGAGGATGAAGTGGGCCAGATCATTCATGTTGCGAATCTCCTTATGGAGGGTGTGAGGGTGATCAATGTTCCTGGTGGACGGCGCCACCGATGTAAACGCTGGACAGCAAGGTGAAGACGTATGCCTGAAGGAAGCAGACGAAAACCTTGATGATGAGAATGAAGACCGTGAAGACGACGGTGATCGGGGCGACCAGGCCAAGGGTGGCCGGTGCCGGGAGCAGCGCCGCGAAGACCGACACGAGACCGGCGAGCACCAAGATCATGATGTGGCCGGCGAGCATGTTGGCGAAAAGTCGAAGCGTGAGGGAGAAGGCGCGAATGAAGAGCGAGAGGATCTCGATCGGGTAGAGCAGCACCAGGATGGGAGCCGGCACGCCGCTAGGGGCGATGTGAGAGATGTACTTGCCGACGCCGTTCTTCTTCATGCCCATGAAGTTGAAGAGCACAAAGACCATGACCGCCAAGGCTGCCGTGACCGAGATGTTAGCAGTGGCGCCGGAGAAGCACGGAATCAGGCCGATCAGGTTGAGCACCAGGATCAGGAAGAAGATGGTGCCGAGAAACGGCATCCAAGTATCGCCTTCCTTTTCGCCGATGGTGGGGCGCACCACGCCGTCGCGCAGGAAAAGCGTAATGGCCTCAATGGCGTGTCCAAAGCGGCTGGCGGGAAGGACGCCGTTGGGGCCTTGGCGGCGCGCACCTAGCTTCAGGATCAGGAGCGTCACGACGGCGCCGATCAGGAGCATCAGCACATGCAGCGAGATGCTCGGGTCGATCGTCAGAGGGCCGAGATGGACGACCGGGAAGTGCGGAAGTCCAATGGCTACGCCTGGGAAAGGATGCCACGTATCGCTGTTCAATACGTGGTGCATGATTAGACTCGGAAGATCACCTGCTCCAGAACTCACGTCTTTTTCGCTCCTTGGTGGTGCAGACTCAAGATCTCATAAGAGGTCAGAGTAACATATAACGTAAGCCATGTGAAGAAAAATGACGTTCGATTTTTTGTGAAAATAAACGCCCCGGCGACAAGAAATGTCAATTGAACGACCATGCGAATCCCGATCCAAACGAGGATCCGCGATACTTCCAGGGTCGGGCGCGAGGCCCCTGGTTTGCGGAGAATCCTCCACAAGAGGGCGTGGACAAAAATTGCCAAAGCCGCAGTGGCCATGGCTCCGGGGGTGGAGACGATCACTTCGTGTTCCTTATGACAGAAATCAGAAAACGCGTCATCCCGATCGCGAGGCCGACCAGGGAGAGGATGAGTAGGGGAATGAGGGAAGCACTGCGGCGTCCGAGCCACCAGCCGGCGGCGACGAAGAGGCCCACGGTCACGGCAAGCTCCCAGCCCATCGAGATGAGCAGGAGCAGACGGCGGCTATTCCTTGGGGTTGTTTCCCGGTTGCATCGAACAGGCCCCATGGAAATGCGCCCCTTCCTGGATGACCAGTTCCTTGGTCTTGATGTCGCCGACGAGGACGGACTTCGTTTCCAGGACGACCCTGTCGGAGACGGTGACGTTTCCTTGCATGCGGCCGCCGATGGTGGCGCTGGCCGCCTGGATCTCGCCTTCCACTTTTCCGTGGACATTGATGGTCACCGTGCCGGTGGCGCGGATGGTCCCTTTGACGGTGCCTTCGATGGCCAGGTCATTCTCCACGAGAAGTTCTCCCTGGAGCACCGTGCCGGCGTTGATGAAGGTAAAGCCTTTGCCATGTTGCGTCTTGTCGGTGGGCATTTATTCAATCAACACACCGGAAGGATCGATGGCAAGATCCAACCGTTGCAGACGTAAAAGCAGATACGACCCCGATTCGCCGCCGCCGATGGCGGTTCGGCCAATGGGGGAGCCGGGGCGGACGAAGTCGCCCTTGCGCACCGCGAGTTCGCCGAGGTGTCCGATGGTGACGCCGTATGCCCCTTCGCTGTGGATGGTGGCGCAGAGTCCCAGCACCGGATCCCATCCAGCATCAGTGACGATACCGGAAGAGGGGGCGAGGACGGGAGCTCCGGGCGGAACCACCAGCGGCTTGGCGGCCGCGCCTTGGAACTGAGGTTCCAGGTTGGCGGGAATCTTCAGGCTCTTCCAGCCCAGCACGATGGGCATGGCTTCAAACTTGGGGGGCAGCGAGAACTTGGTCTCCCGGAAGCGGTTGAGGACGAGGTCGTGCTCATGGCCGAGGACATCGCCGACCACCTGGGCGCGTTGGGGATCCCCGTAGACTTCGCCGGCTGCCGAGGCCTGGGGTGCGCCATGCGTGGTGGTGTCGTCGAGGAAGGCCTGCGCCAAGTTGAGGATGCGATGTTCGCGCTCTTCCAGCACCAGCAGTTCTTCCTGCAGCTGGTTGGCTTTGGAGAGCTGGGCGCGCAGCCGTTTGTTTTCCTGATCCACCACTTCCATGGCCTGGAGCTTCACGGTGATCTCGCCAAGCCACACGGTCGCAAGACCGGCACCGATGAGCACGCACACCAGAAGCAGGACCAGGAAGTGGAACAGATAAGCCGGAATCCGCAGCGTGAAGGCTTCGGTGCCTTCGTCCTGCAGGATCAGCAGGGTGATATGGCGGCGCAGCGGCTTCTTCACGCTCCGGCGTGGCCTCCGAGAATCAATTCTCCGATGCGGTTGAGATCGTCCGACGAGACGAAGGCGATGCGGAGCGAACCTTTGGAGGCGTTGCCTTCCAACTGAACCTTGGTTCCCAACTGCTGCTCAATGCTGCGCACGAAGGCGACCACGTCGGGGTGGAGGCGTTCCTCTTCCTTGACCTTCTTCACCTTCTCGGGTTTGGTGGCTCCCGTCTCGTGAGCGCATTCCGTTTCGAGGTGGCGCACGCTCCAGTCTTCGGCGATGCAGCGGGTGGCCAAGGCCGTCTGGCGTTCGACGGGAAGTCCGGCCAAAGCGCGAGCGTGTCCGGCAGAGAGTTTGCCGGAAAGTACGAAGTCGCGCACCGCTTCTTCCAGACGAAGCAGACGCAGCGCGTTGGTGATGGCTGAACGACTCTTGCCCAGGCGCTCGGCGCACTGGTCGTGGGTGTAGCCGCAATCCTGGATGAGTTCCTGATAGGCTTGGGCTTCTTCCAACGGGTTGAGCTGCACCCGCTGGATGTTCTCGATGATGGCCACTTCCCGCATTTCGCGGTCGGTGACCTGGGCGCGCACGATGGCTTGGACGGTGGGACGACCAAGTTTCTGGTGAGCGCGGAAGCGCCGCTCGCCGGCGATGATCTGGTAGACATCGCCGTTTTGGCGAACCAGCAACGGCTGGATCAGACCATTGTCGCGAATCGAATTTGCAAGCTCGGTGATCTCTTCGTCGCCGAACGCCTTGCGTGGCTGGAAGGGATTCGGGACGATAGAGGTGAGCGGGATGTCCTGGACGCGCTCGCCGGGAAGAATTTCCTCTTTCAGGATCTGGTCGTTCTGGTGAGCGACGCGCTTTTCCTGGAAGATGGCGCCCAGGCCTTTGCCCAGGCCGCGATGCTGATTCATAGCGGCAGTCCCATGATTTCGCGGGCGAGCTTCATGTAGCTGACGGCCCCGGACGTGTTGATGTCGTAAAGCAGGATGGGCTTGCCATGCGAAGGCGCCTCGGCAAGTTTGACGGTGCGGGGGATCACGGTCTGGAACACCCGCTCGTGGAAGGAGGTGCGGACTTCATCCACTACCTGTTTCGAGAGGAGAGTGCTCTGGTTGTGCATGGTGAGCAGGGCGCCTTCAATGGAGAGCGCTGGATTCAAGCTTCGCTGGGTAAGGCGAATGGTATTGAGAAGCTCCGCCAAACCCTGCAAGGCATAGTACTCGCACTGGATGGGAATGAGCACCGAGCGCGCCGCCGAAAGGGCGTTCAGGGTGAGTAGTCCCAGCGATGGCGGGGCATCAATCAGCACGTAGTCGTACTGGGCCGAGATGGTGTCGATGAAGTGGCGCAGGCGAAACTCTCGCTCCGAAGCCTCGACCAGTTCGAACTCGGCACCGGCAAGGTCGTGGAGCGAAGGCACAAGCTGCAGGAACGGCAGCATGGTCGGGCGGGTGAAGCTCAGAGCTTCTTCCAGCGTCCATGGTCCTTCATGCGTCAGTGCTTCGTAGATGGTCGGGCCGTCGTCGGGTTCGACGCCAACGCCTTGGGTGGCGTTGGCTTGCGGGTCGGCATCGACGAGCAACGTGCGCTTCTCGGCCATCGATAGGGCGGCGGAGAGATTGACGGCGGTGGTGGTCTTGCCGACCCCGCCTTTTTGGTTGCAGATCGCGATGACTTTGGTCATGAGGACTCCGTCAGAGCTTGATGGCGCGGACGATATGAAGGTCGTTGTCCACGCTGGGTAGGCGGTAGGGAGTATAGGTCGGAGGTTGGTAGCCGTCAATGCGTTCCGCGTGTTCCGACCCCTTGAAGGTCAGGAAAGTCCCGCCTTGATGTAAGAAGGGGGCCGCCATCGCCGCGTCTTCGGCGATCTTGCCGACCGCGCGGGTGCTGGCAATGTCATAGCGCTCATGGCTGGCGGCGAGGTCTCCAAGCACCTTGGCGTTGCCGCGGAAGAGCTTGACGTTCTTTAGTCCAAGTTTGGCGACCGCCGAGAGCAGCAGTTCAATGCGCAGTCCGCGCGTGTCGATGCCGGCGAACTCCCAGTTGGGGAATGCGATGGCCATAGGAATCAATGGGAGGCCTGCGCCACAGCCGAGGTCCACCCATTTGCCGCTATTGGACAACTCACCCAAAACTCCAGCCATGAGGCTATCCGCGATATGCCTCCCCCATATGTTGGGGATGTCGGCTTTTGAGATGAGACTCATCTTGCCAGCATTTTCTAGCAAGATGGCGTGAAACTTCTCTAAGGAATCCCACTGCTGTTCGGTAAGATGTGATTCTGCCCATGGCTGGAGCGCTTCAGGAAATGGTGCTTGACTCATTTGGGAGACCTTTGTTTGAATGTTTCACGTGAAACATGTTGAAGAAGATATTCGATGCGGTGCGATGTTTCACGTGAAACATGGCTGCCGCATTGATGCCGTTATGTTCGATGAATGAGTCGATGATGCCACCAGCCGAAATACTGATGCGGTTGCTCGCGCAGAATAGGCTCTATGTAAGCATCCAAAACCTCATCCCAATGCGAAATCTCCGATGCTGGAAATTCATCCACGATGAGTTCGTACTTGGTTGGGGAGAGAGGAAACAGGAAGCCACTGAGCCAGCGAAACTGATGGCCTTTGGCCCACCACTCAGGAAGCGGCGAAACCGGGAGGGCTCGGCCAAGGCATGTGCCTGGACGTGATGCGCCGGGAGGTGTTTGGTCAGCAAGGAAGGCGAGGAAGGCGCCGTCTTCCAATGCGCGTCGTCCTCCGCGAAGTCCTGCTGCGTCAACCATTGAATTCATGCCCACGGATTGGCGAAGACTCTGAACCCATTGATGCATCCATGGCGAATGAATGCGGCGCGTCACGGGGCGGAAGTCTCCATGAAGGTGGTGGAAGATTCCTCCCAGCCATTCCCAGTTGCCCATGTGGTAGGAGAGATACAACACCGGCCCATGAATCTGGATGCCTTGCAGCGGCGAGAGATCGATCTGGTGGAATCGACGTGCGATAATGCGGAACAGTTCACGACAAGAGGTGCGATAGAGATGCTTTAGGCATTGCTCGGGGTGGCTGATTCCATAGAGACGCATCTGTTCCAGGGCCAAAGATCCGCGCGGAGGCATGATGCAAAACGCCTGCGCCAGGGTGGAGGAAAATACGTCGATTGCGACGTCCTTCGGCGTTCGATGGTAATCTAGGGAAACCTTCAGAACCTTCGTGCGCAAGGATGCGCCAGCGTTCATCATCTCAGCGTCAGCAAAGGCGCGAGAGCCACTGCGATCTGAAGAAGCGCAAGCAAGAGAGGAAGTGCGATTCCCGGAACGTCCTGGGACAAAAGTTTGCGAAGCCGTTCCGCTGGATCTGAGTCATGGCTCCAGTCTTCCCAACGGTCGATGATGAGGTAGAAAGGATGCGCCAAGAAGTTCCAAGGGAGACGGATCCAACGGCTCAAGGTCTCGGAAGGATGGAACAGCTTTAGGAATTCCGGGGGAGGCTTGGGGAGATCTTGGGCAAAACTTCCCAAATGCGGCGAGAGATGCCAAGCAACGCGATGGCGCAGATGAGCGAGAAAGGCCGAACGGGCCAGCCACAAGTGCAAGATGTTGATGGCAAGGAATACTACCAGTTGTAGCAGAGAAATGAACCCGTCTCGCATGCGGTGGAATTCGAGGAATTTCAAAAGGCCCGAAAGCCACAGCGAAAGTCCCAAAGCATTGCCATGCAAAATGATAAGGATGCGGGGAACTTGGCTGCGCACCGTCACGCGTGCCTCGTGGACCAAAAGCGAGAGAAGAGTCCCGATGGCTCCCTGATCAACGGCCAAGAGACGGCGGGCACGCTTCAGGAAGAAGAACCATGGAGTTGCCACTGCCAGCAGCAAGACGTGAAAACTGGCTGCGGCGATAGGCCATGCGAGAGCAAAGCCGGCGGCGTGGGGGAGGACTTTCCACGCGATCAGGAAGAGGCAGCTGGTTGCCAAGGATGCGCACGCCGAAAGACCAAAGGCACCCGAGAAACGGGCGATGCCGTGATCGGGATCTTCGGTGCGGAAGCTCCAAGAAACGAGACCGGCGATTCCTTGTCCCAAAAGTACGCCGGATCCGCAGAGGCAAAGCAGCAGCATTCCTCCCCAGATCCAGAACAGGTGCATGTGAAGAAACCACGCGGTGCGGTTAAGTACCAGCATGAACGCCACCATGGCGACCCACAGAATGACTCCTGCTGCGGCTCCAACAAGTGTGGCGCTCCACAGCCATCGCAGATGTACAAGTGGTAATGGGGGCGTTGGTTTGTTGCTGGATTCCTCAATCATGACTGACGGGTAATCTAGGAATGCTTGTTGAATAACGCCTCAGCTCGACTTTTTCTTCTTCAAGATGGCCATGCCTTGGCGCGGGGTGCGAGGGTTCCAAGCGGCCTCGAGACGGTCATGGTTGAGGTTTGCCTCTTCCATCATGCTTAGCTGAGCGCGCTGCGGTGCCGCAGACTTGAGAGGCCTAGCAAGGTAACGCCCATCCACCTGCAATTCGCGGATGGTGATGTCGCTGGTCCAGTAGGCTTCGAGGATTCCCAAGAGGCGCTTCTTGTGCTCGCTCTTGCGGATTGGAACCATCACTTCGATGCGGCGATCGAAGTTGCGAGGCATCCAGTCGGCCGAGGCGATGAAGACCTTGGGCTTGCCTTCCTGATGGAAGGCGTAGATGCGTGAGTGCTCTAAGAAGCGGTCTACGATGGAACGGATGCGAATAGCTCCCGGGCCGGTCTTGCCGTTGGGGGCCAGGCAACAGATGCCGCGCACCAGTAGGCGAAACTCGACGCCGTCGCGAGCAGCGTCCTCGATGGCGCGCATGATGGTCTCGTCCACCAAGGCGTTCATCTTGGCAAAGACCAAGGCCTTCTTGCCGGCCTTGGCGTTTTCGCGTTCGGAGGCGATCATCTCCAAGAGGCGCTTGCGCAGTCCTTGGGGAGCGACGGCCAGCGACTCCCAGTGGGGCGGGTCGGAAAAGCCGGTGATGGAGTTGAGAAGCTGTCCGGCGTCGGAGCAGAGATCTTCATCCGACGTGAGGAGCGAGATGTCGGTGTAGAGGCGTGCCGAGTTTTCGTTGTAGTTGCCGGTTCCGAAATGAGCGTAACGGCGAATGCCCGAAGGCTCCTTGCGCACCACTAGGGCGATCTTGCAATGGGTCTTGAGCCCCAGGAGGCCATAGACCACGTGGACGCCGGCGTCTTCCAGGGCGCGGGCCCAGAGGATGTTGTTGTGCTCGTCGAAGCGGGCTTTCAGTTCCACTAGGACACTGACGTGCTTGCCGGTGCGCGCGGCTTCTACCAGCGCGGCCACGATGGCCGAGTGGTCGCTGACGCGATAGAGCGTCTGCTTGATGGCTAGGACATCGGGGTCGACAGCGGCTTCGCGCAAGAAGCGCAGCACGTCGTCGTAGCTATCAAAGGGATGATGGAGAAGAATGTCTTCCTTTTCTAGGCGGCGGAAGAGGCTGCCGGGAGTCGTGTCGAGTGGTAACGATTGGGCAACCAGCGGGGCGTCGAAGACGCGCGAAGGCAGCGAAGGCAGCCGTAGCAATTGGAAGCAACCGGAAAGGGCCAGGATGCGGTCGGGCGATTCATAGATATCGCCTTCGTCGATTTCGAGTTCCTCGCGCAGGCGAGCCAGCACCTTGGCGGGAAGCCCCGGCTCATGGACCAGCCGGATCACATCGGCGTCGCGCTTGCGGCCGAGTTCCTTCTGGAGCTGCTCCAGAAAGTCGTCTCCCGGGTCGTCCTCGATCTCTTCGTAGTCGACGTCCATGTCGCGCAG
>DAIPHW010000050.1:0-4201 GCA_036771135.1 Fibrobacterota bacterium | reverse complement strand
AAGATCTGCTCGGCTTCGTCGTGATCCACCTCGTGGGAGAGGTGAAAGCCCAATTGGGAAAGTTCCGGGAGGATGGTCTTGCGAAGCAGGGTGTGCTGGCGCGTTTCCAGTTCGCACACCCGTCGTCGGATTTCTGCCAGCACCTGGACTGGAGGCAGTTCACCTTCTGGAGCTGGGGAATTTTCACGCACGCGTCGCCGGTGTCCGGAGACCCGCACCATGAAAAATTCTTCAAGATTACTCGAAAAGATCGATAGAAATTTGATGCGCTCCATCAGCGGATGGAGTGTCCGCTCGGCCTCTTCCAGCACGCGCTCGTTGAAGGAAAGCCAGGACAGCTCTCGCTGGGTGCGGTGCGGCTCAGATTTGGGGGACGATTTTGACCGTGATGCCATAGGTTTCCTGAAAGAGGTTGGATTTGGATCCAAGCGCCAGGTTTTCCAAAGCTAGCGAGGAGCGGCCTTCGCAGCGCAGCAGCAATTCGCCTTCCTGCATGCGGATCTCCCGCAGTTCGATTTCCTGCTCGTGGGAGGCATCCAGGCTGTCGGCGATGCGCAGCAGGGCGGCCAACTTGCGCACCCTGAGGCGATCGCTTGGCGAAAGGGAATTGAAGGCCATGTGGCTTGGCCGTGGCGGCGAGCGGCGATGGTAGCGCGCCACCTGAGCAGCCACCCGCTGGTCGGCGCGGGCGATGCCGGGAATCTCGCAGGCTTCGATCAAGTAGGCCGAATGCTTGTGATGGGAACGGGGATTTACGAAATGCCCGATCTCGTGCAGTTCGGAGGCGATCTGCAACAGCACCCGGTCCTGTGAATTCATGCCGTGGAGCTCACTCAGCTCGTCGAAAAGCTTGAGAGAAAGCCGGGCCACATGGGCGCCGTGGGCGGCGTCGGTCTGGAAGCGCTGACCGATGCTGCGCACGCAACTGAGTACGGCGCGCGACAGCTGGGTGTCGCGCCAACGGTCGGAGGTGTCGCAAAGTTCTTCCAGCAGGCCTTCGCGCATGGAGGCCTTGGGAACCCAGCCGAAGGGAAGACGCAAGGCCTCCAGCAATTCGGCAAAGAAAAAGGCGCCGTAGGCCACCAGGCCGGTGTCGGAATCCTGGGCGTTGTTCCCGAGGAATCGCTCCTGGGCGAACTGGCGCAATTCATTGGCCGTCAGCTTGGAAAGTCCCCAACGGTCGGCTTCGCGTGTAAGTGACAGCGCGATCTGGGAGGCATCGCGCCCAGCCAAAATGACGCGCGAGAAATGCTTGGTGGGAAAATGGCTGAGGGCCATCTGCAGACTGGTGTGCAGATGGGTGCGCAAGGCTTCGAGGCGGCGCTTGCGGGGGAGGTTTTCGAGCAGCACCCGCAGGCGTAAGGTGCCGAGGTTGAAGGAGGCGGCTTGGGTGAGTTGGCCGTCGTCCAGGGATAAAAATTCGGCACTGCTTCCCGAAAGGTCCACGGCCAGGGTGGAGCCGGTCTTGGCGCGCTGACGCAGGGCACCGCGCAAAGCGACGAGGAGAAGGCGAGCTTCTTCCTGCTCATCCAAGAGCTCAAAGCAAAGATTGGCGCGCGCCTTGAGACGTTCCAACAGTAGGTCGCCATTGGAAGCGCCCCCTAAGGTGGAGGAGGCTACGGCACGCAGACGGGCGACTTGATAGGTGTCCAACACGTCGCGAAAGCGCAGGCAGACTTCCAAAGTATCGGCCATCGAGGTGGCTTCGATCTTGCCGCTGCGAAACACGTCTTCGCCGGCTAGGCAACGGCGTTCCAGTTCTTCGACAATGCGGAAGGCGTGGCCGTCGGTTTCGGCAATGCAGCAACGAAGCGAGCTGGAGCCGAGTTCTACGAGGCCGACGCACGATTTCATGGGTTTCAAGGTATTGCCACGAGGGTGTGAGGAGGAAGGGTGCAGCTATGATTATAACATGAATGAAACATCAGCAGCGGATGCCGAATAGCTACCGTGCCGTGCATGGGAATGGCAAACGGGCGCTCAAGGCTGTTGGTCTCGTGCGGGGAGGCCTCGGGAGATCGCTTGGCCGCGGCCTTTGTGCAACGTTTGCGGCAGCGAGACGCCGAACTGGAAGCGGCCGGTTGCGGGGGCGAGGCGTTGCTGCGCGCGGGAGGCGAGCTCTTTCTGCACCGGGAGCGCATCGGCTTCGTGGGCTGGAGCGCTCCGGCTCGTCACTTGTGGCGACTTTGGCGCGATCTGCAGGTTTTTCTGAAACGCGCCAAGGAGTGGCAGCCCGATTCGGTGCTTTTGGTGGATTCGCCAGGCTGGAATCGGCGCGTGCTGAAATGGTCCCAGGCGCAGGGGCTTCCGGTCCATTGGATTGCGCCTCCTCAGGCGTGGGCCTGGAAGAAGCGTTCGCTTGCCTATCTTAACGGCGTTTCGGTACAGCCGCTCTTTGCTTTTGAAGTGCCGTACTTGCAGAGCTTTGGGGCTCAGGTGGAATGGCGAGGCTTTCCCAGGACTCCAGTCCAGCCGACGCGCCATGATGGGACGCTGGCGTTGCTTCCCGGAACTCGCGAGGTGCTTTGGAAACGGAACCTTCCGCTCTTTGCTAGCGCTGCGCGGCAACGAGGGGGGGCTGCCGTCGTGGCGGTTTCGGGACGGCCAAGCTCGGCTTTGGTGCAGGCTTGTCAAACGCAGGGGCTAACGTGGGAAGATGCTGCGACCCTGATGGAACGCGCCAGCGCTTGCTTGGCGGTTCCGGGCACGGGTTGCCTGGAAGCGGTGCGCCATGGCATTCCCACCGTCGCGACTGCCCGTCTGGGGAGCCTCGATTTGTTCCTAGCGACGTGTCTTCTTGATCCGGGATCGAAAGTTCTTCCCAACCGCATCTTGAGGCGGAATGTTGTCGAGGAGCGCTATGGCCAAGATGCCAGCGCCTTGACGCTGACTGCCGCCTTAGAACGCGCCTTAATGCGCCGCGACGAATTTGCGGCAATTGCCGAGGAATTAGAAATTAGGCTAGGCTCACCCACCCTTTTGTAAGGGTGAGGTATGCCTCGCCCCTACGAAAGGGGTGGGGTAGGCGGATCCAATTCCTGACGCAGCTTTTGGGCGAGCGTAAAGCCTTCGTCGAGCTTTAGGGCGCGCAGGCAGCTCTTCAGAGCCTCTTCGCGGCGACCGAGATCGGTGAGGACGCGCGCCAGTCCGTAATGAGCATGGGCGCTGGAGGGCTTCTTTTCCAGCACTTCCCGCAGCGTGGCCTCGGCCTCAACTAAGCGCCCAAGATGGCGGTAGGACATTGCCAAGTTGATGCCTGCCCGGATATTGCTCGGGTCGCGTTCGCGCGCACTGGCGAAATCGCGCAGGGCTTCTTCATGGCGCTCCAGCGATTCACAGGCCATGCCGCGGTGGTTGTAGACCACCGAAGCCGTGAAGGCATCGAGCGGGTGCGAAAGCAGGCGGGTGTAGAGGCGAATGGCGTCCTCCAGCTCGCCGGCAATCTGGGCATTGAGCGCCTTCTTGAGAAGCTTCTCCACCTCGAACTTGGTAAGTCCGGTGGTGGCTTCGTCGTCGACCTGGGAGATATCACTCACGTCTTCGGTGGTGGCTGGCAGCTCCGTGTGGTCGAGGAAGTTCTGTCGCGCCCGGGCCAAGTCGGCGATGTTCGACTTCTGGTAGTCGCGAATTTCTTGAAAGATGGTATCCGAAAGCACCAAGGTGGCGTTGAGAGCGGCCAACTTCCTGCGAATCGGTAGGTTTAGCGGATGAGCTCCGACCTTGTAGATAAGTTCGTGCTCCACTTCGGCCCAGGCGTCTTGAAGAATGGTGCGCACCTGGAGCTCAATGCTGAAGCCCCGCAACAGCGGGTGAGCTTCCAGCAGATCGGGGGGGACCGCCAGAGCCAGATGTGTGCTGGCATAACCGAACTCCGAAAAGGCGCGCTGCTCTCCTTTATGGTCCACTTCCAGGACATCGAAGACCGATCCGACTTCGGATACGGCGGTATCGATGTCTTCCAGGAAAGGGCAGACGGCGCGCACGGCGAGCAGGTCGTGGATTCGTTGGAAGGCGGGAAAGGGATTTTCGGTCTCGTCGGGGCCGAGCTTGCGATGAAGCTTGTCCAAGAGACTCGGCAAGCGCTTGACGCGCCCCTTGACCTGAACGGCGGGAATCTTCGATTCCAGGCGTTCCTGAAGGCGGTGACTGAGGGCATCCAGGACCGCTTCGCAATGGGGATGCAGGTCGTGATAGATGGTCT
>DAIPHW010000049.1:0-14806 GCA_036771135.1 Fibrobacterota bacterium | reverse complement strand
GACATCGTCCGGATCGGCATACTGGCGACGAATCGCCACGATCTCGGGGAGATGACGGAAAAAGGCATCCACCACCTGCGGATCGAAATGGCGGCCGCGCTGTTCCCGCACAAAGCTCAGCACATCTTCCAGGGCCCATGGCTTCTTGTAGCAGCGATGGCTCAGAAGAGCGTCCACCACGTCCACCAAAGCGACAATGCGCCCTTCCAGACTGATCTCGATCTCCTTGATCCCTCGCGGATACCCCGAGCCGTCCCATTTCTCGTGATGGTCGCGAGCAATCAGTGCCGCCATCTGCATTGGTCCTCGCATCGACTTCGAGAGGATCTCATAGCCGACCACGGAATGGGTCTTCATGACGTCCCACTCCTCAGGTGTGAGCTTTCCCGGCTTATTGAGGACAGAATCGGGAATGGCGATCTTGCCCAAGTCGTGAAGCGGCGCGGCGCGATGCAGCACTTCAGCGCGTTGCGGGTCAAGTCCTAAGCCTTTTCCAAGCACCCAGGACAGCTCGCCAACGCGCTGGGTATGTGCGCCCGTCTCCTTTGATCTCGTCTCCACGGCATCGGCCAGCAGGTGGATCGTCTCCAGTTGCGCGTCCAAAGCATCCAACCAGAGGTGGAGATTTTCCAGATGCGTTTCCATCTGGTGCCGCAAGAGCCCCAGCAGTCGAAGATCTTCCTCGGAGAGCTCCCAGAGTCCCTCAATGCGGAAGACCAACGAGTCGTGCTCCCGACTGTAAAGACGAATCGTCAGTGCTCCGTCCCCAAGCTCCAGTCCCGAATCCCCTGTCGGCTCCACGTTCGAATGCACCAAGGCATCGCGAGAAATTTTTTCGCCTACCTCATAAGCAAGGCCGATCGACTGAAGGACTTCGATTTTATCGTCGCGCTCGATGCCCACAAAGCCATGCAAGCTCGGAAGCGGCAATAGCTCCTGGAAATGTCCAAAAGCCGTCTTGGCAAAGATCTCCTGGCTCTGGCAGGCCTGAAGCGAGGGCGAAAGATCCAGCAGCTTGCGAATTCCCTGGCGGCTCGTCTCCAGCGCCAAAAGATCCCGATACGCCCTCAATGCCGAGTGGATTACGGTGATCAGCTTCTTGGCGGAAAGCTCCGTCTTCTCCCAGTAGTCGTGGAGATCGTAGCGATGGATGATCTGATTTTCCGGCGCCAGCCCCGGCTGCCCGGTGCGCAGCACCAAGCGAGTCAAGCGGCACTGCGCCTCTTCGCGGATGAAGCGCACCAGATCGAGGCCCGCAGTTTCAGTCTCCATCACAACATCGATGATGGCGACGGCGATGTCTTTGCGTTCCAAGAAAAATGCATGCGCTTCACGAGCAGAACGCGCCATCAGGAACTCAACAGATCGCCCTTCGAAGCTGAAATCCTCCAGAACCGCTTTGGTGACCTCATGGACGATCAGGTCATCATCCACGATGGCAATAACCCACGGCGCCAGTTTTCGATGCGGCGCATCGCCCTCAGAAGGGGTATCGATCAGTTCCAACAGATCGGTGTCATCATCGGCAGCCGACCATCCCCCCTCGAAGCCGGGAAGATCCATCGTTCCCGATTCATCATCGGTCGATCGGTCTGGGAGGAAATCTGGATCATGCACGTGGCAAGTGTACCACGCCACGATCCATCAGAGCAAGTATTCCTCCGCAGAGAGAAAATCTCAATAATTCAGCTGGATGGCCGCGACATAGCAGTCGTCGCGCATGCGGAGAGTGCCGCCAGAAGCCGCCTTACTCTGGTAATAGGACGAGGCGTTACCGTCCTGACCAATCCAGTGGAGGCTTACCTTCACATTATTCTTCTGCAGGTACCAGTTGATTCCGAGGTCGATCTGGCGATCTGTTCCGGCCGGATAGAGGATGGATTGGTCATCGGCATCAAAGCGCGTGAACATAGCCGACGGCTCGATGAAGGTCTTGCCGACGGGAATCGCGTAGGCTGCACGCACGTGCCAAGTGAAGTCGGTGTAGTCGCTTGCCGCAGCGATCTTCTTGGCAGCCATGAGAGAGACGTCGCCGGCATAGAAGCTGCGATAAAGCCAAGCGGCCTCGGCATCGAAAGTGAAGCGATGGAACTCGACAAAGACATCCCCACCATAGACGGCGTTGCGGCGGAAGCCACCCAAGTACTTGTAGGTCGTCTTAGAAAGCACCGTGTCGTAAGCCGTCCCGGAGGTCTTGGTCGCCCCTTTGCCGGTGGTCGAGAGGGTGGTCGTCGAGTCGAGTTTCAAACTTGTCGGTCCCTGCCAACTGGCAAAGCCGCCCAAGGTGATGCCGTTGCGAGCTCCTAAGGAGTTGTCGCTGCGGCCGGTCGTGTAGCTCTTGCTTTCCGGGTCTCCATAGGTAACAGAAAGCCGGCCAGTGAACATGGGCGACCAAACGGGAGAGGCCGTGGGCGTTGCCGTGCCACTGTTCTTGTCCTGGAAGGGATCGAAGACGCCGGCATCGTAGCCGACCGCAAAGGCGTGCGTGGTGTCCACGTACTGACCGCCCAGGTCGAGACCGGAAGCGCGAGCGGTGCTTTGGGTGAAGAGGGCGTCGCGCTCGTAGCTGTAGCCGAGGGAATTGTCGAGGCTAGTGAGCGAGGTGGCACTCGTGACGAGGCTGCGCGAAAGGATCGGGCGGAAGATGCCAAACGTCACGTTGGCGTAATCGCCAAAGGCCTTCCAACCGAAGAAGGCATCGTAAATCTGGATGCCGGTCGGGTTGGAATTCTGCGGTCCGCCAATGAGGCCCGTCAGAGAATCCTTGCCGACGTTGTCCATCTCAAGGGAAATCTGGTAGGAGAGATCCGTGTAGGCCTGCCCCTTGAAGGCGAGAGACAAACGGCGGAGGTAGATATCCGCACGCGGATCGACCTTGGTGCCACTTGTCGAGTTGTACGGGTCATAGGTTCCGACCGCCCAGACCTGGGCGGACCCGGCTATTTCCAAGGACCGAGTTCCGTCGTCGTAAGACAATTTGGGGCCGGCCACGGCAGCGACGGCACAAAAGAGGGGCAGGGCGCAAAGGGCGCGAGAGGGCATCATAAGTTCTTCTCCTTGCGTTATCTCAAATGGAACTTCTCTACAATTCGCAAGAAAAAGCAAGACGGATGCCATGCAGCCGCCAGCCCGACAAAACGCCGTTTCACAGCAATGCGACCGCAACGAAATTTGTCAATTCCGCTATTTTGTCAATTTTTGTCTGTTGCGTCAACGTTTCGCGACCGCAAGCGCCGCCGGCGCGCAAGGAGACGCACCGACGAACGCTTGCGGATAGGTGACCGGATCTTCCGCCGAAGAAGGAAGAAGGAGGCAGGCGGAAGTTCCGATCGTTTCACAAGACCGAACACGAATGGCAAACTTGTGCGAATCGCACTCATGCAAACAATTGCGATGTTCATGCCAACTGCAAGAAATCCCAGCAGATCTCCACTCTATTGAGGCACCCGCTTTAGCGTCATGCAATTGTTTACAAATCGTCAGTGACGTACTAATTCACGGCGAGAATCACACTATTGGCCTTGAAGACGGCCCAAGCTCGCATCCCTTGCTTCAACTTGAGATGCTGGACGGAGTCTTCCGTGACGATAGCTGTGACCGTCTCTCCGCCAGGGAGCGCCAAGGCAACCTCAGAGTTCACAGCTCCCGGCTTCACGGAGGCAATGGTGCCTTCCCAGATGTTACGCGTCGAGAGCCGCGGGCGCTCACCGACAGCCAAAGCGATCCAACTCGCCTTGACCAGCGCCCAGGCCTCAGCCCCTTCCCGAAGGCCAAGGTTCTCCACCGACCCCAAGGTGATCTGGGACACCAGGGTATCGCCCCCTTTGATGGTCAAGATCACCTCGGCGTTGACGGCGCCCTTTTTCACCGACGTCACCGTCGCCAAGAACTGGTTGCGCACGCTGGTGCGCATCGATAGGCGGCGCTGGAAATGCACGAAGGACTCAATGTCGGAAGGATCCAGGCCACCATCGGTCGCCGCCTTAGTCAGGAGCTCGGAAACCGTGTCGTGCAGCGTCAGCAGGCGAACAGCGTCTTCCGAGAGGGAGGTGTTTCCGCCTTCCCGGCCGCCCTGCACGGAAAGCACCAGCGGCCGGTCGTGGGAGCCGTTGAGCTCTTGGACCCAGTTCCAGGCGGTGCGGTAGGAGATATCGCAGACCTGCGCGGCATCGAGCAGGCATCCGGTGGCGCGAATGGCGTGCAGCAGCCGGATGCGATCTTCGCCGCGCTTGGTGCCGCCGGGAAGCAACAAATTCCAGGACGGAACTAAGGCCGGAGAACTTCCCGCCGTTAGGCTCTTTTTTGTCGTCTTGCGTGCCGTAGCCATGCGTTTCCTTCCCTCGCCGCTTAAGCAGATCTGCCGTGCGGCATAAACTATCAACTCGGCTGCCGCGGTTCTTTCCAGAGGACCGGATTGAACGCCTTGCTGGCAACCGTGACGCGATCCCCAGATTCAAGCGCCTCCGCCTCCTCGGGAAGCAGGGCGACCTTAACCACCTCGGAGCCGACCAAGAGCGAAGCCACCACCACAATGTCGCAGGCCTCCAAGCAGAGCACCTCGGCCTGGAAGCGGAACTTCCCCGAAAAATGCCCGCCCGAAAAGATTTCCACCGGGCTTCCCTCGCGCGTGATGCACCCGCGCTCAAGGCAAATCACCTTTTGACAGGTCCTGGCAATTTCTCCCGGGTCGTGACTGACCAGCACCGTAGTCACCTCGAAAGTGCGCTGAATACGAATCAACTCCTCCTGAAGCTTCCTCCGCATAGCAGGGTCGAGGGCCGAAAGCGGCTCGTCGAGGAGCAGCAGCCCGGGCCTACGGATGAGGGCGCGCGCCAGGGCCACGCGCTGGCGCTGGCCGCCGGAAAGTGTCGCGGGGAAGCGGTCGGCCAGGGAGTTGAGTTCCATGAGCTCAAGAAGCGCGTCCACCTCCAAGGCCTTGGCGCCTTTCTCCTGGGCATAAGACAGATTCCGTCGCACCGTCATGGTCGGAAAGAGGGCGTAGTCCTGGAAGACGAAGCCGACCCGACGCTTGCGGCAGGGAAGTTCGAAGCGGGATGTGGCGTCAAACCAGGTCTCGCCGTCTACCTCCAGAAACCCACCATCCGGACGCGTAAGGCCCGCCAGCATGCGCAGAAGCGTGGTCTTGCCGCATCCGGACGCTCCGAAGAGGGCCACGGCGGAGCGGTCTTCCAGTTCGGCCTGGAAATCCAGCGTCAAAGGGCCTTCCGGGCTCTCGACCGCCTTCGTGAGATGGAAGCGGATCATGTGGCAGCCTTCTTGGCCAGTCGGCGTTCCACCAGCCACAGCACAGCCATGGAAAGCACCGCCAAGGTAACGGCATACTTGGCCGCCAAGGCGAAGTCCATAGCTTCTACGGCATCGTAAAGCGCAATAGAAGCGGTGCGGGTGACGCCGGGGATCTTGCCGCCGACCATCAGCACCACGCCGAACTCGCCGCAGGCATGGGCGAAGGTGGTCACCACGCCGGCCAGAATCGAGGGCTTGAGGGCTGGCAGCAACACGCGGAATCCCGTTTCCAGGCGTCCCTTGCCGAGCACCCAGGAAGCTTCGGCAAGCGATGGCGAAAGCCCCTCGACACCCGAGACCAGGGGCCCGAGCATGAAGGGGAGCCCGCCCACGACCGAGCCAATCAGAAGCGCTTTGGCGGTGAAGAGGATCTCCAGGTGGAGCTGCTCTGACAGAAATTGACCAGGACCGAAAGCCGGCGAGAAGAACAAGAGGAGCGCAAAGCCAAGCACCGTAGGCGGAAGCACGAGCGGCAGATTGCAGGAGGTGCGCACCAGCGTTCGCAGGGCAGAGCGCCCTTTGCCGATCCAGAAGGCCAGCGGCAGGCACAGGACAAGGAGGATGGCCGTGGATCCAGCGGCAATCTTGGCCGTGAGCCAGAGCGGCTCCAGATCGAAGTTCATGCCTCCTCGCTTCCCGGCTCTCGCAGCGCGATGGCCGCCGGATGGAGTCGCAAGCGAAATTTTTCATCCGCTGCACGTCGGAGCGCGTCCGCCCAGGCGCAGTCGACAAGCGCGCGCACCGGGCCATCGGCAGTGGAAAAATCCAGACGCGAGAGAATCTTGCCCTCCTGCACCGCCTGCAAGGTTCCCTCCAGAAAGTAGGGAGACGGGATGTCGAGCGATGCCGGCAACGGCCACACTTCCGTCTCCTTGAACCAGAGTGCAATGTCCTTCTGGAGCGCAATCCACGGGGCCGAGGTCTCGGTCTCGAGGATCACAGCCCCGAGCAAGCCTGAAGCTGTCTGGCATTCCACCATGGACACGCCCTGGTGGGTATAGAAAGCGACGACGCGCCCAGAAAGACGGTTCACGGCAGGTGGTACCCGTAACGCTTCAAAATGGCCTTGGCCTGTGGGGAAAAGAGGAATTCCATCAGCTTGGTCGAACCGTTGGGATTGTTGTCTTTGCCGTATTTTGTCACAACCACCGCCTGGGGCAGCGGATCGTAGAGCTTGGGATCAACCAGGACGAAGTGTCCCTTGCCTTGCATGGCCTTGGAGCCAGCGATGGAGAGGGGCGCAAAGCCCACGTCCACGGCGCCGGTCACGATGTACTGGCCGACCTGGGAGATGTTCTCGCCATAGACGATCTTGGAGCGGGCGGCGTCGTAGGCCCCGATCTTCTTGAGAGCGTCAATGGCCGCCGGACCGTAGATGGTGACCTTGGGGTCGCCAATGCCGACCTTGTGAACGGCAGGATCCTTGACAATTTCTGGCCCCCGGGACAAATCGAGGTTTTTGGTGGTCCACAGGACCAATTCGCCATAAGCGTAGATGCGTGGCGCGGTGACGGCGTGATGGTGTTTCCAAAGCGTGTCGGGATAATCCACGTCCGCCGAGATGAAGACGTCGAAAGGAGCTCCGTTGCGAATCTGGGTGGAAAGCTTCCCCGACGCCCCGTAGACCGCTTTGACCTCGATGCCGGTTGCCTTGTGGAATTCGGCGCGTAAGTCCTCGAAGGCGAACTGCAGGTTGGCGGCCACGGCGGCGGTCACTTGAGCCGAAGCCGAAAATGCCAAGGAAAAGACGGCGAAAACCATCATACTCAAGCGGCGCATATCATCATCTCCCAACTGGAAAGGTAAAGGCTTGCGATACGATAACATGCCAAAGGCGTGCCAAACAAGCAGCATGGCGCATGATCCCGATCCAGACACCGTAATTGTCCCCTTTTTGGAATTTGTTGACTTTTGTCAATTGCACATCAGCTGGAGCTCGGTACAGAAATTGTCATAAAAGGCGCTATACTTCTCCCATGTCCGCCCAGATCATCCGCACCATTCTGCTTTTGTCGCTTTCGAACGTCTTCATGACCTTCGCCTGGTACGCGCATCTCAAGAACCTAGCTGACCGCCCTTGGTGGATTGCAGCGCTTGCCAGCTGGGGCATCGCCCTCTTTGAATATCTGATCCAAGTGCCAGCCAATCGTCTAGGCCACACCGTACTTTCAGTGCAACAGCTCAAAATCATCCAGGAAGCCGTCGCCTTGGCAGTCTTTGCGCCGTTTGCCGTCTTCTACTTGAAAGAGCCACTGCGCTGGAACTACTTGGCAGCGGCCCTATGCATCTTGGCAGCCGTTTGGTTTGTATTGCGCAAATGAGTCCTTATATTGGACCCATGCGTACTTTGATGGCAATTTTGGGACTAGCATCCGCATTGCTTGCAGACGATGCGAAACTGAACGTGGCAGTGGGCAAGCCAGCGCCAGGCATCTCACTTCCTTCCTTGGGCGACGAGCGACAGCGGCTTTCCTTGCGCGATTTCGTCGAACCTTCCCGTTGCCTGCATCGGAAGGCCTGCCGCCCCGTCGTGCTAGCTTTCTGGTCGACCTCATGCATTCCCTGCCGTAAGGAACTTCCTCGGCTACAGGCCTGGGCCGACGCCCATCCCAATGTTCTTTTCTGGCCAATCCTGGTGGACGGCACAGCGGAAACGCTTGCAGGAACTCAAGCTCTGGAACGCCTTGGCGTACATAGTCTAGGCCTTCATGATCTTTATCAGGTAGCGGGAGAACGCTATGGAGTCTGCAAGCGTTCGATGTGCAGCGTTCCCGCTCTGGTCGTCGTCGGGGAAGACGGCGACGTGAAGCTTGCCCATCAAGGATATGACCAGAATTCCAACCTAGAAGCCCAGTTAGATCAGGCTTTGCGCCATTGATTCGAGCCATCGGCCTCCTTGCGGCCTTGGCGATGGGCGCAGCGATCCCGTCGCTGGCGGCATGTTCTTCCTTGATTCGGCCGCTTCTCATGGTGCTTCTGGGAGTGGCATTCCTTGGCCTTCCCACCCATCTGACCAAACCGCAGCCGTCGCAGGCGGCCCTCTGGATTGCTTCGCTTGCGCTAGGATTCACGGCCTTCACGGCGCTGCAGCACTTTGACCGCGAACTAGCGACCATCGCCCTCTTGCTCGCATTCCTTCCGACGGCCACGGCAGCGCCCGTAGTTACAGGCTTTCTGGGCGGAGACGCTTCCTATGTGGCCATCATGGTCTTGGGGACAAATCTTGTCCAACCCATCTTGCTCGCGCTTCTGGCGCCGAGCCTTGCACAGGGCGCGCAAGTCCGGGGCCTATGGCCCGTCATCGCATCCACCTTGGCCACAATCGGCATTCCTTTTGCCGTCGCCAAGATTGCCATGATAGTCTTGCCCCCCAAGACCGCCACGCAATTGCGAAAGCTGCGACACCTTTCCTTCCCGCTTTGGCTCCTCGTCCTGGTGCTGGCCATGGCCTCTTCGGTGGCCTTCCTGGAGCAGCAACACTGCCAGGCCACGAAAGTTCTCGAAATCGCCGGCGTCTCACTGGTACTTTGCGTGCTGCAGTTCAGCCTAGGACGACGCATCGGAGGCGCTCAGCATACGATTGAGGCGAGCCAGGCCATGGGCCAAAAGAACACCATGATTGGCATCTGGTTCGCCACGGCACACCTTTCCCCGACCATCGCGCTAGGACCAGCCTTCTACGTCCTGTGGCACAATCTCTGGAACGCTTGGCAGCTGCGACGCCCTCGCAGTGAACTCACGGCACCAGATAAAGCGTAAGCGACGACTCGCGGCTTGCCGAACTGTAAGCGGGCGAATTGGCCCAGGCGGTGATGGTCACCGACTTTCCCTTGTACATCTCCATCGAAATCAGAATGGGAGACGAATAGGTCGCGGTCACGCCGCTAATCGTATAGGTGATCTTCGCGTCAGGCGAAGCACAACTCAGCGCAATCGTTTGGCTGGAATGGTACGTCCCGCCGGCCTGACTGAAAAGCACAGCAGGTGTTACCGCACTATCTTGCCGGCGTACTTCAAAAGTGTACAACGAATCGGAACTGGACAGCGTATCGTTCTGCAGTTGGCTCCGAATGCGTAGCTTCTGCGAGGCCGTGACATTGAACGTGTCCCCTTTCACCGCATGGAAAAACACGTCATTCCCCGTGAGAATCTGAGCGACAGCTCCGCTGGGAGGCGTGAAGCGAATGGTGTAGCCCCCCCAGGACGTCTTGGTAACCATGTCCACAATAGGCCGCGCCGGAGCCTTCGGATTGACCAGATAGCTGCCTTCCACCATCGGGCTGCACAAGACCGTGTTGTTTGCCAAGGTGCGGAAAGCGCGAGCACGCAAGGAGGTCGCCGCCGCCACCGTCACCGCTTGGCCAGTGGTGCTGCTGCCCGTCGGAGCCGTACCGTTCGTCGTGTAGTGTACGACGCCAGAAGCATCCGCCTGGTTGATCTTCACGCTAATCGCGCTCGAGTAGGTACCGGATGCCGCCGAAAGAACCGGAGTCCCAACGGTATCGACATGGACCGTATCAGCTAGGACAAACTCGTCCTCGGTATTCGTCGTGCCTGTGTCGGTTCCCGACCAGCGCCAGCAGGCTGCCGGATCATCAGCGACCTTGCCTTGGATCAGCAGCTCGAAATGTGCTCCCGTCGCCACCGCCAGCCCAGATATCTGCTTTCGATTCCACGGATAGATCGCATCCACCGCGGTGTCCCCGCCGACGACCAACCGAACGTGCACGGAGTCCACCTGTGCCGGGTACTGTCCTTTGGCATTTGCTAGGCGCGGCGCCAACTGGACCGTCGCAACGGAGCGGAGCGAAGTTCCCGCTTCTTGGCATCCCGCAAGGAGCAGAGCCGAAATTGGCAGCAGCAGAATCTTCTTCATCAGGGAGCCCACTGGATCGTCATGGTCTTTTGGCTGGGCGCATTCGGATTGGCATTCCCGCCGCCATTGTCCGTGCTTGCGTTGTTCGAGGACGTCGCCTTGGATGTGCTGCTGTTGAATACCAGGAATGCGACCAGGCCAACCGCGGCCAAGCCCGCGCCGGTGTACATCAGCACCCGACTTTCGCGATCGGGAGGTATGTCCGGAAAGAAGCCACTGCTCGAAGAGGTGACTTTAGGCGTCGCATCCGATGGCGGGATCACCGCGTAATTCGAATCGGAACTGGAATCCGAAAGCGTCTTCCATTCCACGCCGCCCGTGGAGTCTTTCGGAGCCGCCTTCGGGGAAGCAGCCAGCGGTGGTGGCGTGGCCTGTGAGATGGAGTCATCCGCGGCGGTATCCGGCGTCGCAGCAAGAGACGAAGAATCCGCAGCAGGAACAACCACAGCAGGATTTGAAGAAGACGAGCTGTCGACCACAGCCGCTCCGGCGGCGACGGGTGCTACTAATGGCGATTTGACGGAATCCGCCTTTAATGCCGCAGCATTGGAAAAGTCTCCATTGCCCACGGCAAGAGCAGTGTCTGGTGGCGGAACCACAGAGGAATCCTTAAGCCCCACGGCTGCCGTGCTCGGAGCAACAACGGCAGAATCTCCCTTGGCTACCGGAACGGCAAGGCTGTCTGCAGTCGGGGTAGACACCGAATCTGCCACCCGTTTTGCCTTAGCGCCGAACTCGGGCCCATTGGAACTTCGGGCGGCGGCTTGATTCAAGCAAACCGCAAGTACGGCCAAAACGAACAAGAAACGAGGCATGATCAAATCATAAC
Source organism: Fibrobacterota bacterium (assembly GCA_036771135.1). Classification (GTDB taxonomy): domain Bacteria; phylum Fibrobacterota; class Fibrobacteria; order UBA5070; family UBA5070; genus JBDKGV01. Next base: position 3,794 of record DAIPHW010000049.1, on the reverse strand, counting down.
GACTCTACGAGTTTCAAGGGCAAAAAAAATCACCCTGAAGGGTGATTCTTTCAGCCATGATCAGATTTGCCAATCCGACCAGTTAGCTCCGTTTCGATTGGTGCGGCCTCGAACCCGTGGTCGAATCTCAGGCGCCTGCACCAAGGAACCAGGCGGAATCGAATGCGCCAGCCAGACGTTACCGCCGATGGTGCTATCGGAACCAATGTTGGTGTCTCCACCAACGATCGTCACGTTGGCGTAGATGGTGACGCGATCGCCAATGGTCGGGTGGCGCTTCTTGCCGCGCAGCTGCTGGCCGCCAGCCAGAGAACGCGCCACCAGGCCCACGCCCTGGTAGAGCTTTACGCTATCGCCAATTTCGGTCGTCTCCCCAATCACCACACCGGTGGCGTGATCAATGAAGAAGCCGCGCCCGATGGTGGCGCCGGGATGGATGTCGCAGCCGGTACGCGAATGAGCGCGCTCCGACCACACCCGCGGCACCAGAGGTGCACCCAAGCGATGCAGAGCATTGGCCAAGCGGTAAGTGGCGATCACTTCCACACAAGGATAGGCCAAGATGACCTCGCGCACGGAGCGCGCCGCCGGATCCCCTTGAAAAGCCGCCTGCAGGTCATCTTCCAGGATTTCGCGAATCTGCGAGAGGCTAGAGAGATAGCTCCGCGCAATCTCTTGAGCGTGCCCCGCGTCACCTCCCGTCGCCAAAAGGCTTCGCGAAAGGAGTTCGGTCAGAAGCGGAAGAGCACGCGCCACGCGAATCTCCACATAGGCGGCAAGCGCCCCTTCTGGCACCGGCCCCGAACCGTGAAAGCCAGGCAACATGGCCTCAAGCAGAAGGTCGAGCACTTCATAGGCCTCTTCCCGCGAAGGAAGCCCCTGGGATCCCGCAGGGTTCCACCCTTCCGTCTTCTCCAAGACCTCGACCAGCCGCCCAATCGATGCGCGCACGTCCATGACTATGCCTCCTCCTTGGCGTTTCCAGCACGGCGACGCAGCCGCACCACCACCCGCTCTGCCGCCAAGTTCTCGAATCCCAGCCGCTTCAGGATGCGACCAGGAAGATCGGCGCAGACGGTGTAGAGGCCAAGCACCTCGATGTTCTTGCGACGGCACAAATCCTGAAAATCCAGCATCGTGAAGAAATGAAGATTGGGAGTGTCGTACCACTCGAAGGAAAGCGCCGCCGTACGAGGAGCTCGCCCCTTGATAAACATGTGCAGCAGGCAGTTCCAATGGCCGAAATTGGGGAAGCTCACGATGGCCTCGCGACCGACCCGGAGGATCTCGTCCAGCACCAGCTCTGGTTTTTCCACGGCTTGCAGCGTCTGGTTCAGAAGGACGTAGTCGAAGGCTCCATCGGCAAACTCACCCAAAGTCTCGTCCACATCAGCTTGCAGAGCCGACAGTCCGCGCCGCACCGTGGCCGTGACCGCCTCGCGGTCGATATCGATGCCAATGCCGGAACAGGCGCGCCGACGTCGCAGAAAGTCGAGCAGTTCTCCATCTCCGCAACCCACGTCCAAGATGCGGGAATTGGGAGCGATCAGGGCAGCGATCTTTTCGCGATCATCGCTCAGGCACTGGCGTTCCGCGGGGTTGTCTTCCACCGACGGCGGAAGTGCGCCATGGATCCCACCGATGAAGGCTTCGAGCAAGGATTCCAGCGGTTTTGCTTGGCTTTCAATGAGAAAGCCATCGTGCCCGCCATCGCCGTCAATCTCGCAAAAGCTCACCTGCCGCGAAAGTCCCAGAAGAACTTCCGTCATCTCCCAAGAAGCCGTGGAAGGGAAAAGCCAGTCGGAACTGAGAGCGACGATCAGGTAGTCGCAGCGTGAACGATCAAAGGCTTCGGCCAAGCGAATGCGATGGTTCTCGCGAAGCGCTTCGGGGCTGGCGCCGTGCGGCAACTCCGGAGTCCGGCCATATTCCACGGCCAGATCGAAATTGTCCATCGCATGGGTGATGCGTAGGTAGGCGTTGGCATCGAAGCGATCGACGAACTTGCGCCCCTGGTAATCGAGGTAGCTCTCGATCTCGAAAGCGGTATGAAAACGCTCCGGAACGGCGGAACCGCGAATGCGCCGTCCGAATTTCCGCTCCATCCCTTCGGAAGAGAGATACGTGATGTGAGCGATCTGCCGGGCCAGCGAGAGCCCGTGGCGAGGACCGCCGTCCGCTTCGTAGCGTCCGTCTTGCCAACCTTCATCGTGAAGGATGGCGCTGCGAGCCACGATGTCGAAGGCGAGATTCTGGGCCGAAAGGCTCGCCGCCGTGGCGATCACAGCGCAATGATCCACCCGGTCGGGATAGCGCAAGCTCCACTCTAGCGCCTGCATGCCGCCAAGCGAACCGCCCACCACAGCATGTAAACGAACGATCCCGAGATGATCCAAAAGCAGCTTCTGGACCTCAACCATGTCGCCGATGGTGATGTCGGGGAAATCATATCCCCATGGCTTTCCGGTCCGAGAATCAACCGACTGCGGTCCTGTGGTCCCCGAACAGCCGCCCAGAAGAGACGAGCACACCACAAACCAGCGATCGGTGTCGATGGGCTTTTTCGGGCCAACCATGATGTCCCACCAGCCGCGACTTCCCCAATTTTCCCGAGAGCCGTGAAAGCCGGCCACATGGGCTCCAGCTGTCAGGGCAGGAGCAATCAGGATGGCGTTGTCGCCTTTGGCGCTGAGCGAGCCATAGGTCTCGAAAGCGACGTCAAGCTCGGGCAAAACCAAGCCGTTTTCGCAACGGAAGCCGCCTTCTGGCATAAAATGGGCCGAGCGAGGCTCCACCACGCCCACAGAACGGCTCCAGTCATAAGGGAGGTTCCCGGTTGCGTCTTCAGCGATGCTCATGCCATGTTTTTCCTGGGTGCTCTCCTGCCATATCTAGGCAAGATACGATTCCCAACCCCTGAATCTGGAAGACCATTAGCCTTCCTATCGTTTTTGTGGGAAACCATTACAGAAGATGTCTGGAAAGCCAAAGCACCATTTGCGGCCCCAGCACAAAGGGAAGGATGGAAATCCCCTGCAGCGCCAGCAGAAGGGTCACGATCTCTAGTAAGGCCGTGAGCAGAAGGCCGCCCCCAACAACAACCACGAACCATCCCCAGACGGTACGTACCTCTCCTTCACGGGACAGGAAGACCCGAGAAAAGAGTCGGCGATCAGTCGGCCAGAGCACGACGAATCACGTAAGCCTTGTCGCCCAGTCGCACGGGCTGGTCGCTCACGCCGGCCAACAGCACGCTGGCGCGTCCTTGGCTCGAACGGACAACAATTCCGTATCCACGAGCAGCTTCCTGGCCGCGCGGTAGCGTCGCATCCATGAAAACGACCACATCGCCTTGCTGCAAGCCGGCATCCTGACCGCGATCTAGGATGATGTAGTTGCCCAGCATCTGGAGCGTCGAATTGGACGTATTGGCGATAGCCTTGGCCGCAAAATTGGAATCAGACACGGCACAGCCCTGCCCATTTTCGGAAGCAGAGGACGGAATGGCCGTAAAGCCGCGGATTTCACGCGTAGCGACCGCGCGCGCCTTGCGCACCTTGGCAGCCATCGTCACGTTTCCATAGACGCGGCTGACGCGGCAGTACGCCGAAGTATCAGAGACTTCCACGACCGTGAGATAGGCACGCAGCTGCTCCAACCTTCCGGGGAGTCCTGGCTTCACGATGGTCGCCACTTCGCTCCCCGTCTCGATCACTTCCAGGATATCCCCGGCCTTGACGCTGTCTCGGCAGCCCATCGCAACGTGAATGGAGCGCCCCGGCAGCAGCATGGAA
>DAIPHW010000048.1:11787-15024 GCA_036771135.1 Fibrobacterota bacterium | reverse complement strand
CAAGCCGAAGGGTTGAGCAGGAGAGGGGTGGCCGCGTCAGCGGTCGGGGTGAGGTATGCAAGCGTGAAGCCTGTTCCTACAACCACGGCCTCAGTTCGGCGAGGAAGGCCGCGCCGAAGCGCTCCACCTTGGCGTCGCCGAAGCCATAGACAGCCAGGAGCTGCGTCTCGTCGCGCGGCTTCATCAGCGCCATCTCCTGAAGCGAGCGGTCGCTGGCCACCATGTAGGGGGCGATGTCCAGTTCGCGGGCAAGCTCCAGGCGCTTCTTGCGCAGCACCTCGAAGAGGTCGCCGTCCATCCCCTCGGGGGCGGGCTTGGCGCTGCGCGAGCGAAGCCCTCGCACCTTGGTGGTGGCCTTCTGGGGCGTCGGGTCGTGGCGCAGATGAATGGTGCACTCGCCCTTGAGCACCGGCAGCGAATCCTGCGTCAGACAAAGCCGCCCGTGGCCCTCCATGTCCACCATCAGATGCCCAGCTGCCACCAGCTGGCGCAGCACCGACATCCAGGTGGGCCGAGACAAATCCTGTCCTACCCCGAAGGTGGGCAGGCGGTCGTGGCCGAATTGACGGATTTTGTCGGTGGCCTCGCCTAGGAGCACGTCCACCACGTGGTTCGATCCGAACCTCTCGCCAGTGCGCACGATCGCTGACATAGCCTTCTGGGCCGCCACCGTGCCGTCCCAAGTCTCCACCGGCGAAAGGCAGGTGTCGCAGTTGCCGCAGGGCTCGGCCATCTCTTCGCCGAAGTAGGCAAGGATGGCCTGGCGCCGGCATCCGGCCGTTTCACAGAGGCCCAAGAGGGCGTTCAGTTTCTGTCCTTCCAAGAGCTTCCGCTCCGGAGGCAGCTCCGAAGCCTGCACCATGGAGCGCTGGCGGGCCACGTCCTGGAGGCCGTAGACCATCCAGGCGTCCGACGGCAGTCCGTCGCGGCCAGCGCGGCCGGTCTCCTGGTAGTAGGACTCGATGGACTTAGGCAAGTCCAGATGGGCCACGAAGCGCACGTCGGGCTTGTCGATGCCCATGCCGAAAGCGATGGTGGCCACCATCACCTGGCCTTCCTCCTTGAGAAAGCGTGTCTGGTTGGCGGTGCGATCGGCGTTGGGAAGACCTGCGTGATAAGGCATGGCCGAGACGCCCTGCTTGCGCAACCACTCGGCGGTCTCCTCCACGTCGCGGCGGGAACTGCGGTAGACGATGCCGGAATCCCCCCAATGCTCCTCGCGGATAAAGCGCAGCAGCTGTTCGCGGGGCTTGTCCTTGAGGCCGATGCGATAACGGATGTTGGGGCGGTCGAAGCTCTTGGTGAACCACCGCGCATTTTCCAGGTGGAGCTTCTCGACGATATCCTTGCGAGTGGGACCGTCGGCGGTGGCGGTGAGGGCCATGCGCGGCACCTGCGGGTAGCGCTCGGCCAGACGCCCGAGCTCCAGATACTCGGGTCGGAAGTCGTGGCCCCACTGGCTCACGCAGTGGGCTTCATCAATAGCAAAGAGGGAGACCCGACAGCGGTCCAGAAGCTCCAGGAAACGATCGGTCAGCAGACGCTCGGGCGCCACGTAGGCCACCTGCAGCCGCCCGGCCAAAAGGTCTTCTTCATCCATGCGGGACTGGCGGTTGCCGGAGTGAAGTGCCGCGGTGGCCACGCCGTTCTGGCGAAGCGCTGCCACTTGGTCGTCCATCAAAGCGATCAGCGGCGAGACCACGATGGCTGTCCCCGAACGGAGCAGGGCCGGAATCTGGTAGCAGAGAGACTTACCGCCGCCGGTGGGCAAGAGCACGAAGGCGTCTCCACCTTGGGCCACATGCTCGACGATTTCGTCCTGGGGAGGACGAAATTCCCGGTAGCCGAACACCGACCGGAGCGTCTCCAGGGCCTTCTCTCTCATTACCCGCAAAGATAGGACGAACTCCCGTTGTCTCCCTTTCCGGGAAGGGTGTATACTTTCCAGTGTGCCGGTGACGGCGAGCATAATGGACGTTCCGAAACGGTGTCGCAAGGGCACCGGGAGGTGTAGGATGCGCAAGTGGTTCATCTTTGGTCTTCTGGGCGCGGCAGTGCTCACGGGCTTTCTCGTGTGGTATCTGTGGCGTGAAGATGACGATTTCCAGGAATTCGCCGGCGGTGTGCTGGGCGGATTGAATCGCCGCGTCAATGGAACGCGCGAAAAGCTCTCGAACGTTTGGCACCGCTTCCGCGGGGCCTAAGGAGGCTATATGACGATTTCCGATTACGTCAAGGAGCACGTCTACCTGCCCTATTTCCGTCGCCAGTCGAAGGAAATCCGCCTGCAGCAGATCTTGCTCGGTCTGGGCATCGGGCTTGCTCTCATCGCTTTGGGAGCTGTGGCCTGGTATCTGATCAAGCGCCATGGCGATGACGACACCGATTACGAAGGTGACGAGGGCGCACTGGCCGAGGACGAAGCGGTCTAAGCGATTTCGGAGCGGTCCGGAGACGGGCCGGTTAATATCTTAGCGCCTCAAGGGGAATGCCTGCATTCCCCTGCGTCGTCTTTGGCGATGCCATTCGGTTCGCAACCAGCCAGGAAAGGCTCTCATGCCCACCAAGATCGAGACGAACGTCGTCGCCACCGTTGCTTACATCCTGAAGAACAGCAAAGGCGAGGTCTTGGACCAAGCCAGCGCCGAAGACGGTTTCGAATATCTCCATGGCCACGAGAACATTGTTCCTGGTCTGGAAAAGGCTCTGACCGGCGCTGCCGTGGGCGACAAGCTCTCGGTGTCCGTTACGGCCGACGAAGGCTACGGAGATTATGACCCGTCGCTGATCCAGAAGGTCGAGAAGGGCAAGTTCCCGCCCGACCTGCGCAGCAAGCTCAAGGTCGGCGAAATGCTTCAGGTGGACACCGGCAATGGCTGGGGCGTCGTCACCGTGAAGGAAATCACCCCGACGCACATTGAACTGGACGGCAACCACGAGCTGGCCGGCGAAGACCTCTTCTTTGACGTAGAGATCGTTGCACTGCGCCCGGCAACTCCCGAAGAAATCGAGCACGGCCACGCCCATGGCCTGCACGGCCATGATGAAGACGGCTGCGGATGCGGCTGCGATTGCGAAGATGGCGAGTGCGAGTGTGAAAGCGAAGAGGGCGGATGCCAGTGCGGCGGCGAAGGCCACGGGCATCATCACGACTGAGATGCGCGCAGCGGCCTTGACCCTGCTCGCCGCTGCGGCGACGTTTTTGGCGGGCTGCGGTCCGAGCCAGGAATCCGAGGT
>DAIPHW010000048.1:0-11687 GCA_036771135.1 Fibrobacterota bacterium | reverse complement strand
CCGCCTCATGGCCACTGGTCCGGTCCGATCGGCGTCTTCTACGGAGACGGCATGGGCCCCGAAGTGCTTGGCACCGCCCCCCTGCCGGGGCGGGAATTCTCCTTAAAAGCCGTGGCGGCCGAGCCGATTGATCCGCGCGGAGTACGCGAAACCGCCCGACGGCTTTCGGGCACCCAACCCATGGAGCTGCTGTAATGCGTGTCTTTGAGCTGCGCGTCGCCCGACGCTTTCTGGGCGCCCAGCGCCGTTCGCGTTTTTCCTCGTTGGTGGGAGTCTTTTCCATCGCCGGCGTTTTTATCGGCACGGCTTCGCTGGTGGTGGCCTTGGCGCTGATGAACGGCTTCAGCGGGCAAGTGCGCGACCGCTTGATCGGACGCGACAGCCACTTGGATCTGCTTTCGCGAGATTCCGCCGGCCTTCCCGACGGCGATTCGCTGCCCAATCTGGTGGAAAAGACTGACCCTCGAGTGGTGGCGGCCAGTCCCTTCTTGGGCGGCAAGGCGGGCATCTCTACTGGAACGGCAGCCGACGGCATCGTGGTGATGGGCATCGACCCGCAGCGCGCAACCAAGGTCATCGATCTCCAGAAGTACATGACCGTGGGGAAGCTCGACCTCTACGAACGCCAACTGGACTCCGGTCGGATTGAGCACGGCATCGTGATGGGCTACGCCTTGGCCTCGCGCCTTGGCATGATGGTGGGCGACAAGGCGACGCTCGTGAGCCTTTCCTCGGCAGCCGCGCTTTCAGGCATGGGGGCGCCGCCGCACATGGAACGCTGCGTGCTGACCGGCATCTACGCTTCGGGGCTTTATGAATACGATGCCAACATGGCCTACGTCGGGATTCCTTCGGCCCAGCGGCTCTACCAGACAGGCAAGCGCATCGCTGGCATCCAGGTGCGCGTGAAGGATCTGTGGCAAGCCCGCGAAATCGGACAGAGCCTCGGCGGCAAACTCCACCTTGAGCCTTTGGACTGGCTCACCAAGAACGCCGCCCTCATGAAGTGGATGCGCTTGGAAAAGATCCTCGTCACCGTGGTGCTCTGCCTCATCGTGCTGGTGGCGGCCTTCAACATCGCCAGTTCCCTAGTGATGGGCGTCTTGGAAAAGACCCGCGAGATCGGCATTTTGCGGGCCATGGGCTCCGATTCGGGGACCATCCTGCGCATCTTCCTCTTCCAGGGTGCCTTTGCGGGCCTCATCGGATCGTGCTCGGGCATCTCCTTTGGACTTCTGCTGTGCTGGCTTCAGAACCACTTCCACTGGATCAAGCTGCCCGGAGACATCTACTTCATCGACGAGCTTCCGGTGGACGTGCACGCCATGGATGTGGTGATCGTGGCCGTGGCCGCCAACGTCATCTGCTGGCTCGCCGCCTTGTATCCGGCCTGGCGCGCCTCACGCCTTTCGCCGGTGGACGCCATTCGCCAAGAATAGCGGCGCCTCTTCCTAAATACAGGTGACGCCGCCTTTCACGAGTTCGAAGACGCGGATCTGCGGCCCCGTGAGAATGCGACCGTGCTGCTCTTGCTGCCACACATGCAGGGGCACCAGCTGCCGCGCCAGCTCCCAGTCGCAGCGACTGCCTTCGTCAAAAGGAATGGGCGTCGGATCCAAGCGCAACAATTCCGGCTGCCGGAAAAGACTTTGGTAGAAGCTTGCCTCGCGGCGATAGCGGGTGGGCTCGGCCAGGTAGCGATCGTACATGCAACTGGATGCCACAGCGTAGCGGCGGCCTCGCGAAGCTTCGCTGTCGCAGACGGCGGCCACGAAGTCAAAACCCGGCTTCCACGCGGGCGCTAGCGGCGTGTACTGGCTGACCACGGCGCTAGCGGTATCAACACCCAGATGCGCAAGCGGTGCTCGCCCGGCCACACGGGTGTCGGTGGCGCCGAGGCGCACCAGCACCAGTTCGCTGCGAAAGGCCTGCCCCAAAAAGATCACGGCAACGCAGGCCGCCACGAAGAGGCGCGCCATCCAGCGATGACGGCCCGAATAGGCAAAGAGCCAAGCCAATGCCAGGGCGGAAAGCAGCAGGGGCGTAACCGCCATGGGCAGACTCCAGCGTTCCCAATGAAGCGGCAGTCGCGAGACGATGACCCAGTAGGCAAGGCCACTGAAGGCGGGAACGGCAAGGGCACCGTACTTGCGAAACGCCATCCACCCTCCGATGAGAAAAAGGGCGAGCAGCCCCCAGGAGCCGCTCTGAAGGTAGCGGTCGGCGTAATAGCTGAGGTTCCCGGCCCACGAAAGGCCGTCGGAGCCGAGATGGGTGGGGCGCGATTCCGAGATGAGGTTCAGAAGCACCAGATGCGCCTTGAGAAAGACATAGGGAGCAAAGGCGAAGAGTCCGACAAGAAATGTCATTTCTAGCCGCACCAGGTCGTCGAGCAGGCGCTTCCCTTCGTGACGCCGCTGCCAGACGAGAGCAAAGAGCGGCGCCAGCAAGTAGAGCACTCCCGGATACTTCTCGCCAGTAGCCAAAGACACCCAAAGAACATTGGGAGCCAGGTCGCGCCAGGAGCCGCTTTTCATAAAGCGCATCGCCAGGGCGATGGAGAAGAGCTGCATGGCGGTCATGGGGACATCAGGCGTGGCGTAGTGGGCGTGCTCGATAAAGAGCGGATGCACGGCAAGCAAGGCTGCGGCCCAGAGCCCCGCTGCTGGCGAGAACTGGCGTCCGGCGTACCAAGCGGCCAGGATGCCGATGCCACCCCACAGCGCCACGATCCAGCGCGAGAGAAGGTGGTAGAAGAACTCGTGAGCAGGAAAGGACTGCGGCAGCGGCTGGCCAAAGACGAGGTGCGAGGCCACGCCGTAGACCATCGAATTGGTGTAGATGCTCGGATGGTTGGGCCGCTCGAAGTCCATCGGATTGAGCGTGTTGGTCTCGGCCATCTTGGGGGGGAAGGCCGTGAAGGCGTATTCGTCGGGGTGCAGCATCAGCGGATGCCCCCAGTCGAGATGAAGGGCACGCGGCACCATGCCCGCGGCGAGGATCGCAAGCAAGAGCGCCGTTTCAAAGCGCCTGGGGAGAGGCGTCCTGGCTCCAGAGGCCGGCAGCAGTGTCTTCCAGGCAAGCGCCGCAAGCAGCGTCCAAGCGCCGAACCACAGGAATACCACGTTGTGGAAGGCGGGGAACTGGTAGACGACAATTCCTGTCAGAAGAATGCCGCCAAGCCAGCGCCAAAGCCTCACCGAAGGGCGTCGCGCCACCCCCGGAAACAAGATGGGACGCCAGCGGCGGCGCAGGTACAGGACATGGAAGACCAGGAAGGCGGCCAGCAGCAGCGACTCGATGAAGAGCTCCGCATGCAGGCTGCCGCGCAGGTAACCGGGCCAATCGGCCCAGCGGATTACGACAAAATCCGGAAGCAGCCCGGCGCGCACCCAGTCGGCATTGTCCTTGAGCTTCCCGGAAAAGATGAAGGTGACGCGGCGCGTTCCCGCTTCCCAGCCGCTGGGCGTGACGCAGCGCTTGCCGCCTTCTACACGCGAAGTCACACGGCATTGCGAGCCGGCAACGGCAATGTCGGCGCGATAGACGTCCTGACCATGAGCTTGGTGGAAGCCCGCGTCGACAACGGCAAAGAGGTCGCGCTCGGGGGCAAAGCCCCGTTCCTCGGTTCGCTCGGGCTGGGTGCGCGGCGCCCCCGAGAAGACCCGCCAGGTTCCGTTCTGACGCCGTCCGTCGACAATAATTTCTGTCTTACCGTGTTCTATCCAGTAGCCCAGCTCGCGCAGCAGCTGGAACGACCACAGGAAAAGGAAGATGGGCAGCGAAAGACCCAGCACGCTGAGGCTGGGAAGGAGGATGCGAGGCCTTTGGGCAGTCGTCATAAAAACTCCAGGGAAGAACTCAGGAACCGAGCTCGGTAGATTCGCGACGCAGTACGCAGCGCACCGGCGCTTGAGGCTTGCGACCAAGCACCAGGTAGGCGCGCCCCACGTACTCGCCCAAAAGGCCAAGGCAAAAAAGTTGCAGCCCGCCGAGGAACGAGACCACCACCAGCGTGGAGGTCCAGCCTTCCACCTCCTCGTGCCCAAGCAGATGGCGCACGATGAGCCCGAAGCCAAAGGCTAGGGCCAAGAACGCCGTAAAAAGCCCCGCCACCGAAGCGATGCGCAACGGGCGGACCGAAAAGCCGGTGGCAAGCTTCAGCCACACGGCGACGCTACGGGGCAGGTTGTAGTTGCCGTGCCCAACCGGGCGCGCATGGTGGGCCACCTCAATCTGCGTGAAGCGACTGGTAGCAGAAAGCAACAATCCGTCCAGGTAGGGGAAAGGGCCTTGGTAGGCCAAGACTTCGTCGATCACGCCGCGCGCGAGCGCCTTGAAGGGCGAGAGGTAGATGCCCGCGGGCTTTTGAATCACCTGCTGCGCCGCCCAGCCGTTGAAGCGGCTTCCCAGATTCTTCCACCAGGCTTGCCGCTTCGCTCCGAAGGCGGCAAAGCACACGTCCCAGCCTTCATGGAGCTTGTCGACTAGGCGCGGGATGTCTGCCGGGTCGTGCTGCAGGTCGTCGTCCATGATGATGGCGACCTCGCCTTGACAAAAGCGCAGACCGGCCATCAAAGCGTTGTCCTGCCCACAGTTCTTGCGCAGATCCGCAATCACCAGGAAGTTGTAGCGTTGGACAAGATCTGTCAGAACCTCCCAACTGCCGTCGGGGGAGCCATCGTTGACAAGGACGGCTTCCCAACGCGAATACCGCGGGGCGAGCTCGGCCTGGAGCCGCTCCAAAAGCAGCGGGAGGGTGGCGGCGCTGCGGTAGACGGGGACCACCACCGAGAGTTCAAGACTCATGCGCCGTAAAATTCCCGCAACCGCTCCCCCACGCGGTGGACGAGATCTTCTTCCATGCCGGCCCACAGCGGCAATCGCAGCAATCGCTCGGCCAAATCTTCGGTCACCGGCAACTGGCCTTCGCAGCCGCCAAAGTGGCGTCCTATGGGGGAAAGGTGCAAGGGGACGTAGTGGAAGGCCGCCTGGATGCCAAAGGAGCGGAGGAAGTCAATCAGGCGGGTCCGCTCCAGGGCGTCGCCACAAAGCATCCAGAATATGTGCCCGTTGGCCTCGGCAAAATCGGCTGGATCGGGGAGGGTCAGCACTCCTTGGCGCGCTAATGGCAGAAGCTCTTCGTGATAGAGCATCCACAGGCGCCGTCGCTTGCGGGTGACGAGTTCAAGATCTTCCAGCTGCGAGACCAGCAAGGCGGCCAAGAGATCCGAAGGCAGGAAGGAAGAGCCGACATCCACCCAAGTGTATTTGTCCACCATGCCGCGCAGAAACTGACTGCGGTTGGTGCCCTTTTCGCGCAGCACCAAGGCGGCTTCTACGAGTTCTGCATCATTGACCAAAAGCGCGCCGCCTTCGCCACAGCCGATGTTCTTGGTGCCGTGAAACGAGATGGCTCCCAGCACGCCTTCGGTGCCCAAGGGACGCCCTTTGCGAGTAGAGCCGATAGCCTGAGCGGCATCCTCGACCACGTGAAAGCCCCAGCGCTGCGACAATTTCAGGATCGGATCCAGATCGCACGCCACCCCGGCGTAGTGAACGGGAACGACGGCGCGGGTCCGCTCAGTGAGCAGTTCGGGAATGCCGGATGGATCCATGTTCAGGGTGCGCGGATCGATGTCGACAAAGCGCGGATGGGCGCCGCGCAGGCAGAAGGGATTGGCGCTGGAGACAAAGGTGAAGGAGGGAAGGATGACTTCGTCGCCCGGGCAGATGTCCAGGAGCAAGGCGGCAAGCTCTAGGGCTGCCGTACAGGAGGTCGTCAGCAGGACGGCCGGAGCGCCGGTGAGACGTTCCAGGAGGGCGCGAGCCTGCAGCGTGAAGGGACCGTCACCAGAAAGTGAGCCCGATTCCAGGCAGCGAGCGATGAGTTCGGAATCTCGCGCACCCTTCCAGGGACGGTGAAAGGGAATCGTCGTCCGACATGGCATTTCCAGCAAGGCCTGGCCCCCATCGATTGGAATCTCCCCCGCAGAGTAGCGAGGGATTGTTCCAAAGGATGCGATTGGGTTAGTTCATCCTGGTTGCGGCCGTGTTCAGATTCTGTTGCTAAGGCTTGCGGGGCGCCAAGGCATCGCGCTGCAGTACGGCTTCCAAAAGCCGGCTTTCTTCACGGGAAGCCTTCAGGATCGGCGCCGTCACAGCAACGTCGGTCGGCAGAGGATGCGTCTCGCGAATATCCTGGGCCGAAAAGACCTCGTTGCCATGCTCGCGCACGCCCCCCGAAAGGGTGCCGTGTACCCGCAGCGAGCTCGTGACCGCAAGCACTTCATCCCCCTGAGTGGTGGTGCGTTGCAAACGCGCCGGAACCGGCGAGAAGAGGTCGCGGCCGGTGAAGTGGTTGGCCGCTCGCACGCCCGCAAGCGAAAGCAGCGTGGGCCCAAGATCGAGGTGCGAAGCCGGTTCGGGATGAACCTGCCCAGCATGCAGACGCGGATGGTTGCCGAAGATCACCAGGGGCAGCCAATCCGATTCCGAGTAGAGCCCGTAGCCGATGTTCGACGAGCCGTGCTCCCCCAGCGGGAAGCCGTGATCGCCGGTGATCACGAAAATTGTCCGGGAGAACCAGGGCTCGTGGCGCAGGCTGTTCACGAAGGTGGCCACGGAATGGTCGGTGTAGCGCATGGTGGCGCGCATGCGCGCCTGCAGGTCCCCGTTAGGGGCAGCTTCCACGCCAGGCTCGGGGTTGAAGGGATAGTGGTTGGTCTTGGACATAAAGGCCACGAAGAAGGGCTTGCCCACGTTCAGGCTGTCATGCATCCAGTGCGAGGCGTGCGAGAAGAGTTCCGCGTCGCTCTCGCGGGAGCGGTTGTAGTCAAATCCCTGGTACCACTGCCGCAGCCACGGCGTCTGGTTGTCCCAGGCCGGATCTGCCGCCGAGAAGAAGCGTGTGGTCCAGCCGGCATGCCCCAGAATGGCCGGAAGGCTGGTGTTGGCAAGCGTGGGGTTGTCGCTGGTGAAGTTACGCGAGGGATGGTTGAGAATGCCGAGGTGGAGGCTTGCCAAGGCGCGGATGGTGGGAAGGGCGGGGCACTGGTAGCGGGTCCAGATCTCGGCCTTGGGGGCGACCGAATCCAGGAAGGGAGTCGCGTCCCGTACGGCGCCGTAGGGCATCAAGAAGCCGCAGTTGAGAGCGCGATGCGATTCCAACACGATCAGGACGATGTTCCATTGGGAGTCGCGCGGGGCGACGTGCATTCCGCCGCGCGGCACCTTCCAGTAGGGGAGGTTGGAGTCGGGGAAGTCCCACAGCGTATCGCTGACATTTTCTGTCTTCCAGCGGGATCGGAAGGCATTTGTCAGATTTCGGAACTCGGCATCGCCAATGTACTGGGAATGCTTCTGGCGCAGCTCCGTCCACCAGACTTCTTGGACTGGCGCCAGTTTCTTGGCCCGGAAACCTCCGGTCCAGATGACCTCGGTGTAGAGCCAACCCACGGCATTCACGATCAAGAGCGTGATCAGGAAAAGCTTCCAGCGGGGGTGGTCGGAGAAGACGGTGCGCCGCCGCAGCCACCGCGTAAGACCGATGGCCAGCGGCAGCATGAGGACCAGCAGCACCAGGGGCAGGTAGCGTCCCCCCTTGTCGTCCGCCAAGAAGTTGAAGACCTGGCGGGTGGCAGCGCCGTTGCCGTAGGTGGTGAAGAGGCTCGGCGTGAGATGGCACCCCATGAAGCGATAGGTTTCATCATCGATCAGGGTGGCCACCAGCAGGACGGCGTGGACAAGGTAGAGCGCCCACAATCCCGCATGCGCCCAGCGGCGTTTGCGAGTCTCCCAGAAGGCCACATGAGCCACGAAGAGCGCCGAGAGCCAGGAGATCCAGCGCACATCAAAGAAGGCAGCATGGAAGATGTACCAGTCAAACTTGCCGACAAAGGGCAACCCAAAAGCATCTGGGCGCCCCAGCACGGCAATGCGCAACACCAGATGGACGAGGAATACGGCAAGCATCCACGCAAGGGAGCGAGCCAGCAGTGGCCGGCGCGGCGACGATTCAGTAGCAATGGGAGACATGGTCATCAATATCCTATCCTAGAGCTCATACGGGTTCCAAAGCCCCACCGGAAAGCAAAAAGGTGCGATCGACCTCAAAGGGAAGGTCAGCCCGCCGTGGTGAGGCAAGAAAGGCTTGCCCACCCAGCGGCAAGAGCGCAGCCAGGCGCTCGCGGCGCGGGCCGTCGAGTTCAGCGAAGATGTCGTCCAGAAGCAGCACCGGCTTCAGGCCTTGGGACTCCTCCAGAAGCCGCGTGGCGGCTAAGCGCAGCGCAATGGCAAGGCTCCGGGCCTGGCCTTGGCTAGCGGTCGAGCGAGCTGATTGGACGGCAATTGTCAAATTCAAATCGTCGCGCTGCGGCCCCCACAAACAGGCCTGGGCGGCACTTTCGGCGTTGCGCAGCTGGGCGCGTCGCCGCGTCAGGAGCTCGCGCAGGGTGTCGGTATGCCACGACGGATCGACCGGCTCGCCGTAGCTACCGCGATAGCTCAAATCGGCCTCTTCACTGCCCGAGAGGTGCTTGTAGATGCCGCGCACCAGCGGACGCAGCTCGCGGGTGAGACGCAGCCGCCGCTCCAACACCGGTACGGCGGCATCCAAGAGTTGGTCATCCAAGACAGCGCGCACGTCGCCATCGAAGGTCTCAGGAGCCCGCAGGGCCGCCAAGCGCTGCTTCAGAATGCGCTGCAGGGTGCGCAGTTCCTCCATAGCTAACGGATCGAGCTGGCACAGCAGTCCGTCCAAGAAACCGCGGCGCAGCTGCGGACCGCCGCGCACCAGCTCAATGTCATCGGGCGAAAGGCCCACCACTGCAATGTGGCCGATGAGCTTCGAGAAGAGACGCCCGGTCTCGCCGTTCACGCGCGTCTCCTTGCGGCCATCGAAACGGCAGCGGGCAGCCAGGGCCACGGCCTCATCGCCCCGTTGGCCTTCCAGGCGCAGGTCGAAGTGGTCGCCTCCCCAGCGAATCAGTTCCGTCTCGCGCCGAGTGCGAGCAGAATGCCCCAGGCACGCGAGGTGGATGGCTTCCAGCAGGTTGCTTTTGCCGGCGCCGTTCTTGCCCAAAAGCAGGTTGACGCCCGAATGCGGTTCCAGCTCCGCCACGGCCCAGGACCGGAAATCCCGCACCGCAAGGCGCAGGACGCGCACGTTAGTCGGCCAGGCGCAGCGGCATGAGGATGAAGAAGCAGTCCGGCTCGTCGACGGCGGGCTCCACCATGCAGGCCTGCACGGGACTGTTCATCTTCAAACGCACTTGGGGTGCGGCCACGAGCTTCAGCACGCCTTCCAGATAGGCGGCATTGAAGCCGATGTCGAAGGTCTCGCCTTCGTACTCGGCCGAGAGTCCGTCCTTGGCTTCGCCCCCGACGTCGAGGTTCTGGGCCGAAATTTCCAGCCGGCCGGGCCGGAAGGAAAGGCGGATCTGGCGGGTGGACTTGCTGGCCAAGGTCTGCACACGGCGCACCGCGGCCATGAACTCTTCGCGCGGCAGGGTCGCGACGCGAGCGTGGGCACGTGGCACCACTTGGCGGTAATTTGGATACGGGCCTTCGATCAGCTTGGTGAAGATCTCCACCACGCCGCACTGGAAGCGCGCCGAGTTGGCAGTCAGCTGAACTTCCACCATGGCCTCGTCGCCCACCGCCACGCGCAGCACCTGCTGGATGGCCTTCGGGGGGAGGATGACGCCGCCCTGCAGCCCGGAGGCATCAAGTTGGGCGGTGGCGTGGCCCAGGCGGTGACCGTCGGTAGCCACCATGACCATGTGGTCTTCTACCGGTTCCCAGTAGATGCCGTTCAGTGCCAAGCGAGTCTGGTCAGTAGAGACGGCAAACATGGTGCGCTCGGAAAGATCGCGCAGCACCGTGGCCGGCACCTGAAAACCTTCGCCCTCGGGCTCGGGAAGGGCCGGGTATTCGCTGGCGTCCACGCCGGCGAGCTTTCCCGAGAAACCCTTCTCATTCTTGAGCGAGAGGTGGTAGTCCTTGACGGCGATGTCAATGGGCAGGTCGGGAAGTTCCTTGACCACGTCAATCAAATGACGGGCGGGCACCACCAGTTCGCCTTCCTCCTGCACCTGGACAGGAATGGACATGCGCACGCCCAAATCGAGATCGGTCGCGGTGAGCAGGAGCTGCCCGCCGCGCACGGTCAGGAGAAAATTCTGGAGAATGGGCAAGGTGCTTTTGGCCGGGACGGCATTACCGCAGACCTGGAGCGCCTCAAGAAAAGCGGACTTCGCGACCGTAAACTGCATAGGTGGAATAGTAAGTAGCTTTTGCCGTCCTTGGAACACTCTCTCACATTGAAATTATCGCCCTCCCAGCACACTTGGTTGGCAGCGCGTGCCCACGAATTGGGCGTGACACGGCAAGCCTTGGTGCTCGATCTGCTTGAACGAGAGCTCCGCCAGCACCCAACGGCACAACTTCCCGACCTCTTTGCCCAAGCCGCTACGGAGGTGGCACCGCCGCCTTCTGAGCCGGCACTCCCGGCACCGACGGTGCCAAGCCCCCGTTCGCGCGAGACGGTGACCTGGAAGATCTGGTCGGACGGCGCCTGTTCTGGGAATCCTGGCCCTGGCGGCTGGGGGACCATCTTAGAAGGCCCGGAGGGGCGCCAGGAGTTTTCAGGGGGCTATCGCACCACCACCAACAACCGCATGGAGATGATGGGGGCGATTTCGGGCCTGGAAGCCATCCCCCGCGGCGAGCGGGTGGTCTTGACGACCGACTCGCGCTACGTGGTGGACGCCCTGGAGAAGAAGTGGCTCGCTGGCTGGAAACGCAAGGGTTGGCGCAAGGCCGACGGCGGTCCGGTCGCTAACGTGGACCTGTGGCAGCGGCTAGAAGCAGCCATGGCGGGAAAGTTCGTGCGGCTGGAATGGGTGAAGGGGCACGCCGGCCACCGCGAGAACGAGCGCTGCGATCAGCTGGCCGTGGCGGCGGCGCACCGCAAGGACCTGCCGGCCGACCCCGGCTGAGCCGGTTTCTAGGTTGAGCTCCGCCATGAAACACACTTGCACCGTCTGCGTAGTCGGAGGTGGCCACGCCGGCATCGAAGCTGCCGCCGCCGCCGCTCGCATGGGCTGCGAGACGCTTTTAGTCACGCAATCACTCGATGCCATTGGCCGCATGAGCTGCAATCCCGCCATTGGCGGCGTAGCCAAAGGCCAACTGGTGCGCGAGCTCGACGCCCTGGGCGGGCTCATGGGACTTGCCGCTGACGCCTGCGGCATCCACTTCCGCATGCTCAACACCTCGCGCGGGGCCGCCGTGTGGGGGCCTCGGGCCCAGCAGGACATGGACGCCTACTCGCGCTGGATGCGCGCGCGCCTGGAAGCGACGCCGCACCTTGAGCTGTGGGAAGGCGAAGTCGGACAGATTTTGTCAGAGGGGGACGGCTGGCGGCTGCCCCTGGAGGACGGACGCGAGATTCTCTGCCGGAGTCTGGTGGTCACCACCGGCACTTTCGCGGGAGGACTTCTCTATCGCGGCGAGGAACGCTGGGACGGCGGCCGCATCGGCGAGGCGCCCGCCAAGGCCATCTCGCGCGGCCTCACGGCTTTGGGACTAACGCTTCGCCGCCTCAAGACCGGGACCCCGTCGCGGCTGCGCCGCGACAGCATCGACTGGTCGCTGACCGAGGCCCAGCCCGGCGACGACTGCCC
>DAIPHW010000047.1:0-15682 GCA_036771135.1 Fibrobacterota bacterium | reverse complement strand
TGCCAGGTCGGCGATTCTCTTGGCCTCGAGAAGCGTTGTGGCGCGGGTGGCAAAGCTGTCGGGGAGCGCGAAAGTGTCGAGCTTGGTGGTCGGGTTCCACAGGTCGGGAACCAGGGCACCGGTTCGCTCGGAAACCTTCAGAAATTCTGCCCGCAGTGAGGCGCGGGGGCGAATCAGCAGGATGCTGGCGTGCCCGGCTTCGCGCCGCAAGAGGAGGAGCAGTTCGGGGCTGGCCGGTTCGCGTCGCAGTAGACGCACCTCGAAATCGCCACGCGGGAAGCTGCGGTGGGCGAGGTCAGGGAGCCGAAAGCCTCGCTTCAGGAAGGCCCACTGGGAGCCCTCCTCGGGCTGGATAGAGGTGTCCTGGCAATCCAGGCGACCGTCTTCTCCTACCACTGGTGTGGCAGAGGAAGATGCGGCGGATTCGGTCCGTTCGTCGCGGCAGGCAAACAGAACAACGGTGGCAAGCGGCAGCAGAAATCGCATTTTCACAGTGCCGCGAAAGTAGCTAAGCGCGGTGCAGACACCACTCGAAAACGGCCAGCACGGCACCGGAAATCCAGATGACACGCCGCACCGTGAGAAGCCCCTGGGCGACCTCGCGGGGTCCAGGAAGACGCCCTTCCGGATTAAGCACGTAGACGCCGGGTTTTTCGAGGCGGATACCCAGCCGCAGCGCCAGGGCTCCCATGGTCCAGCCGCCGTTGGGGGAGGGGGTGCGGCGAGCCTCCTCGGAAAGCCGCTCCCAGAGCTGCCAGGGGCACAAGAGGAGCCCGGTGAGGCGGGCGGGGATCCAGTTCAGCACGTCGTCGGCGCGGGCGGCGAGCTTGCCGAACCACTCGCGGTGGTCGCGGTAGCCCCACATGGCGTCGGCGGTGTTAGCGAAACGGTAAGCGATGGCTCCGGGAAGGCCCAGGAGCAGGAACCAGAAGAGCGGTGCAATGACAGAATCCGTCAGGTTTTCGGAAAGCGACTCCAGCGCCGACTCGCGCACCTGCGCCTCCGAAAGCTCGGAGACGTCGCGGCTGACGATGCGCGCCAGGCGCTCTCGCCCTTCCTCAAGGCTTCGCAGGAGCGATGTTTCCACGGCGCCCACCTCTTCCTGCAGCAGCCGCGCCGAGAAAAGGGGCCACAGCAGGAAGGCCTTGAGGGGGATGCCCCAGAGGCCAAGCGGCGAAAGCAGCCACTCCAGCAGGATCCCGACGGCGAGGCAAGCGAGGAGGCCGAGAAGCCACAAACCAGCACCTCGGCGGAAGGCTACCCGTGGGGCGGCGGGGATGCGCCGGGATCCCCAAGACAGGAAATGTCCCATCCAGACCACCGGATGAAGGCGGGAGGGCGGCTCCCCACAGGCCGCGTCTAGAAGCAATGCCAGCAGGATCGCCATCAGGGCACGAAGCGCGCATGGCGCACGATGTCGCCGGTATCGAGGTAGACGATGTCCTCGGCGATGTTCTTGGCGAGGTCGGCCACCCGTTCGATGTCGTGAGCGCAGCGGGCAAGCTCAAAGGCCGCCTCCAGGCTGCAGTCGCCAGCCTGGGCCATCTCGCGGGCTGAAGCCGTGACGGCGTCTTCCAGAGCGTCGATCACGTCGTCGCCTGCAAGCACTAGGCGGGCGGCATCCAGGTCGTGCTCCGAGAGGGCGCGGCAGGCCGATTGGAAGGCCTCTCCGGCGGCGCGCACCAGGAGCTTTGCCGACTGGGGCAGCACTCCGGCTTCGGGAAGCCGGCGCAGGGCGCGGGCGATGTTGGTGGCGTGGTCGCCGATCCTCTCCAGGTCGCCGTTGGCTTTGATGAAGGTGGCCAAGTGCCGGAGGTCGAGGCCTGTGGGCTGGTGGAGGGCGATGATCTTGAGGCATTCCTCCTCGATCAGGACCTCCTCCTGGTCGATGGCCTCGTCGGCCAGGGCAAGGCGCTCCCCGTCTCCGCGATCAGGAGAAAGCAACGCCTGGAAGACCGCGAAGAGGTGCTCCTCTACGCGATGGCACTGCTCGGCCATGCGGCCGGACAGGCGGTCGAGTTCCATGTGGGTGTGTCGGCTCATGACATGTCCTTCATCCGGAACGTCCGGAGATGTAGTCGTCGGTCTCACGGCGCAGCGGACGCTGGAACACCCGCTCGGTGGGACCAAATTCCACGAGGCGTCCTCGCGAGAGGAACGCTGTGTATTGACTGATGCGCGATGCCTGCTGCGGATTGTGGGTCACAATCACGACCGTGGGGTTGCCTCCCAGCGAAAGCAGCAGGTCTTCGAGTTCTGCGGTGGCCAGCGGGTCGAGCACCGAGCAGGGCTCGTCCAGCAGCAGCACGGCGGGGGAGCAGGCGACGGCGCGGGCCACGCAAAGGCGCTGTTGCAGGCCGGGAGGAAGCTGCACGGCGGGCTCGGCTAGGCGGTCACGCAAGTCGTCCCACAGGCCGCAGCGGCGCAGCGCTCGCTCCACGCCCTCGTCCAGGAGCCGCCGCGAAGGACGCGAGGACTGCGCGCGCAGGGCGTAGGCCACGTTGTCGAAGACGCTCATGGAGAAGGCGTTGGGAATGCGGAAGACCATGCCCATGCGGCCGCGCAGCTCCAGCAGGTCGGTGGCGGGGGAGTGGATGTCCTGGCTTTCGAATTCCAGAGATCCTTGGACGGAAATTGTCCCATCCCACTCATTCATGCGGTTGAAGGAGCGCAGCAGCACCGTCTTGCCGCTTCCCGAGGGGCCGACCAGGGCGGTGATGGCTCCGCGCGGCACTGAAAAGGAAATGTCAGAGAGTACGCGTCGGCCATCCAAGTCTAGACAGAAATTGTCCATGCTCAGGATCGGATCCTTGATTTCCTGAGGGTGGACGGCGGAGGCCTCGCGAGCGTCTTGCGTCATTGTAGGCTCCGGGGGTGGCGAAGTTCGGCGGCCAGGGCGCGCAGGCCCATGGCGGAGCCAGCCAGGATTAGGCAGGCAAGGCTTTCCATGCCGGCCCCCGAAGGGCCCGGCGGGAGCTGTTCGAGGCCGTAGAAGATGTGCGAGCCGAGGTGCTCGAAGCCGCCAAGGGGATGGAAGAAGGGAAAGGTGCTGTCTAGGATGGCGCGCCCCGAGAGCTGCACGGCGCCCGTGAGCAGGATGGGGGCGGTTTCGGCCAGGGCCTGTACGGCGCCCATCAACACCGCCGAGAGAAGGCCGCGGGCACTGGCGGGGAGGACCACCCGCAGCAGGGTCTGAAGGCGCGAGGCACCGCAAGAGAGTGAGGCTTCGCGCAGGTGAGAGGGAACCCGCTGGAGCGAGAGGTGGGCCTGGCGCGTCACCGTGGGAAGGGCCAGGAGCCCGAGCGTCAGAGAGGCCCACAGGAGCGAGGGGGCAGCGAGTCCGCCACCCAGGCTGGAGCCGATGCCGCGCACCAGGAACACGAGGCCGAAGGCTCCGAAGACCACCGGAGGAATCCCCGAGAGCAGCTGCACCGAGCGGCGGAAGAGCCGGGCGAAGAGGCCGGGGCGCGAGAACTCAGAGAGCCAGATGGCGGCGGCGATGCCAAGGGGGCTTGCGAGCAGCGCTGCAAGCAGAGTGGTTAGAGCCGTCCCCACCAGAGCGGCGGGAAAGCCCGAGGGCGAGCGCAGGTGGCTGTGCAGGTTCGCAAGGAAGATACCCAGGCGCGCCGTGAAGCTAGCGGCAGGCGGGTGCAGGGTGGCGACGTCAGAAAAGGACACATCCTGTCCGGTGCCGTCCAGACGCAGTCGGAGCGAAGACTCGGCGGCGGCGAGGCGGCGGTATTCCTGGGCGGACGATTCCTGTCCGTCACGCGCTTGCCGGCGCAGGCGATCGCGGTCGGCCGCCATGGAATTCATCCAGTCGCGCAGCTCCGAAAAGCCAAGCGCTACGGGACGTCCCTGGTCCAGAACCGAGAGCTGGGGAGCGCAGAACCAGCGGCCATCGCGCAATTGGAGAGTGGCCCAAGCGCCGGCGGGATGGGAAGCATCCAGAGTCGCCGTGGGCAAGAACCAGGCGTCCGGACGCCCCGAGATCCGTGCCCATGCCCCTTCTGGGGCCCGGGAACGAATCTCCAGGCAAGTCGCGCGTCCGTCCAGTTGCGCCATCCGCAGGGGGCCGGGCCAGTCGTCGGCCAGGGCGCTTGCCAGAAACGATGCGAGCACCAGTGTGCTGGCGGAAAGCAGCAGCACGAACAGTCCGGCCACGCTCCAGGCCAAGGGTTCAATAGGGCGGCGGATCACAGCTTGCGCTCCCGCAGGAGTCCGGGAAGCTGGGCTAGCACCGCGAACAGCAAAAGCAGCAGCGCCGGCCATACCAGGGTTCCTTCGGCGGCGGATCCGGCCTGCACGTCGGGAAGCCCCAGGGTCATGGCCGTCCCAAGCGTGCCGCTGTTCCAGGGGGGGCGAGCCGAGGCTCCGAAAAGCACCAGCACGACCATGGTCTCGCCCAGCACCCAGGCGAAGAGCTCCCACAGCACCAGGGTCAGTCCGGGGATGGCCTGGGGAAGCACCACGTGGCGCACTGTCTCCCAGCGGGTAGCGCCGCAGGAAAGCGAGGCTTCGCGCAGATGCGAAGGGACTTGCGCCAGTTGGGCAAGGCTTCGGGCGGCAATCTTGGGCGCCAGAAATCCGGAGATGGCGATCCCGGCCCCCCACGGTGAGTGGAGCGGCGGAGGTGGAAGGGCGTGCCATGAAGGCAGGAGGCTCATCAGGGAGAAGAGCAGCAGGAAGCAGAAAATGACAAAAATTGGACGCAAGACGCCTTGGAGAGATCCGGGAATCCAGGGTAGTCGGCGCGTATGTGCGGCGATTCCTAATGCCAAGATGGCCAGAGGCAGCAGCAGGATCGCCGTGGTGGCGTGGCGTTCCCACCAATCGGGAAGCAGGGCGATGGCAAACCAGGCGCAGCAGACGGGAGGCAGGGCTCCCAGCCCTTCAAGTAGGATGGAGACGCGGCGGCGCCAGCGCAGTTGCAGAAATTCGCTGGTGTACAGCGCCGTCCCGAGGCCGGGAAGGGTGGAAAAGGCCAGCGAGATGGCGGCGATGGCAAGGCTTGGAAGCAGCAGGGGAATGATCTCGGCGACGTGCCCAGGCAGCGCCTTGTAGATCAGCACCGCGCACATGGCGGGAACCACCAGGGTGGCCGGCACGCCGATGGCGAAGAAGGCCATGGATGCCAGGCGATCGGTGCGGGCGCGTGGGGTCAAGGCTGCGCCTCTGCGGGAAGGTTAGCCACAGGCAGCAAGCCGTCCTGGGAAAGTAGGGCCTGACCGCGCGGCGAGAGTGCGTAGGATTCGAAGCGCGCGGCAAGTGCGTCGTCGCGGCGGCGCGCCAGGAACAATGGGCGAAGCAGGTGTACGGGCATACCCTGGGCGTCGGTCAGGCGCAGCATGCGTACCTCGCCGTGCAGGGCGTCGCGGCTGGCGTAGCCTAAGCCTTGCGGGTCGATGGCCACAGCTCGCACCACTCCCTGAGGGCCGGGAAGCTTGCGGACCTGGGAAGCGAAGAGTTCGCCGCCGAGCAGGCGATTGCGCACCCAGGCGTGAGTTCCGGAGAGTTCATTGCGGCCGTAGATGTGCCAGGGCAACGAGGCGGAGGGATGAGCCAGAAAACGGCGCAGTTCAGAAAGCGGAAGGCTGTGCAGGCGGGAAGAGGGGTGTACGAAAAAGACGACCTCGTCCCAGCCGACTTGGCGCAGCGCCATGTGTGCGGTCAAGATGCCTGCAGCGTCCGGCTCGCGGCTGAGCAGGGCCACCCGGCAGGTGCCGTTTTCAAGCGATGCTAGCGAGGTTCCCGATCCCGGGAAGTGCGTCTCCACGGCGATCTCGGGTTCTCGCTCGCCCCATTCCCGCGCCCAGTTGGTGGCCGTGCGCCCGAGCGTCTCGGAACCGCAGACGCCCAGTGTGGCAGCCGCCTCAAGCGCCCAAAGGAGCGCGGCGATCATCCGCCACCGAGGAAACGGACGATCTCCACCTGGTCGTCTTCGGAAAGGGATGTCTCGTCCCAGAGAGATTTGTCAGGAACTGTCAGGTTGTGCTCGATCACCACCCACTGCCGATCCAGTTCCAGTTCGCGTACCAGCGCGCCGATGGTGGCAGCGGCGCTCTCGTAGTCCTCGCCATTGAGCAGGATCTTCAAATCCCCTCCTTGGCCGGTTCTTCGGGATTCCACTGGTAGCCGACGCCGGTGACGGTGCGGACGCAGTGGGAAAATTCGCCAAGCTTGTCGCGCAGGCGAGTGATGGTGACGTCGACGCTGCGCGGTCCGGAGGTGCTGTCCATGCCCCACACGTCTTCCAGGAGCTGCATGCGCTCGACCACGCGGCCCTTGGCGACAACCAAAGTGCGCAGCACCTCAAACTCCTTGAAGGTGAGGTGGATGGGTTCATCGCGGAGCTTCACCTGGCGGCGGTCCATGTCGATGGAAAGCTCGCCCACGGCCACGGCGTCCCCCGAGATGGAGCCCGTGGTGCGGCGCAAGATGGCCTGCACACGCGCCACCAGTTCGCGAGGCGAGAAGGGCTTGAGGATGTAGTCGTCGGCGCCCACCGAGAATCCATAGATGCGGTCGTGCTCCTCGACGCGGGCGGTGAGGAAGATCACCGGCATGGCGCGCAGTCGCTCGGACTCGCGGATGCGACGACAAATTTCGGTTCCGGGGATGTCCGGTAGCATCACGTCTAGGACGGCCAGGTCGTGCCGGTCGTCAGAGAGGATTCCCAGAGCCTCGGCTCCCGAGCCTGTCGCCGAGATGCGGAAGCCCGCCTTGCGCAGCGCATGGGAAACCAAATCGCGGATATCGGGATCGTCTTCAACCAGGAGGATTCTTTCGCTTGCCATGGAATGTCAAGATAGCAGCCCCTCATGGCCGTGGCGGGGGCCGTAAAAGGCTGCGCACACAAATGCAAACAAGTTGAAATGCGTCTGCAATGCCGGATTCGTCCCTTAGTTCTGTCGCGAAAATCTCACATCCGAAAGGGAGACACATGAAGAAATCTTACGCCCTAGCCTTGGCCATCGCGGCCCTGACCGGGACCGTCCGTGCTCAAGAGGCCGCAGACAGTGCCTCCGAGCCCGTCGCCGCCCAGAGCCAGTCCGAGCAGATCGACGCCCTCAAGGGCAAGATCGACGGCGTCGAGGAGAGTTACCTCGACACCAAGAGCACCGTGGACAAGCTCGCCAAGATCAAGGTGAGCGGTTACATCCAGGCCCGCTACGAGTATGCCATGGACACCGGCATCATGGGCAGCAATGCCGCTGGTTCCAACATGACCTCAAGCCAGATGCAGGGGCGCTTCAAAGTGCGCCGCGGACGCGTCAAAGTGGGCCAGGAAGGGGATCTTGGCGATTTCGCCGTGCAGGTGCAGTACGCCGAGGACGCCATCAAGCTGATCGACGCCTACGGGTCTTTCTACGATCCGTGGAAGATCGCCAAAGTGCGCGTGGGTGCTCAGGACATCCCCTTCGGCTACGAAATCGGCTACTCCTCCTCCAGCATGGAGACCATGGAGCGCTCGCTGTTCGAGCAGACCGTATTCAACGGCGAGAAGGATCTCGGTGCCGTGCTGTTCCTGACCTACGACAAGGACTTCTTCAAGAACATCGACTTCAAGGTCGGGCTCATGAACGGAACCATGAACGTCGTGAGCGCTCCCGAGTTTGACGACGGCAAGGCCATCATTGGCCGCTTGGGCTTCAAGCTGCCTCTGCCGGAAGCCAACTTCGAGATTGACGGCGGCGTCTCCGGCTACTACGCGGCCATGCCCAGCGGAAACGACACCGTGGTCGATTTCTCGAAGCAGACAAGCAACGTGGGCGCGAACAATAAGTCCGTTGGCAACTTCCGCGACGACCTGCACAAGCAGATCTTCGGTGTCGACCTGCAGGCTTACATCAATGTGCTGCCTATCGGTGGCACGGTGCTGCGCGGCGAGTTTTACACCGGCGACAACGTTGGTGACAAGTCCAACAAGGTCGTGAGCGCCGCCACCACGAGTCCCGTATACATCCGTCCAGTGATGGGATGGTACGCCACTCTGATCCAAAATATCGGCGACGACTTCCAGGGCGTCGTCCGCTTCGAGCAGTTCGATCCCAACACCAAGGTGTCCGGGGATGACATCGGAAAGGTTGCCGGGACCTCGAGCACCGACATCGCCTACAACCAGATCTCGGCGGGCGTCAACTACTTCCTCTCGGGCAACGTGAAGCTTTCGGTGGCCTACGACCACAAGATGAACGAGACCTCCGCTTCCCTCAAGAGCGCCAACGCCCGCAGCGACTACTCCAGCGACATCAACAACGATCTGCTGACCCTCCAGCTGCAGTACAAGTTCTGACCAGCGTCTTGACAGATTCCGTCATAGACAAGAACCGTCGAAAGGAAAATTGATGAAAATCCTATCCGCAAAAGTCCTGCTTCCGATCTTGGGCGCCGCCCTGGTGGTCGGGGCCACCTCGGGCAAGACCGTCACCGTCAAGGGCTCCGACACCATGGTGATCATGGCGCAGCGCTGGGCCGAGGCCTACATGGCCAAGCATCCGGGCGCTGTGATCCAGGTCACTGGCGGCGGCTCGGGCGTGGGCCTCTCGGCTCTCGTCAACGGCTCCACCGACATCGCCAACGCTTCCCGTCCCATGAAGAGCTCGGAGATGAACCAGCTCAAGGAGCGCTACGGCTCGCTTGGCGTGGAGATCAAGACCGCCAAGGACGGCATCACCCTCTACGTCAACGAGCACAACCCGGTGAACGAGCTGACGCTTGAGCAGCTGCGCGAGATCTACACCGGCAAGATCACCAATTGGAGCCAGGTCGGCGGCTCCAATTCCAAGATCATCCTTTACGGCCGCGAGAACAGCTCTGGCACCTTCGCTTACTTCCGCGACAACGTGCTCAAGGGCAAGGACTATGCGCCTTCCTGCCAGCACATGCCCGGAACCGCGGCGGTGGTGAACGCTGTCTCCAAGGACAAGAACGGCATCGGCTACGGTGGCGCCGCCTACGCCAAGGGCGTGAAGGAAATCGCCGTCAAGAAGGATGCCGCGACTCCCGGTGTGAAGCCCAACGCTCAGACCATCAAGAACGGCACCTATCCGATCAGCCGCTACCTGTACATGTACCTGCGCAAGCGCCCCACCGGCGAAGCTAAGGAGTTCATCGACTGGGTGCTCTCTCCCGAGGGCCAGGCTATCGCTGTCAAGGTCGGGTACTTCCCGGCCAAGTAAGCGCGTTCGCAGAACCAACCCAGAGGGGTGGTCGCCGCGTGCGGTCATCCCTCCTTTGCCTTTATCTCCAAGAAGGAGTCCATGGACACGAAAATCAAGATCCCGGAAGGCCTGCGCAAGCGCATGCGGCCTTCGGACTGGATTGCCGCCCAGTCGATCCGCGCCGTCGCCGTCGTCTCCCTGATCACGATCTTCCTCATCTTGGTTTTCGTCGTCAAGGAAGCCGTTCCTGTCTTCACCGGGCATGCCGAAACCTCGCAAGCGGTGGCCGCTGCCGGCCCCAACGCCTCCAAGGGTGACTCGAACGCATCTCCCGAAAGTTATGGCGATGCTTCTGACAATTCCGTTGCCGCCGCCCCGGAAAGTTACGGGGACGATTCTTCCGCTGCCGCCGGGACTGCCGCCACCGGAGATTCCTCCCAGAGTGACACATCCCAGGCTGCCGCCACCCAGCAAAGTTACGGAGATTCCGGTCCCTCGGATGCCGCCGCCGGCGTTGCGGCGGAGAACGCGCCAGCGGCTCCGGACGCTTCGGGTGAGGAGCTTGCTAAGCCCAAGCCGTTTACGCCTTGGAATCTGCTTTCGCTCTCGTGGAGCCCAGTCTCCAACGAGAACCCCATGTTCGGCGTCTGGCCGCTCATCCTGGGAAGCCTCAAGGTGACCTTCATCGCGCTGCTTTTGGGTGGGCCCATCGCCATCCTTTCGGCGCTCTACACCACCACCTTCGCGCCTCGCTGGGCGCGCGAGATCATGAAGCCCGCTATCGAGCTCCTGGCCGGCATTCCTTCTGTCGTGCTGGGTTTCTTTACCCTGGTGGTGCTGGCCTCTATTCTGCAGAGCATCTTCCACTGGGATTTCCGCCTCAACGCCCTGGTGGGCGGCGTAGGCATGGCGCTGGCCGTCATTCCCATCATCTACACCGTCTCGGAAGACGCTATCGCGGCCATCCCGCGGCACCTCACCGAAGGAAGCCTCGCGCTTGGAGCCACCAAGTGGGAGACCAACTTCCTGGTGGTGCTGCCGGCCGCCACGCCGGGCATTTTTGCGGCGCTGCTTCTGGGCGTCGGTCGCGCCTTCGGCGAGACCATGATCGTGCTGATGGCCACCGGCAACGCGGCCCTGATCGATCCGGGTTTGGCAAAACCTGTCCGTACTCTTTCGGCCTCCATCGGCGCCGAGATGGCCGAGGTGGTGCAAGGGGATCTCCACTACTCGGTGCTGTTCTTCCTGGGCGTGCTGCTCTTTGCCTTCTCCTTCGGCCTGAACGCCGTGGCCGAGTTCGGCATCCGCGACCGGCTGCTCAAGCGATTCAAGGGGATCTGAGATGAACAAGAAGATCATCGGAAAGCTCGCCATGGGGCTCACCGCCCTGTGCGCCTTCGGCACCATCGCGGCAGTACTGTGGATCATCGGGACCATCGTATGGCAGGGCGCTCCCACCATCAGTTGGACCTTCCTCACCTCGGCTCCTTCCGAGGGTATGACCGGCGGCGGCATCTTCCCCTGCATCGTGGGAACCTTCCTGCTGGTGCTCATCATGTCGGTGGTGGGCGTGCCGGTGGGAACCATCACCGCCATCTACCTCTCGGAGTATGTCGATCGCGAATCCACCTTCGCCAAGTGGGTGCGCTTTGCGGTGAATACCCTGGCCGGCATCCCGGCCATCGTGTTCGGCCTCTTTGGCCTTGGGTTCTTCGTGCGCTTCGGCGGCGGCGGACTCGATGCCATCTTTTCGCACGGCAAGCTCCACTGGGCCCAGCCCAACATCCTCTGGGCTTCGTTCACTATGGCGCTTTTGACACTTCCTGTCGTCATCGTGTCGGTGGAGGAGGCGCTGCGCAACGTTCCGCAGGAGCTGCGTGCCGCAAGCCTCGCGCTTGGGGCCACGCGCTGGGAGACCATCTGGAAGGTGGTGCTTCCCAACTGCATGACGGGCGTGCTCACGGGAGCCATCCTCGCCGTCTCGCGCGGCGCCGGCGAAGTGGCGCCCATCCTCTTCACCGGTGCGGCCTACTTCCTGCCGCAATTGCCGAAGGGACTCGACAGCCAGTTCATGGAGCTTGGCTACCACGTCTACATCATGGCGACCCAGTCGCCCGACGTCGAGGCCACCAAGGGAATCCAGTATGGAACCACCCTGGTGCTGCTTTCGCTCACCTTCGCCCTCAACTTTTCCGCCATCTATCTGCGCGCCACGCTGCGCAGGAGAAGCATCCAGTGAATCCGGTAACCCTCGAAGCCATCGCGCCATATGCCGCGCGGGAGGAGCATCCAGTGAATCAGGAAACTCTCGAAGACGTCCCCGCCGCGCTGCGCGCCACCGGGCTCGACCTCCACTACGGGTCCAAGCAGGCCCTCTTCGGCATCAATCTTTCGGTGCCCAAGAATCGCGTGACGGCTCTCATTGGGCCCTCGGGCTGCGGCAAGTCCACCTTCCTGCGCTGCCTCAACCGCATGAATGATCTGGTGGACGGCGTGCGCATCACCGGCAAGGTGGAGATGGACGGCACCGACATCTACGATCCTCGGGTAGACACGGTCTCGCTCCGTCGCAAGGTGGGCATGATCTTCCAGAAATCGAACCCGTTTCCTAAGACCATCTGGGAGAACGTCGCCTACGGACCCAAGATCCACGGCCAGCGCGACAAGAAAGCCCTGGACGAACTGGTAGAACGCTCGCTGCGCGGCGCGGCCCTGTGGGACGAGGTGAAGGACAATTTGGGCAAGAGCGCTTTGGCGCTTTCGGGCGGTCAGCAGCAGCGCCTGTGCATCGCGCGCGCCATCGCCGTGGAGCCCGAGATCCTGCTCATGGACGAGCCGGCCTCGGCTCTGGACCCTATCGCCACCGGCAAGATCGAGGAACTGATCCTGCAGCTCAAGGATCAGTTCACCATCGCCATCGTCACCCACAACATGCAGCAGGCTGGTCGCGTTTCGGACTACACCGCCTTCTTCTACATGGGGTCGCTCATCGAGTTTGGGTCGACGGACACTATCTTCACCAATCCCCGCGAGAAGCGCACCGAGGACTATGTCTCGGGCCGTTTCGGTTGAAAGGACCATAAGACATGGAACGCCAATTCGAGAAGCAGTTGGAATTCATCCTCGCCGAAGTGCGACGGATGGCCGACATCGTCGGTGACGGCTTCGACGCCGCCAGCAAGGGGCTGGAGCAGCGCGACGCCGTGCAGGCTTCGCACGCCTTCGAGACCGAGAAGAAGGTCAACGAGCTGGAGATCGAGCTCGACAATCAGATCTTCGAGTACTTCGCGCGCCAGCATCCGGTGGCCACCGATCTGCGCTTCATGCTGGCCACTCAGAAGGTGGTCAACGACTTGGAGCGTCTCTCTGATCATTGCGTGAACGTGGCTCAGTCGGCCATTTCGCTGGCCAATCTCAACCGCTCGGCCGGTCTTTCCGAGATCCCCGAGATGGTGGATGCCTGCCGCGAGATGCTGCGCGATTCGGTGGACTCTTTCCTGACGCGCGACTTCACCTTGGCTCGCGACGTGCTCATGCGCGATGACCGGGTGGACGGGCTCAATCGCATGGTGGTGCGGCAGGTGATCGAGATGGTCAACAACGACAAGGCCACCATCGAGATCGGTCTGGACATCATCCGCATCTCCCGCAACCTGGAGAGGATTGGCGACCTGTGCTGCAACTTCGCCGAGGAGACGATCTTCCTGGTCGAGGGGCACTCCGTCAAGCACACCCTGCATCAGAGCGGTTTCGAGCCCGATCAGGAAACGCCGACGTCTCCATCGACCTGAGTCTTTTCCCTTGAAACGGGGTAGGAGATGCTCTATTTTTCCACCCCTCATCGGGGTTATAGCTCAGTTGGTAGAGCGTCTCGTTCGCAATGAGAAGGTCTGGGGTTCGACTCCCCATAACTCCACTAAGAAGCCCAGAGCAATCTGGGCTTTTTTCATGCGCTCTCTCGTCGATCCGCGCGTCTGATTGGTTTGGGCGCCTGCCCCGCGATGCGGGGCACCGGGCTGCCTGCCGGGCCCCCGCCCCGCGTTTGTGGATCGGGCGAGCCCGATCCCTACGTTGGGGGCGGGTGTCCCGGGCCTTTCGGCCAGCATCCCTGGCGCGGGTGGTGCCATTTCTTGTCTGGTGCCGTGGAAAGGCTGTCAGGCTCGACTAAGCAGTGCGGTGTGATTGGGGAACAAGCGGGGAGAGGCGATTTTTGTCAGGCCGGCTTCCTGGGCAAAGGCAAGGGTGCGCTCAAAACCCTGGCGCGAGACGTGGATCGGCGGTTCCACCACAAGTACCGTTCCCGAGGGGGCCAAGCGCGCGGCAATCTCGCGGAAGAAGCCGCGGGTGTCGGGGACTTCGTGGACCATGTAGAACAGAAAGACGAAGTCGAAGTGCTCGCTGGCCTCCAAGCCGCCCACTTCGCCGCAGAAGGTGTGGATGCGCGACTCTACTGCGGTGCCGCTGATCTTGGCCGTCAGCCGCTCGATCATGCCACTTTGCAGGTCCACGGCGGTGACGGATCCGCTTGCGCCCACCAATTGCGCCATCGGTACCGTGAAGTAGCCGGGGCCGCAGCCGACCTCCAGGACCCGCAGGCCTTCGCGCAGGTGTGGTGCAACGATCTTGCGCGGGTTCTGAAAGAGGCGTCGGAGAGGATGGTCAAGCATGCCTGCCCCTTCGACGGGGCAAATCCGGGTGGATGCTGCAGTGGTCTTCATGTCGTCTCTTTCGTTGAACGGACGCCCCTAGTGATGCGGGAAGGATTTTCCTTGGCGCGGGGCTCTCTCTATGTAGACGTGAAGATGCTTCAATTATTGCCAGTTGCTTTGGGGGTTCTTGCCTCTGCACTGAGCAGAATGATGGTTGCTGCTCATGTAGACCTTTCGGCGTCTTGGTGAGCAATCCCGCTTATTTATCGATATCGCATTCGCACTGGCTTTCCAGCTCCAATTGAGCATCGGTGTTCCCGTAGCTTGCCGAGAGTTCAATCCATGCGATTCCGGTGGAGTAGTTCTTGTCGAGAATGGACTCGCCGTAGTCCAGCATGCACTGCGTATTTCTTTGTTCCATACACCTTTTCAGATCGGAGACGTGCATTGGCGGAGGCGCATCCGCATGGCACAGCTTGGCGCATCCCAGGATCATGCCGACAACTAGGGTTGTGACAATCGTGATCAGTTGCGCCACTCTGGTTGGTTTCCTCGTCTTCATGAAAACCTCCCTTGCACATCCAGAACATCCGAGTTTCATCGCACTTAGAGAGCGGGGGAGCCCACTGCACTTCATGAGATGGCAGAACCGATGGTCGCATGTTTTGGCGGTTTTTGCAAGCTCCCGGGACAACCCCGATTAGGCCGCGCAGCGGTCGGGGTGAGGTGGACTTCGGCAGAATGACTCCGAGAGCCTCGCGATTGACTCAGCGACAGGATGCACAGCATTAATGGGATGCTGGCCAATGTATGGACAGTTTTTGTCGTCTTCAACATATTTTTACATAACGTTTATGACGCTGTGTGCGGGTGCCAGATTGACCGGACCAGCATAGCGGAAGAATCCCCTTTTCTGTTGCAAGGATCGACTCGAACATGAAGATTCACGCTCGGCTTGTTGCCTTCTGGTGCCCACGACCCGCGCGATGGAGCAGCCTTTTAGCCTGGCTCTGTCTCGTGCTCGCTCTGGGCGGCTGCGCCCCGCACTTCGTTGCGGACTATGATGCCGCCGCCGAAAGCGAGATGCTTGCCTGTGCCCGCAACGTGGATCGCTTCTGGGCGGTGCTTCTGGACACCGACCCCGCGGCGCGCAGCTACGCGGCCTTCAAGGAGTCGTACAACGGCATCGAGGCCGATCTGCGAATACTGGTGCTGCGCTGCGAGATCCGCCCCAGGAACGCTGAGACGCTGCGGCAGGCGAAGCTCATTCTGGAGCTGTGGCAAGGTGACAAGGCGCATCACAAAGAAAAGAACGGCGTTTCGGACTTTCTGGCGACGCGCCACCGCAAACAGTTCTATCAAGCCTTTGTGGCTATGGCCAAAGGCGAAAAAGCCAAGGACATGAACGCCGGAGACACCACGGAAGGAACCCCATGAGCATGGACATCGAGTCGGTTTTGAAGACCATGGCGGGCGCTGGCCTTGGCGTACTGAAAACCTATCCCCCCGAACTGCGTGCGTCTTTTCAGGCGATGCTTGCCGAGCAGCGGGAGGATCTGGCTTTACTTGGGGCCGCGCGGGCGGCGGGAGAGATCGATGCTGCGGAGTTCCAATCGGAACTCGAACGCTCGGAGAAGGTGCTGGAGGTAAAGCTTCTGACGCTGGAGATCGAAGGCAAGGCGGCGGCGCAGAAGATGGCCGAGGCGGCCTGCGAGGCCTTTCGGACGGCCATCAAGGTGGTGGTGTAGCGCTTTATTGCCGTTTTGTGTCTTATGGCGGTATTTGCAGGCGCTCCGCCCTGCACCCGGACCTCACCCCCCCGCCCCCTCTCCGACAAGCGGCGAGGGGGAGCTGGTACGGTCAACGGGT
>DAIPHW010000046.1:0-15885 GCA_036771135.1 Fibrobacterota bacterium | reverse complement strand
CTGCTCAAGAAGGGCGGCCGCCCCGAAGAGGCCATGGAAAAGCTCACCGAACTCTTCCGCACCGTCGACGACCCGCTGTTGCAAACTCGCTTCCAGGCCAAGATGATGGATCTGATCTCCCCAGCAACATCAATGATTGGGACAGATTCTGTCGATTTTCGCAAGGCAGCCACCTCCCTGCTGCGCTCGCAAGATCAGCAGCAAGCCCGACTAGCGGCATCGCTCCTAATTGCCCTCTCCGGCGAAGCCACTCGTCCAGCAGCCGTTCCCGCCGCCAAGGCACTGGCACGCCAGTACCGCAGCTTTGCCGCCAGCCAGAACTAGAACCGGAAGATTTGCCCGTCGCCATCGCAACAGTGGTGGACATATATCCTGAAGCCTGCTAGTTTGGGCTCCATGTCCTCGGAATTGCGCAGAATCCACGTCTTGGTCACCGGCAGGGTGCAGGGGGTGGGGTATCGTGCCTACGTGCAGGCCAACGCCCAGCAGCTGGGCGTCCTGGGCTGGGTGCGCAACCTCCCAGCCGGCACAGTCGAGCTGGTGGCTCAAGGACCAGAAGCCGCACTCACGGAACTGGAAGACACCTTGTGGGCAGGGCCCCCGCTATCCAAGGTTGCCGACCTGCACATCGAAACGCAGCCTCCGGAACCAGATTTGAAGGGCTTTTCCGTCCGCCACTGACGCTTATGAAGCGATGGAGAGCATCTGCTCCACGTCGGCAAGGCTCTGGCGGACATCTTCCACCATCTCGTTCGCCTCTTCGGGGCCAAGCCCGAGCTTTGCCCAGCCCGGATCTTCAATGGGATGAAAAGGCAGCTTGAGAGGTGACCAGTCGGCATCCAGATGGCACGCCAGGAGGTCGGCTAAATGGACGGGCACCACCGTGCGCAGTGTCTCCTCCTCTTCCATAGTCCAGCCTGGATTCTCATGATAGCGAATGCACATGGCAATCTGCGGAGGGATGGACCACAATTTGACCAAAAACTGGGCCCCGAGCTCGGCATGATCGATGGTGAAGTTGCGACGTTCCAGCTCATCCAGACGGGAGTTTCCCAAAAGACTCTGCTGATCCAACTTGCGGATGGCGGCCAGAAAACGGGGATATTCGGTAGGAATCACCTGCAGCAGAATGAGTGCACCCAGGTCGTGCATGAGACCGGCCATCCACAACTGCGTAAGTTGCTCAGTCTCAAGCCCCACACGGCGTCCGATAGCACTGGCAAAAGAAGCCACCGTGAAGGAATGCTTCCAGAAGGCCTTCATGTCGATGCCACCGCGACGCGCCCCAAAAAGGCTCGGCATCAGCAGAGCATAGAGGATGCCTTCCAGGGTACGCAGTCCCAGACGGCCAATGGCTGCGCGCAGATCCGTGGGTTGGGAGCCCCGGGAATAGTGAGCACTTCCGGCCATGCGCATTACTTGGCCGGAAAGTACTGGATCAGCCAGCACCAGTGACTCGATGCGCCGCAGATCGGGATTATCGCAGGCAAGTTCCGTACGCAGACGCACCAGCACTTCGGGAAGAGCCGGAAGCTTGACCTTGTCCTTGGACATGATATCCCGCACATCAATGGGATCGGAGGAACTCACCTAAGGGATGATAGCATCCCAGCTTCCCCACCGCAACATCAGGCGTCGCGGCACCCCTCTTCGCCGTGAAGATGGCGACCACAGCAGGAGGTATTATCCAAAGGCTCGACCACTCCCGTCATCAGGGAAAGCACCGCTTCCCGAAGCGTGCCAGCCACCGTCTTCAAGACCGAGGTACCGGCTTCCGAAAGAGCTCCGAGGCCTTCGGCGCTGACGGCCGGAGCCACCACCACCACCACACCGTGGCGTTGCAGCAGTTCGGCCCGTTCCCGGCACGGGAGATTCTCTGCCGGCAACCAACTCACGATGTTGGAACCCGCCACCAAGGCAAACCATTCGGCCGTAGAAAAGTGGGACGCCACCGGAGAATCCCAACCATCCTGCAGCTCCACCGGCACTCCTAACAGGCCAGCGGCCTCCATCAGGGCATGAGCCAGCGGCTAAAGAGGTCAAGTAAAGGCCACCCGGCCCCCAGCAGCACCGTCAAGGTCACGCAGAGGATGAGCGCCCAAGGAGACTCCCCACTGGGACGGTAAACGGCATCCTCTTCACGAGGTTGCGATTCCTCATCAGAAACCACCGCCGCTCGCACGATGCGCAGGTAGGCAAAAGCCAGCACCACCGAACTTGCCACCACAACAAAGGCGGCCCACAGGAAGGCCGTGTGTCCACCCTGGTTGATGGCCGGATCAAGCACCGACTTGAGGAGGTTCCACTTGCCCAAGAAGCCCGCAAAAGGAGGCAATCCTACCAAGCTTAGAATGCAGAGGGAAAGCGAGAGCACCGCGTAAGGGTGACGGCTCCAGGCGCCCGAGAGCTCGGAAAGCGAGGTACTACGGCCATCGTCACAGATCCAGTCGAGGGCCAGGAAGGCGCCCATGTTGGCGAACAGGTAGCCGGTGAAGTAGAAGAGCAGCGCCGCCATGGAAGAAGATGCGTTCCAATTCCCGACAGCAAGCAGCATCACGCCGGCATTGGTGACCGAACTGAAGGCGAGGATGCGCCGAGCATCGGTCTGGGAAAGAGCGGTGAAGGCGCCCACCAGCATGGTGACCATGGCCAATACCGCCACGAATGTGGCCACCGTGCCGCTTGGCAGGAAGAGCAAGCTACCGCTGCCCAGAAGCAGCTGCAAGAAGTGCAGCAGACCAATAAACCCAGCAAGCTTGGGAACAGTGGTAAGAATGGCTGCCGAGACTCTGGGACACCCCTGGTAGACATCGGGGCTCCAGAAATGGAAGGGCACCAGGGCAAGCTTGTAGGCAAAGCCCACCCCCACCAGAAGGAGCGGAACCAAGAGCGCCGGCTCGGGACGGACCGATGCCAATTTCTGTCCGATGGTGGCGATGTCGAGGCTGCCAGCAAGACCGAAGAGATGGCTCATGCCGAAAAGCATCAGGGCCGAGGAGATGCCCCCGAAGAGCACGTATTTGAGGCCGGCTTCAGAGGCAGAGCGGCTCCCCACCCGCAATCCCGCCAGGGCGTAACCGGTAAGCGAGAGAAATTCGAGTCCCACGTAGAGCGTCAAAAGATTGGCCGCCGAAGCAAAGATCATGGCTCCCAGCACCAGCCCCATGGCGAGGATGGTGAATTCCCCCGGACGCCCATGGCGTTCCATCTCGCGCGAACCGGTGGCAGCGGTAAGGGTAAGAACACCGGCAGCACAGGCCAGCACCCGCACCACCACCGTCAGGAAATCGGGACGCAGCACATCGCCCGCGACGGCGACATCTAAGCCAGGAACAGCACGGCGCACCGAGGTCCAGGCCACGAAGAGCAGCGCCAGCACTCCAAACCAAGGCAGCGCCCGCGAAGCGCGATGACCGGCTAGGAGCTCCAGGAAGAGCGCGAACACGATGGCCAAGGAGAGGAAAATTTCAGGAAGAAGATTGGCGATGGTCTGCATCAGAAGCCCCCCACGGCCGAAGCAACGTGGAGCGAAAGATCACGTGCCCACGGCCCCAGAGCCGCCAACAACGGATGAGGCCACACTCCAAAGAGCACCGTCAGGATCGCTAGCGGAAAGAGGCTGAAGCGCTCGTGCCAGGTGAGATCGCGGAAGGCCGCCTGCTCGGCATGGCGCAGCGGCCCGAAGGCCACGCGTTTCACCGTCCAAAGAAGATAGGCCGCCGAAAGAATCACGCCCGTGGAGGCCACGATGCCGAACCAGCGGAAGGCGTCCGGCCCCCAGCCGGCAGCGACTCCAGCATGCGACTGGATGGAACCGAGGATCACCGAGAGCTCGCCCACGAAGCCGGAAAGCCCGGGAAGCCCAGCACTGGAGAAGGCGGCCAGCATGAAGACGGCAGTGAAGGCCGGCATGGTGGCGGCAAGGCCACCGAAGCCCTCGACTTCGCGATGATGGGCTCGGTCGTAAAGGACGCCCACCAGCAGAAAGAGAAGCGAAGCCCCTAAACCGTGGCTAAACATCTGGATCATGCAACCGGAAATACCAGCCACCGTCAGCGCCGAAAGCCCGAGCAGGCAGTATCCCATGTGGCTGATGGAAGAGTACGCCACAAGGCGCTTGAGATCCGTCTGGCCTAGGGCCGCCACGGCGCCCCAGATGATGGCCACGACACCCAGTAGGGCGATCCAGCCGCCCCAAGCAGCGGCCACGGTGGGGAAAAGCGGCCAAGCGATGCGCAAGAAGCCGTAGACGCCAAGCTTCAAAAGAATGCCAGCCAGCACCACCGAGACAGCCGTGGGCGCCTGTACATGGGCGTGCGGAAGCCAAGTGTGCAACGGGAAGACCGGCACCTTGACGGCGAAGGCCAGGAAGAAGAAGAGGAACGCAAAAGCCGCGAGATTCAGCCCCAAGAATTCCTGAGTGGTCCAGAAGCGCCACAGCATCCGCCAGTGCAGCAGATCAAAGTCGCGCGGCACCTGGGCGAAGAAGGGTTGGGCGCTTCCTTTGACCACGGCGCTTGCCGCCACGGGGTGACTCTGCCCAACCGAATCCTTGACAAGAAGCGGTAAATCCCAGACTTTGGCAGAGCCGTCGTGCGCCACCGAAAGGCCGGAAAGGGCTGCCGTAGGCGTAACCGAGACTTGAACGCCTTGGGTGGGCACCTTGAGGTACAGAGTCAGCATCACCACCAAGAGCGAGATGCTGCCGGCCATGGTGTAGAAGAAGAACTTGAGCGCGGCGTAGCGGCGCTGCTCGCCGCCCCACAGCGCGATCAAGAGGAACATCGGGATGAGCATCAGCTCCCAGAAGACGTAGAAGAGCACCATGTCGAGCGCCACGAAGACGCCGTTCACACCGGCAAAGAGCAAAAGCAAGAGGCTGAAGTAGCCGCGCACCTTGCGCTTGATGCCAAAGCTTGCCAGCACCGCCACCGTGCCCACGATCCCAGAGAGGAAGAGCAGCGTGGCCGAGAGGCCATCCACCCCCAGATGCCACGAAATGCCAAGCGTGGGCGCTAACGGCACCGACTCGCGCAGCAAAAAGGCATCGCGGCCGGCGCGAGCCGCCAACACGAAGAGGGCGGCACCCATTCCCAGCGGCACGAAGCTTGCCACCAGCGCAATGGCGCGCGCCCAGTTCTCGCGTCCCTGAGGCACCAGCCACAGAAAAAGCGCCACCACCAAGGGGACGACAAAAAACAGCGATAAGAAGAGACTGTCGAACATCTAGATCACCAGGAAAAGGGCCAAGAGCCCCAGGATCAAAGTCGCGTAGCCCACATAGGCCACGGAACGCCCATTTTGCAGGCGGCCGAGGAGGCCTCCCAAGACGCCCGCCAGACGCGCGATGCCGTCCACCACGCCGTCGATCGACGGGGACAGTGGAGGCCGGGTCTCTAAGCGCGTGAGACGCTCGGAGCTGCCGAGGTCTGCGGTCGCCACCAGGCGCCCGCCGCGCTTGCCAAAACCCTCCACCCAGAGCAGATCCCACAAGCGGTCGATGAACCACAGGTTGGCAAACAGGCTCCAGAGCGGTTTGACGGATTTCGTCATCGGCCCCTTGCGGTAGAGGAAGAGCGAAAGACCGATGCCGAAGAACGCCATCAGCATCGAAAGTTCCATGGTCTGCAGATGGGCATGATGGCGCAGAGCCTCAGAGACGCCGTCCACCGGGAAGAGCGGCGCAAGAGCACCGTCGAGCCAGGAAGCGGCACCGAAGGGATTGAGCGAACCGGTCCAGACAAACTGGAAAGTGAAGAGGGCAAGCACGAAGAGGACTACTTTGGCACGCGGCCAGGGGTCGTGAGCGTGGGCTGTTACTTCGGGGTCGCGAGCGGTTCCGAGGAAGGTGAGGCTCCATTGGCGCGTCATGTAAAAGCAGGTAAGCGCCGCCGTGAGGACAGAAAGTGCCCAAGGTCCCCAGGCAAGCCAAGCCGCCATGTGCCCACTGCGCCCTTGAGCGGCCAGGAAAGCGCTAGCGATTAGGGCATCCTTGGACCAAAAGGAGGAAAAGAAGGGAAGTCCGCAGATAGCAAGTGTCGCAAGGCCCGTAGTCGCCGCCGTCCAGGGCATCTTCTTCCAGAGTCCGCCGAAACGGTTCATGTCCTGGTGGTTGCCGCAACCGTGGATCACCGAGGCCGCGCCCAGGAACAAGAGGCACTTGAAAAGAGCATGGGTGAAGAGGTGCGAAAGGCCAGCGGAGTAGCCGCCCGTCTCGGCACCGGCCCCAAGGCCGATCATCATGTATCCCAACTGGGAGATGGTGGAATAGGCGAGCACCGCCTTGAAGTCCCACTGCACCAAGGCGATGGTGGCCGCCAAGAAGGCCGTGATGGCGCCGATCCAGGAGACGAAGAGCAGCGCGTCAGGCGTCAGAAAAGGCAACATACGGGCCGTAAGGAACACGCCAGCCGCCACCATAGTCGCGGCGTGGATAATGGCCGAAGCCGTCGTGGGTCCCTGCATGGCATCGGGAAGCCAGGTGTGCAGCGGAAACTGGGCACTCTTGCCCATGGCGCCGAGGAACACGAAGATGCCTGCAAGCGTCAGCAGCCCGGTGCCGGAAAGGCCAGCGAAAGCGACGTGATCAAAGGCGCCCGAAGCCACCGCGAGCCGCAGATGCTCCCAGGAAAGGGGATTTCCCTGGATGCCGCCAGCAAGGCTCACCCATGCGAAGATGGAAAGCCCCGCCAGGAAGCCGAAATCGCCCACGCGGTTCATCACGAAGGCCTTGAGCTGGGCGTGCGCGGGCGAGAGCTTCGATTCCAAGATCCCGGTGGCGTACTTGGCCTTCATGCCCTGGTAGAACGAATCGTCAGCCACCGCCGGCTTGTCGCTCCAGTAGCCGATCAGGAGGTAGGAACCGACGCCCACCAGCTCCCAAAAGATGAAGGTCATCAAGAGGTTGTCGGAAAGGACGATGCCCATCATGGCAAAGGCGAAGAAGGAGAAGTGCCCGAAGAAACGGGTGTAGCAGCGGTCCCCGTGCAGGTACCAGGTGGAGTAGACGAGGACGGCAAGCGAAAGGCCGGTCACGATCAGGAGCATCACCGCGCCCATTGGGTCAAGCCGCACCCCAAGCGAGAGCGCGAAGGCGGGAACATCTAGCCCTTTGGGAAAGGCCAGCCACGGAAGCGAAGGCGTGGACAAAATTTGTCCTTGCGACAGCACCGGAAAAGCGGCGCGCAGCGAAAGCAGGAAGGAGACGGCCATGCCCAAGATGGCAAGCCAGTCTCCGCCCTTGCGGGGCCGCAGCAGGAAGAGAATCAGGAAGACCGCCAGGGGGATGGCGGGAATGGCAAGCAGCGTTGCGGTCATCGTCGCGCCCCGAGCGTCGTCGTCTTCTCAAGGTCAACATCGTGGAAGGTGCGGTAGACGCTGTAGACCAGCGCCAGCGCCACGGCAGCCTCGGCAGCGGCCAGCACCACCACGAAGAGCGCGAAGATCTGGCCTTGGCCGGCCTCCAAAGGCGTGCGGAAGCGACCGTAGGCCACGAAGTCCAAAGCGGCAGCGTTGAGCATGAGTTCGATTCCCATGAGATAGCCCACGGCGTTGCGGCGAGTGGCGCATGCCAGCACCCCGCAGGCGAAGAGCGCCGCCGAAACGACAAGGTACGGAGTCAGGGCCTCGGGGCCAGAAAGAAGCAGACC
Organism: Fibrobacterota bacterium; assembly: GCA_036771135.1. Lineage (GTDB taxonomy): Bacteria > Fibrobacterota > Fibrobacteria > UBA5070 > UBA5070 > JBDKGV01. The sequence goes on along the minus strand of DAIPHW010000046.1, from coordinate 8,236 downwards.
GATCATTCGCCCTCCTTGCGCACCAGCACCAGCGCGCCCACGAGGATCACCGTCAGAAGCATGGCCACCACCAGGAAGGGAACCAAGTAGGGGCCGGAAAGCAGGTCGCCCAGGTGCGCCGGGGAATCCGGGGCGAAGTTACCGGGCCAGGACTCGGGAGCGCTGCGCTGCAGCTCCAAGGCATTGTCGCCGCGACGAGCGGCCACGGCAAGCGCCACGCGAGCGGCGACAAAAAATGTCAGAGCCGCCGAGAGGCCGCCCAGGAACCAGGTACCGCGCGCTGGCCGCAGCGTCTTGCCGAGGATATCGCGACTGAACATCACCCCAAAGAGGATGAGCACCAGGATGCCTCCCACATAGACGCCAAGCTGCGCCACCGCCAGGAACTCGGCCTGCAGGAAGAAGTAAAGCCCCGCCACTCCGGAAAGTGTCACGCCCAGCGAGATTGCCGCGTAGATCAGGTTGCGCGAAAGTGCGGTAGAAAGGGCACCAGCCACCACCAGCGCCACCAGCGGCCAAAAGGCAAAGATCGAAAGGCTCAACTCGCTCCTCCTTCGGCGCCGGGGGCCTGCTGGGCCTGCGCCTGCGCCTGCTCTTGGAGCCGCTGGGCGGCTTCCCGCTGGCGCTTCTTCTCGTCGCGGATGGCCTGCACGCGGGACTTCTCCTCGGGCGTGTAGAAACCCTCTCCGTAGATTCCGATCAAGCAGCGGCCCTTCGCGCGATCCTCAATGCCGGCCAGGAAATCGCGGTCGTCCTTGGAAATCCCCGTGGCCTCTGATTCGGTGGCGCGGTGCAACTGCGCCATCTCCTGGGTGTCCAGGCGGCGTCCAACCTGGTCGGGACGGCGGCGGAACAGGTAGCGGCGGCCGTGGGTGTTGACGGAATTTGTCGGACTCACGCGGTAGTCGCGGGTCATGTGCAGGCAGTCGTGCGGGCAAGCATATTCGCACAGGCCGCAGTAGATGCACTTGGATAAGTCGATGTCGAAACGGCTGATGTGGAGCTTCGTCCCTTCGGACATCTCGGTCTCGATCGAGAAGCAGTCGATAGGACAGGCGCGCGCACAGCTCTTGCAGCCGGTGCACTTCTCAATGTTGTTGAAGAGATGGCCGCGGTAGCCCTTAGGAAGGGTCGGCTCCACCTCGGGGTAGTTGCTCGTCACCGAGCTTCCAATGCCGCTCCCACGCGCATAGTCGCGGGCGTATCCCAGCGTCTCCTTCACGCCGATGGCCGTGGCTTCGATGCCGTCCACCATCTCGCGGATCCAAGAAAGGATCATGGCTCGCCTCCCACCAGCTGGTCGTGAACCGCACGCGGCATGGGGCGCGGTTCCCCGTACTTCTTGGCCAAAGCCACCAGCACAGCCACCACCGCAGCCACCGCCACCCAAATGGCGACGATCTGCCACCAAGCGGCCCGTACTACCGGACTCGAGAGGAAACGTCCGTGACGAACCGTCACCACACCGTTTTCACCAAACCAGAGCATCGAAAGGGCCAGAAAGAAGAGGCACCCGAGCGCCAGCGGGATCAGGCGCACCCAGGCGAGGCGCATCACCTGGTCGATGCGGAAGCGCGGCAGCGTCCAGCGCAGCCACATCATCACAGCGATAGAGAGCACGAACTTCACGAGGAAGATGCAGCCGTGGACAACGGCTTCCCAGAAGGCCGGCAGCGCCACGATCCACTGCTCCCCCACCGGCGACTGGTAGCCGCCCAGGAACAGGGCCGCGAAGATGCCACCCACCAGGATCATGTCGGTGTACTCGCCGATGAAGAAGAGCCCCCAGCGGAGTCCCGAAAACTCGGTGCCGTAGCCGGCGACCAGTTCGGATTCCGACTCGGCAAGATCAAAGGGAGTGCGGTTGCACTCGGCCATGGCGGCGGTGTAGTAGATCACCGAAAGGATCAGGAAGAAGGGGCTCTGGAAGAGGTTCCAGCCCAGGAAAGAAAAGACACCCGGATGGTATTGAGCGGCGATCATGCCCTGCAGCGAAAGCGTTCCCGACCACATGGCCACGGCCGCAATGGCAAGGCCCACCGGAATCTCGTAGCTCACGATCTGAGCCACGGCGCGAATGCCGCCAAGAAGCGAGAACTTGTTGTTGGAGCCCCAGCCCGCCACCAGGAGGCCAACCACAGAAAGGCCGGTAACCGCCGTGGTGTAGGTGGCCGCCACCGAAAAATCGGTCATGTAGAAGTTCTGGCTGATGGGCATGGAGGCCAGCGCCACGAAGCAAGCCAGCAGCACGATGTAGGTGGATCCCCGAAACAAGAAGGCATCGGCACTGGAAGGCAAGATGTCTTCCTTGGTGAACATCTTGACGCCGTCGGCGATCATCTGCCCCAGCCCCCAGCGCTTGGAGTAGTAGAGCACCTGCTTGACCACGGGCAAGGCCGAGACGACGCGCTGCAGCTTGCGGCGAGTGGGCTCAGGGAGGAAAAAGAGCGGCATGTCGATGCAGACCTTGACCAGGATGTCAAAGCTCGCCGTCGTCGGACCGTAGCGGCGTCCCACCACGGCCGAGACCTTGCGCTCGAAGTACTGGGCGATGCCAGCCAGGGCAAAGCTCACACCGAAAGGAATGAGCAAAAGCAACAACAAGGCGATGATCTCAGCGGTAAGGACGGGCATCCCGGAAAGGGAAACGAGGCCCTGGGCCATGGATTGCTGGACAGGTCCGAAGTTCAACGATCTACCTCCGGAAGGACGAGGTCGAGCGATCCAATGAGCGCCACCACGTCAGAAACCATCATGCCCGGCACCAACGTCTCGAAGATCGAAAGGCTGGTGAAGGAGCCGGTGCGAATCTTGATTCGATAGGGCATCTTGGTGCCGTCCGAGACGATGTAGTAGCCGGTTTCGCCGCGAGGGTTTTCCACGCGCGTATAGAGTCCACCCTTGGGCGGGGTGCGCAACTTCTTGGCGACATCCGCCGCACGGAAGCCGCCCACCGGATCGTCGGGCTTCTCAGAAGGCGGCGGGAGCATCTCCAGCACCTGACGGCAGATCTTGATCGACTCCATGATCTCCATGAGGCGCACCACGTAGCGATCGTAGCAATCCCCCTGCACACCTTTGGAGCCGCCGAAGCCACCACCGACGGGCACATTGAAGGAAAGCTTAGGATAGAGACTGTACGGACGATCGCGGCGCAGATCCCAGTCCACCCCAGAGCCACGCAGGTTGGAGCCGACGAACCCGTAGCCGATGGCCTGCTCGCGCGTCACCACTCCCACGCCCGCATAGCGGCCACGGAAGATGGTGTTGGTGGAGATGAGCTTGTTGAAGGAGTGCATGGCCGGTTCCAGCTCATCCAGGAACTTGCGAATCTCGTCTTCGGCACCCTGGTGCAGATCGCGCATCACGCCGCCGACGCAGATGTAGTTGTAGGTCAGGCGGGCGCCACAGGTCTTCTCGAAGATGTCGTTAACGAACTCACGCTGGACGATGCCGTGCAGGAACGGGGTGTAGGCGCCCATATCCATGGCCGCCGAACCGACGCCCACCAAGTGGCTCGAGATGCGGTTGAGTTCGGCAAAGAGCACGCGGATGCAGTCGGCGCGCAAAGGAATCTGCACGGCCGTCTCGGGCTTTGTGTTCAGGATCGCCTCGACGCCCAACACGTAGGCCAGGTTCGAGTTCATCGAGCACACGTAGTCGACGCGGTCGGTGTAGGGCACGAACTGGAACCACTCCAGGCTCTCCCCGATCTTCTCAATGCCGCGGTGCAGGTAGCCAATATCGGGCTTGCAGCTCTTGACGACCTCGCCATCGGTCACCAGCTCCAACCGCAGCACCCCGTGGGTACTCGGGTGGTGCGGCCCCATGCTGATGGTGATGAAGTCGTCGTTTTGTTCGATGAAGGGATGGCTCATGCGTACGGTCCCGAGGTGAAGGACTGTCCTTCGCGCTTGGTGTCCCAGCCGTGGTATTGCGCGGGGTACTGGTAATCCTTGCGCAGCGGGTGGCCGACCCAGTCCTCAGGCATCATCAGACGCCGGAGGTCGTGGTTGCCAGGGAAATTCACTCCCAAAAGATCGTAGATCTCGCGTTCAAAGAAACCCGCCACCGGCCAAAGTGATTCAGCCGAAGCTACGCTCCCACCTTCGCGGGGCACCAGCACGCGCACGGCGATCTCATGGCCAAGCAAAAAACTGTGGAGATGATAGACGCAGGCGATCAGGTCACCGAAGGTCGTGCCCTTCTCAGAGCCCGGGTACTTCGACATGTCGAGCCCCGAAAGGCACATCAGACTGTCGAAGGCGAACTCGGGGCGTTCCTTTAAGGCGCGCGCCACCTCGGCAAAGCGCTCTGCTGGCACATCCCAGAGAATCTCGCCGGTTTCGGCGGTTTGCGGAGACACTTCGGGATAGTCCCCGCGCAGGAGATCGAGCAGTTCCTGGTTGTTCATTCGATAACGATCGGTTCAGTGTCACGGACGCCAAACATCCGATACTTGCGAATGCGCTCCTTGAGAATTTCGGTGCCGTCGATGAGCGCTTCGGGACGCGGCGGGCAACCGGGGATGTAGACATCCACGGGAATGAGCTTGTCGATGCCGTTGAGCACCGAGTAGCTGAACTTGCTGAAAGGGCCGCCGGCGTTGGCGCAGCTGCCCATGGAGATGACCCAGCGTGGCTCGGCCATCTGCTCCCACAAAGTGAGCACACGAGAGGCCATCTTGTGGGTGATGGTGCCGGCAACGATCATGACGTCGGCAGCACGCGGCGACGAGCGCGGCAGCATTCCCAGGTGGTCGGTGTCGTAGCGAGGGCAGCCGGTCTGCATCAGTTCGATGCCGCAGCAAGCCGTCGCAAACTGGAGAAACCACAGGGAGTTGGTGCGCCCCCAGTTGAGGAATTCATCCACCGAGGCGAAGAGAACTTGCGGACCGGTCGGGCCCGGCAAGTTGTTTCCGGACCCGTTCGGTTCAATCACACGAAGACTCCTTAGAAGACTTCTTATCCCACGAGAGATCGCCGCGCACGCCGGCATAGACCAGGCCCAGCAGCAGAGTTCCCACAAAAACGAAGATCTTGACGAAGACCAAGGCACCCTCTCCCAAGGCGATCAGGCGCGTAAAACGCACCAGCACCGGAAGCAGCAGCACGAGCTCCACGTCAAAGACGAGGAACAAAATGGCCGTCAAGTAAAAGCGGTTGTTGAAGCGGAACCATGCCCCACCCACAGGAGCCTCGCCGCACTCGTAGGTGCGAGCCTTGGCTTCATCCATGTGAAGCTTCCCGAGCTTGCGCGTCAGGAGGTTCACGAGGCCCATCATTATGGTCACCGTGACCACGACGAGAAGGATGAGGGCGGCGATTACCCCGAATTCCGCGTAGTGCGTTGTCCCGGCTAGAGTCGATTGCATCAGTGCCTGAAATTTAACAAAGGGAAAGGCGGATGGGGACATTTCGCGCCCCATCCGATGGATGTGTCGGGATTAGTATACCATCACACTGTGCGAAAGGCTCTGTCCTTCGGCTGTGTGCACCCGCACCAGATAGAGACCGGACTTCAGGCCAGCAGTGGGAAGCGAAAGGCCAGCTTCGCGAGCCGCCAAGGTCGCCACCTGACGACCGGCAAGGTCGTAGGCCTCGCCGGAGACAAGCGCCATGCCAGCCATGCGAACGTCAACACGCCCCTGGACCTGAGAAAATGAGATTCGAGTCGAGTGGCCAGCCACCTCAGGCACGCCAGAAGAGCCCTTATGGAAGAAGGCATTGGTATCCGCTGGAGCAAGCTTCGATACGATATACCCCAGTGCTCCGACCAATCCGACATTGTAGTCGGTGCAGACTTCCGTGTACTTGTATTGAAGGACATCATCCTGGAATCCGGAAGAAGCAAAGCCAATGTTACCTACTAGCGAACCATGGCTCTGATTTTTCTCCGGCGGCGTCATACTCGATTTTTTGCTGTCTTCCGGATTGTCATTACGCTGGTAGTATCCGCGATGATGCGGATGCTGGGGCATCTTATAGTTGGCATCCTTGCGAAACCCTGTGATGAAAGACTGATTTGAGCTATTGCCTCCCATCACGAAGTCCACCTGCTTATAGATATCATCATCATATTTAGCTGTACCCGCGACAGAATTAGCCAAGGCCATCACATAGGCGCCAGCCAGAGGATATCGCAAAGATCCCCACCCGGCATCGCCAACAGCGCTAACGCCATCAGAATTTTCCTTGCTCTTGTAATAGTCGGCGTACTTCATTAAGCCAGAGCGTGAAGATGCATCAGAAAGAATGGTCGCAGCATCGTAGTAGGCTATGTCGTCGTTGTTGCTGTAGCAAAACGCCCAGTTGTGATTTGGATCGACCTTGCCGAGATAAGCGTTGGCATTTGTCTTGTAGGTCGCATCTCCGGTGAGCAGGTACATTTCCGTTGAAGCGACAACGTAGTCGTCTTCCGAATGCTTATTGACATCATAGAACGGAGTGTAAGCCACGCTGGCGCTCGTGCCTGCCGCCGCTTGATAGGCAAGCTTGGCTTTCTCAGCATAGAGCTTAGCCCGTTCCGGATAGATGTTGAGCCTGGTAAGAAGACGTGACATGACGGCAAGCGTAGCCGCCCCATAGCTAGACATTGTGCGATCTGGATCAGCCTTAACCTGACGCGACGCATAGGATGTGCATGGTGTCAAATGCCCAACGAAGGTCCAATTCGGTCCATCATACTTTTCATCGCCACCAGAAGCGCACTCGCCTCCATTATTCTGGCTCATCATCGACATCATGCCAGCGGTAACCCAACGATTATGATCCTTGGTTCCATCCCCTTTTAGGGAGATGAACTCCGTCGAAGAAATTGCCGCTTTAGCGATATAATCCGCCTCGTACACGAGTTCGTCGATAATATCAGGAATGCCATTTGGAGTACCGCCACTCGGATCATTCCACTTCCCAGAGGACACGTAATCGGAATAATCTACGCCATTGTAAAGGTCATCAAAACCTTGAGGAAAGGCCTCATAGGCTTTAGCAAGGGAATAGGCTGCCCAGTACTGCGTCTGACCAAACATAACATGGTCGCCGCAGTCGAACCACCCCCCCGCAACGTCCTTACCGCCGTAACTGTCATGCGTAAAACTCTTCTGGAGACTGTCAGGCAGGCCAATCAAGAGCCAATTCGGCCCGGCACCAGAGCGTTGCCCACCGTAGAACCGCGTAGCCATCCATAACGCCCGCTTGTAATCTGCTGCGGTGAACTTTCCGGCGGCACTGGCCATCAGTGGCATCCCTAAACAAAGCGCCAGCAGCGCCGCATTGCCTTTCCGCATACGAGAACCCCCTTTATAAGTGTATAGGCCTCAAGTTAGCCAATGCTCTCTTTTTACGCCGGCAGATTCCCACGAAAGCGTTGATCGAGTGGAGCACACATTTTGGTCTCAGCTAAAAACTTGCCCTTTGGAGATGGTAAGCACTCCCGAAGCTGTAACCGCCTGCAAGCACACCACCACAAAGTGCACAGCCATCATTTCAGTTCCATGAGCTGCTTGATAGGCCTTCAGGCGCTCTTGAGTCAGTTCCCACTCGGCTTCAGCCTTGCCGCCAGAAAGACGCGCTGAGAGACTTGCCAGCCACACTTTCCGGCAGCGCCCATCCTCACCGGTAAGATGAAATTCCAACATTTGTCCCTCGTCAAAGCCATCAGCCTGGACAGACAACTTTACCAGCTTCCCGATTTTCGCCGTTTTTTCCGACCATTGGGCGTCAGAGAGCGTACACAGCCGCAATTGGTAGTTGCCAGCCTTGCCATAGCCCTCATAGCGGATCTTGCCGTGCTGGGTCGTAACCCCCTTGAGTTCGATGCCTTTAGGATCCGTGAGCGCATAACTGACACCCGCCAGCGGACGTCCCTTTTTGTCGAGCACTTTCACATCGATGAAATGGTTTTGTAGGGCACTTTTGGGAGCCCCTGCCGCAAGCGCCGCCACAGCCTTTGTGCCGCTCATAGCTGCAGAAACGGCCACGGCCGCGTCTGGGGCTGGACCAGCTTGGGAGCCGCTTCCCGCCTCGCCGATGAGCACCGTGGCGCAGCCTAGTACGATACTGGACGGAGGCCCCACGCACATGGCCGCGTCGCCCATACGAGCCGCAGGCTTCTTGCCGATGAAGACACCGGAGCTCCCCAGCGTGATGGGACCACCCACATGCGGAATGGGTGGAGTTCCCGGAGTGGCCATGGGGCACACATGCATATCCCCAAGCGTGGCGGCAGGAAGCCC
>DAIPHW010000045.1:13856-16254 GCA_036771135.1 Fibrobacterota bacterium | reverse complement strand
ACAATTTCGCGATGCGTACGCGTTCAGGGGGTGATCATCAAGCGTCCGCTCCAGAGTTCGTGCTCGTTGCCGAGAAGGCGCAGGAAGTAGAGCCCTGCGGGGACTCCCGAGACGTTCCAGGTAGCTGACTGCTTTCCGCCGCGGATGGCGGCGACGCGACGACCGGAGGCGTCGAACACTACGAGCCTTGCCTCTCCTGCGGGAAGTGCCGCGTATTCGACGACCGCAAGGCGATCTGCTGGCGAGAAGCGCGCGTGGATTCCCTCGGATTGGGTACGGAGCGCCACGAAGGTCGGCACCACCACGCTGCTGCCGTATCCCGCCTTCACGATGTTGGCCTGGACCTTGTTGTCGATCGAGTCGGGAGGATTGCCGATGGTCATGGCACCCTCGTAGAAGGTGCCGGTGCCGCCGTTGCTGCCGTCGCCACCCGTGCCGAGGATGATGGCACCCTGGAGCTTCTTGGGACTATAGCCGGGAGTGGGACGGACGCTGTCCCACATGGTGATGAGCTTTCCGTTTTGCGCATCCCCAGCCTTGATCGCGTAATTGTTGGTGGACGGTCCTTTCAGGACCAGTGTTGCGAAGTTGGCGTTCACCGTATAGGCCGTCTTCCAAGGCGTCTTATTTTTGTCGCCGTACTGCCAGCCGCCTGCATTGCCCTTGAACATGCCGTTTTCCAGGTCGGCGGCGATCCAGGGGCCGTTCCCTTGTCCATAGCCGCCCCAACCGACGTCGGTGCCCCAGTAGATGGCCTCCATGGTGCCGTTGCCGTCGTCGTTGCCGGTGGTTTCGGCGTTGCCGTAGTCGAAGCAGCAGTCCTTGCTGTAGCGCTTGCCGTCGACCACTGCGTACATCGATTCAGCTTGGTTGTCCTTCGCTACGCCCTTGGTGGCATTGTTCCGGTAGGCGACGTTCCCGCCGTAGGCGGTGACGTAGATCCCGTAGGCGGTGCTGCCGCCGATCTTGATCTGGCCCTTGGAGGCATCGGCCTCGTTGCCGCCGTTAGCAAGCCAGTGCGCGACTCCCGACTTCTTGAGGTCGTTGTGGTAGCTCGTCTGGTCGTAGATGATGGAAATGGTGCACGACGTTCCTGCGCAGAATTGCTCCTGAACCGAGGCGTCCACATAGCCACCGGGAGATTTGACCGGAATGTCCTTGGTTGCACCGTCCTTGCGCCGTACCTGATAGAGGGCGCCCGCATAGGCGGAAGACAGGGCGCGGGTGGTGCTGTGTGCCGCCACGCAAGGCGTGTTGGCCGAGGCGTAGATGTCGCATGGGCCTTCCATGCCCGAAGCGGGCATGGCGAAGGCTGCCATGGCGAGGGCTGGCAGGAGGATGTTCAGATGGATGAGTCTTCTTCGCATGATGCGGCTCCTTGGACCAGATGACTTCCAGTCAGTTGCGGACGAATTTTGGCAAGCACTCATGGCTGGCCCACCACAACCTTGCGCGTCTGGACGCCTTCGGGGGTGTTCTGGCGGACGAAATACATGCCCGAGCGGGAGACTGCCTTGGCCACGGCTGAGGAAAGGCTTGCATTCCCATCGAGGAAGGTTGCGGCGACCGATCGTCCCTGCGCGTCGTAGATCTGCACGCGTCCGCTTCCGGGAAGGAAGGCTGTCCGCTCTTGTCCCTTGCCGTCGATGCTTGTCACGGGGGACACGGGATGAAGGTTGATTGTTTCGCTGGCGCTGGCGCCGATTCGGAACCAGTCGAAGTCGGCCGTGCCTCCAGCGGACTTGGTTGCCCATTCAAAGAGCCCGAAACGGTAGCCCATGAACATGCCCAGGGTGTAGGGCATCGACAGAGTGGAACCGATGGGATTCCAGCTTGTGCTGTCTAGGCTGTAGAAGAAGGTCGCCTTGTCGGTGCGGTTTGTGAAATCCATGTCGATGCGCAGATAGACGCGCTTCTGGGAGAGCGCGACGCTTGCCTGCTGGGTCTTGCCCTTGACCTGCACCAGCGAGAGGCTTCCGCCGGAGTTCTTCACAGCCACGTAGCCGAGGCTGTCCTGGAAGGCCACCAGTCCCGCAACGTCGCCATCCTTGAGGCCGCTGGCGTCCAGAGCGATGCGCCCCGAGCACTTTGCACCGAAGGAACGCTGCGTCAGGGTATTGCGCACCATGCGCAATTCGCCGTCGGTGCGCCCGGCAGTGATCCGCAGATAGCCGGGGCGCGCCGAAAGAGACCAGTTGGCCGCGTCCGGATTGTGGTTCCACTGCCATTCCAGCGGGAGCGTGGTGCCAGAAAATTCATCGGAAGAGATGATGCCGCTGTTCGCTGTGTCCGAGGAGAATGGCGTGCTGAAGCTTGTCGGGGCTTTCCCACCGTTGAAGGAAGGCCAGGAGTCCGCCCAGGTCACCGGGAAGAGCCAGGGGGTGCGGCCTACGCCGCC
>DAIPHW010000045.1:2265-13756 GCA_036771135.1 Fibrobacterota bacterium | reverse complement strand
GAGCTGCACGATCTTGATGTCGCCGCTGCCGTAGAGGATGTAGTTGTTCCCGTCGTCGTCGAAAAGAAGCGAGGGGTCGTGGTACATCGAGTTGTAGGTCGCGAGAAGCTTCCACGGGGTCGCGTGGATGTCCTTCGTGGTGTAGAGGTAGGTCTTGCTCGTGGTGTAGGACGGGAAGAGGCAGTAGAAGGTCCCGTCCTTGTAGCGCAGGCTGCTTGCCCAGGATCCCTTGCCGTAGGCGCTTTGGCCGTTCGCGAGGTTCAGCGCGTCGACGTTGGCCATGGTCTGGTACACGTAGCTTGCCATCTTCCAATGCACCAGGTCGGGGGATTCCATCACGGGAACGCCCGGGGCCATGTGCATGGTGGTGCTGCTCATGTAGTAGGTGTCGGCGACTCGGACGATCGAGATGTCGGGCACGTCGGCCCAGAGGAACGGATTCTGGACCGTACCCGCCTGTGGCTGGACCGTAGTCATTCCCGCAAGGACGAGCGCTGCGGCCAGCAGGCGGTTCGTTGATCGGTACATGTCAGTTCCCTCCCCGGATCGTTTGGCGCATCGAACTGCGGGGCCGGCAAGGCCTCGGCATCCTTGCTGGCAAAGATGAGATGCGATGGCGTTTGGGGGGTGCGGTTCGTGAAGCGCATTGTTGGCGAAACGACAAAGCGTGCAACGAAATTGGTTTTGTAAAAACAACAAAGTGCTAGCTCCGGATTCCTTCCCCCGATAGGGTCTGCGATCCCATCTTCATGGTAGCTGGGGAGGATATGGCGCCGCAATAGCGCTATAATGGAGGAGATATGCGCCCGATCTTCGAATATCTGGATTATCGCGACCTCCTGAAGGACGCGTTCGAGGACCACAAGGCCCTGAATCCCCTCTATTCTTACCGCATGATGGCAGAATTCCTGGGGTTGGACACCAGCAACGTCTTCCGCATTCTTGAGAAGGCAGCCCACCTGCCGGCCAGATGCCAGTCGCGGGCCATCGACTACTTGGGACTTTCCGGACGTTCGGCGGAGTACTTCGTGCTCTTGGTCGCCTACTCCAGGGAACGCAACGCCAAGGCGCGCCAGGAGATCCTGGAAAATGCCATGGCCTTGCGCGACGTGGTGCGACGGCAACTCGCCGAAAGTGAACTTGCCTACTTCCGCGAATGGTGGGTGGTGGCTCTGCGCTCAATGCTGGAGCTCGTTGGAGGGCGCGCCGTTCCTAAAGAACTGGCCTCCCGCCTGAATCCAAAGGTTTCTGAAGAGGATGTGGTGCGGGCACTTGAGTTGCTCCAGAAGCTGGGGCTAGTGAAGAAGGCGAGCTCCGGTCGCTTGGTCCTGGCCGACGCCCACCTGACCGCGGGTACCGAACCGGAGAAGATCCAGGCTCTGCGCCACTATCAGAGGCAGGTTTTGTCCCTGGCCTCCGGTTCCCTTGAACGCTTTTCTCCCGAGTTGCGGGATATCTCGACCCTTACCCTGACCGTGGACAGCAATGCCTTCGAGGAGGTGCGCGGGCATCTCCGCGAGTGCCGCCGCCAGATTCAGAAGTGCGTCGAGGGCGTTCAGCATCCCGAGCGCGTCATGCAGTTGGCGATGGCTTTCTTTCCCCTCACCAACGCGGAGAATGAATCGTGACGGGCCGATGGAATTGCCTAGCTGCCATCACTTTGGCCTGCCTTGTGCTTTGGGGCTGTGGGAGCGATCGAGTCTCGGGAAGCACCACTGAGACAGAGAACGTCCTGACCGCCGTGGAGTTTCGTGTGGACTCCCTCTTGCCATCGTGGAACTGCTGGACATGCACTTCCACCGTGGTCACGGTCCGGGGGGATTCCTCGGTTCTCGATTTCGCAAAGACGGATTCCCTTGGACACGACTTGGTTGTGGAGCGTCAGGACAGTACCCCCGTGCCCTTTGAGGTGGTGTTCTGGGACCGGCATGCAGCCAGAGGTCGGTTGCATGTGCGGATCGATCCGTCTTTGATGATTCCCGGCGCGCGCATTCGCTTGCGTTGGGGGAAACCTTTGCAGGTTCGAAGTGACCCTGTGACTGTGTGGAATGCGATTTCACCGGCTCAGAAGCTTTTACTCAATTCCGTGCTGGTCGACGACTTCGAGCAGGGGACCACGCGCTCACTGCTTCCTGACTCCGCTTCGTGGTATTCTGTGCATTCGGACTCTGCGACGGTTTCCTCTCCAGCTCTCGTGGCAGCCGGAGCCGGGCGGCGTGGGACGGCTCTGCACATTTCCTACAACGCACCGTCAACCACTTTCCGTTATGCACTGATCGGGATACGCCTTGGGAAAGTGCCAGTTTGCCTGCGTAGCCTAGATTCCCTGGTTGTCTGGGTTCGCGGTTCCGGGACGTTGGGAGTGGCCTTTGACCACCTTGGCGACAGTACGAACAGCGGCAAGGCATGGTTGCACCGGCCCCTGGACTCTTCCTGGACTCGCCTTTCCATCCGTCCGCAGGATCTGGATACGGCGAATGGCGTTGGCGGAAATGTCGGGTGGAATATGATGCGTGATTCCGTATCTAACCTCACCTTCTTCGCCTCGGGCGGCAGCAATCTCTGGATCGACGATGTTCGCCTCTACGGCATCGATCGGAACGACCTCAAATAGCATTGTTTTTTTTACAAAGTCGCTGTTTGCAATTCGCCGGAACTTTGGACGGGGCGGGGCTACTGTAAATACGTGGTCGTGGTGATACCGAGTGGAGGCAATGCTCCACTTGGCGAGGCGCCTCCGGGCATCTGCCCGGAGGGCCTTTCGCCGCCGAGTCGGGAAGGATCCTATGCAGACGTTGCTCCTCTCATCTCTCAAGTCCCGCCCCTTGGCCGTTCTTTTGGCGCTTTCTCTTGGAGCGGCAGCGAATGCTGTGGCCTGGAGTGCCTCCGGTACCGTGAAGAGCGCTTCTGGCTCCCTGCTTTCGGGAGTCGCCGTCACCGTGAAGGATTCTTCCAGTTATGTGACGACGAGCGATGCAAGTGGCGGCTTCGCCTTCCGTGCGTCGAGCACCGGCATCTCGAAGTTCGGTGCGGCAAATTCCTTCATGGCCCGCGTGGCGGGAAACGATCTGGTCGTCCAGTGTCCCGTGGACGGTCCACTGGATCTCTCTCTGGTGGATGTCTCTGGGCGTTCTCTGTGGGATGCGCACCTCGTTGCGAGCCAAGGAATCGCCCGTACCTCCCTTCCTTCTGGTCTTGGCCATGGGGCGGTGTTCTTGCGCATCCGCCATGCTGCAGGGGCAGAGTATCAGGCTGTGGTGGCTAGCGCCGCTGGATTGCAGGTGGCGGCTCCGCGGGCGGCGGGAATCGCCTCCTATCCGGTACTTGTCTTCAAAAAGGCTGGTTATCGCGATACCACCTACGCCATGACCTCTATGGCCCAGACAGGCATCTCCGTCACGATGGCAGAATCGTCTAGTACCGTCTGCCAGCTTCCCACCACGCTGAAGTGGCAGTCCTCGGGCATTCTGGTTTCTCCCAAGCCCGACGCCAAGCATCCCAACGTCTATTCCGTCAAAGACCCTACCATCCAGCGCTACAATGGCGAGTGGCTGGTCTATGCGACGGTGTACATCGGTTCTTGGAGCTTTGAATTCCTGAAGTTCTCGGACTTCAGCAAGGCCGCAAGCGCCACGCCGACTTACATGGATCAGATCTCCGGTTTCGGCGGCTACAAATGCGCTCCGGAGCTCTTCTACTTCGAGCCGCAGAAGAAGTGGTATATCCTCTCCCAAGGCGGGCCCTGGTATTCCACCACGACCACTCCGGACGTCCCCACTTCCTGGAGCGCTCCCAAGACTCTGTTCAATATGCCTACCGGTCAGGCGAACATCGATTTCTTCCCCATCTGCGATAGCAAGAACTGCTTCCTGTTCTTCACGGGCGACGACGGCAAGCTCTACCACACCTCGACCACCTTGGCGAATTTCCCGAACGGATGGAGCAGTACGGTCGTGACGGACCTGAGCTACAAGACGAACGTCCTCTTTGAGGGCAGCTCGCACTACAAGCTCAAGGGGCTCAACAAATACCTGACTTTGATTGAGGGAATGGGCTCCAGAGGGCGCACCTACAGCGCCTGGCTTGCCGACACCTTGGCGGGACCGTGGAAGGAATGGAAGGTCGGCGACAACAATCCCTTCGCCTCCGCCTTGAACGTGACCTACGCTTCGGGCGTGACGGACTGGACCAATGACGTGAGTCATGGGGAGCTCCTGCGCGACAATCCGGACCAGACCCAGACCGTCGATCCGTGCAATTTCCAACTCTTCTATCAGGGGCAAGATCCGAAGTCCGGCGTGTCGGATTACGGTAAACTTCCCTATCGGCTGGGCCTGCTCACGGCCCAGTAATCATGATCTTCGCCGCAGTCCTGGCGGCGCTTTGTTCCGGGCTTCGACGGGAGCCCTCCGTTCCATGTCTTACCGGTTTTCTGTCCCTTTTCGGCCTTAGCCTCTGAGGTTGGAACGATGGAGAACTTCTGCTGCGATGTCCACTCCTCTCTCTCTTTCAGGTCATCGTCGTAGGGGATTGAAACGGCAGGGTCTCCCGTCGTTCTGGCGCTGCCGCCTTGTCCGTTTGCATCTCTTAGCGCGGGGCTGGAAACACGTAGGGAACGCGCGGGGGCGGGATTGGACGGACCTCCAGCACCGTGAGCACCGGCACCGGACGAGGCGAGTCCCATCCGGTGAGCTTTGCCATTGAGACGCCGACCCGGCCGGCCAGGGTTACCCACTCTCCTTCGGGAAGCGGGATCTTGCCCGGCAGGCAGTAGAAGCCCACCGGCATGCAGTCGGCGGCGCAGCAGACCATCAGCATGCGTGTGAGGAAAAAGCCCCCAGGGCCGAAGGTGGCGTCGGGTGAAACAAATCCTGTCAAAAGGACCGTCTTGCCGGAAAACTTGCCGGGGCGTTTCCAGATCCTAGAGACCTTGAGCGCGAACTCGGTGTCGGCGATGGTGTCGAGCTCTTGTCGCCACTCCTTGGTTTCAGCGGTGGCGGGCGTGGCGAGTGCAGGCACGCGCATTGATGGCGGCGGGATGTCGGGGAGCGAGTCGCCCTCTTCGCGAAGGGGGGCGTAGGCCGGCGGGGCCCCGGGATCGGGCTCCAGAGAAGGGACGGCAGAAACCGCCGAGAGGCCGCGGGAGGCGGCGTTCCCGGCCGAAAGGCTGCCGGCAAAGGGCTGCGCCAAAAATGGCAGCATCCAGGCGAGCTCCAGCGGACGCGGACGCCTGAGTGGAGAGGCTTCGCGAAGTGCTTGCCAGAACTTCAGGAGGGCGAAGGCGAGCAGGACCCAGGCAGAGGCATGCACGAGGGAAAAGCTCTTGGGGCTCACGAAGAGTCCGATCCGACCTCCGTGAAGCAGCCAGAAGAGGACGCCCGAGCCGAGGGCCCATGGAAGGGGGAGGAGGAAGCGCATCAGCCCGCTCCCAGGCTGCGGAAGAGGAGGGCGCAGAGGAAGCAGGCCAGGAAGGTCCCGAGGGCGTATCCCAGGGCGAAGCGCCGCGGGAAGAGGGCGAGCAGGGGAAAGGTGTTCTTGAGGTCGAGCATGGCCCCGAAGGTCATGAAGGAAAGGGCCGCTCCAGGGCCCAAGGGCCCCAAGAAGGAGCGCGCCACGAAGGCGTCGGCATTGGAGCAGAGCGAGATGAACCAGGAAAAGCCGAGGCTCCCGAGGATGGCGGCGAGCGAGGAACGCCCTTGGGAGAGAAGCAGGGTGCGCGGCACCGCCACTTGCACCAGCGATGAGACCGCCGCCCCGAGGATCACCCAGCTTAGGTTTTCGGCAAATTCGTTGGCGGCCAGGGACGGGAAGGACTTCCAGTTCGGCTTACTTGTGTCGTGATGGTGCCCACATCCGCATACCGAGTGTTCATGGCATTCGCAAGGCTCTTCGTCTTGGCGGGGAGATGCCGGCGCGGCGGGAAGCCGCAGCAGCAGCACGGCGACAAATCCTGCCGAAAAAAGCGCCGCCAGAAGCCCGGTGAAGATGCGCGCCGGCACGAAGTCGGGAGCGTCAGAAAAGGCCCAGACGGTGGAGGCGATGACGGCGGGGTTGAGGATGGGGGCGCTTGCGAGAAAAGCAGCGACGTGGGAAGCCGGGACGCCGCGGGAGAGAAGGCGTCGGGCCAGCGGGAAGGTGCCGCAGTCGCAGAGCGGGACGACGAGCCCAAGCTGGCAGGCGGCGGGGAGGCCGGCGATGCCGTGCGCGGGGAGCAGGCGCTTGAGGCGCGCCTCGGTGAGAAAAAGCCCGGCCACGCTGGAGAGGAGGGAGCCCAGCAGCACGAAGGGAAGCGACTCGAGACTAAGCGAGAGGAAGATGGTGGCGGCGTCGGACAGGAACTGTCTCATGCTTGGCGCTCTCGGAAGATCTTGACAAGAAGTGTCGCGAGAAAGGCCGCGAAGGCCGCCAGCACGATGGTGGCGCCGGTGGCGGTGGAAAATGCGTAGGAGGCGAACAGCCCGACCGCCCCGGATCCGAGGCCGACGGCGATGGAGCCCCACAGGAAGGCGGCGGTGGAGCTGGCCAGATTGCGGGCGGTGGCGGCAGGCAGGATCACCATGGCTTGGATCACCAGGATGCCGATCCACTGGAGGCTCGCCGAGACCGTGACGGCCAAGAGCAGCGCGAAGGCCGTCTGGATGCGCCCGGGCGAGAGGCCGCGGGAGCGTGCGAAGGACTCTCCGAGGCTTGCGAGCAGTACGCGGCTGAAGAGGAATGCGAAAATCGGCAGGAAGATGCTCGTGGCGATGGCCAGCCGCGTCAAGTCGGCGGGAGAGACGCTCAAGATGTCGCCGATCAGGTAGCGCGAGAAGCGGGCAAAGCCGCCGCCCCGGGAAAGCAGCACCACACCTAGGGCCACAGCGGCCGACTGGAAGATGCCGATGGCGGCGTCTGGTGGGGCGGCCGAGCGGCGACGCGCCAGCGTGACGGCGAGGGCCAGCAGGACCGAAAATCCGGTGAGGCCTACCAGCGGATCGGAAAAGCCCAGGAGCGTCCCGATGGCGATGCCGGAGAGGCCCGCGTGCCCCACGGCGTCCGAGAAGTAGGTGGTGCGCGTCTCCATCACAAGGCACCCGAGCATGGAAAGGCTCGGGCAGACAAGCAGCACCGCCAGGAGCGCCCGGCGAAAGAAGCCGTACTGGAGGGCTTCGACAAAAAATGTCATGAATGTTCTCGTCCTTTTTCGAGGCGAAGCCTACGGTGAGAAATGCGGGACAGGGTCTCTGGGGCGTGGGTGACGAGTACGATTCCCATGTGGCAGTGGGGGCAGAGGTTTCCCACCACGTGGTGGAAGAGCTCCAGCCCCTCGATGTCGATTCCCGCCTCGGGCTCGTCCAGGAGCAAGAGGTCGGGAAGCGGCGTGAGCGCGAGCGCCAGAAGTACCCGCTGCCGCTCTCCTCCCGAGAGCCGTCCGAAGGGACGCCGCAGCAGTTCCTCTGCCCCGATGCGGGACAGGGCCGCGCGGGCGGTCTCTCGGACGCCTTTGGAGATGCCAAGCCAAGGCGGACGGCGCGAGAGGCTGAGCGCGAAGAGGTCCAAGACGCTCGCGCAGGAAGTGGGGTCGAAGGCGAGGCGCTGCGGCACGTAGCCGAGGCTTCCGGTGCGACTCAGTTCCCCTTCCCAGGGAAGCTCGCCCAGGATGGCCCGCAAGAGCGTGGTCTTGCCGGCTCCGTTGGGGCCGGTGACGGCGAGGACCTCGCCGCGGCGCACCTCAAGGTCTATCCCCTCGAGCAGCGTACGCCCGTCGACCAGCACCCGCAGGCCCTTGGCGCGCAGACAGACGGAATCCGTCGAGACAAATTCCGTCATTTTTGGGAGAGGGCTTCGCGCAGTACGACGAGGTTCCTCTCCATGGCCTTCAGGTAGGCGTCGGGATCGAGTGGCCCGCTTACAGCCGGGTCCAGCGTGCGCACCGGGATGCCCGTCTCGCGGGCGACGGTCTGGGCCGCCTTGGCGGGGTACTGCGGCTCGGCGAAGAGCGCCTTCACCTTATGGATCTTCACGATCTCCACGGTGCGGGCGAGCTCGGCGGCGCTCGGCTCGCTTCCCGGTTCGCGCTCGATCACGGCCGCGATCTTGAGGCCGAACTCGCGGGCGAAGTACGGGAATGCCTCGTGGAAGGTGATGATCTCACGTCCGGGTAGAGTGTCGAGTTCCCGGTGCATGCGCCGTCGCAGCGAATCGAGCTGCGCGAGGTAGCGCGCCGCGTTGGCGCGGTAGAGGGCGGCGTGGGCCGTGTCGATGGAGGAAAGTTGTTGGGTGATGTTCTGCACCTGGGCCATGGCCCCGGAGATCGAGACCCACACGTGGGGATTGTCCCCTTCCTCGCCGTCCCCCTTGATGAGGGGGATGCCGCGGCTGGCTTCGATCACGTGGAGATTCGGCTGCCGGCGCGCTAGGTCGCCGAGGAAGGCCTCCATGCCGCCGCCGTTTGCCACGAAGGCCCACGAGGTCTCAAGGCGCTCCATGTCGCGGGGCGTCAGTTGGTAGTCGTGCAGGCATCCGGTCTGGAGGCCGGTCATGTCCTCCACTTTGATTCCCGGAACCCCTTGGGCGATGTTGAGGCTGGCGATGTACATGGGGTAGAAGGAGCAGAGAACGACCTTCTCCTTGGCGGTTTCCGGCGGCTTGCAGCCGGCAAAGAGGAGCGAAAGACCAGCGAGAAGCGGGCAAACGGCCCGCTTTGGGAGGCTGTGGTAGCGGCAGAAGGGCATCATCGGATCTCCTTGATGGATGCGCGGCGCATCGTGATTGACCGCAGGACGGACGGGGCGCACGTCAGGACTTCCAGCGCAGGCCCAGGTAAGCTTGCCGACCGCGCAAGGGGCCCCAGATGTGGGACACGTCGTAGCCGCCGTCCTTGTCCCAAAAGAGCGGGCTGTCGCTGCCAGAAACTGTCTGGGTGTAGTCAAACAGATTGTCGGCACCGGCGTAGACTTCCAGTGGCCCGCGGACCTGGCAGCTTGCCTGCAGGTTCACCACCGCAAAGCCCGGGGCGTGGGTGCGCTTGGGGCTCGATGCCGTGCCGGTGGCGGCGTCGTAGACGTTGTACTGATCGCTGTAGCCGTAGGCCTTGAGGTCGCGCGGGGCCGTCCAGCTGGCGTCCAGGTAGAGCTTGGCCGGTCCGGCCGTGAGGCGGAGGTTTCCGTCCACCCGCGTTTCCACGGCGGCCACGGCGACGTGGGACTTGTAGCGGTCGGGCAGTTCCTGGTGCTGAATGCCAAGGCCCAGCTGCAGCCACGTCCAGGGCTGGAAACCGCCTTCCAGGTCCAGCGAAAGGAACGGCAGCTCGGCGCTGTCGTTGCGCAGCACAGGCATGTCCCCCGCGTCGTCGATGTAGGCGAGGTTCTGCACCATGGTCCCGTAAGCGCCGGCCTGGAGGTTCCAGTTCGGGCGCTCATAGGCGAGCGAAAGGCCGCTGCCCCAGGCCTTCTCGAGCTTCTTGACGTCGATGCCGTAGCCGTTGTCCAGGAGGCCATGGTCGCTTTCGAAGAAGGTAAGCGGGGCGCGCCAGCCGCGTCCGGCCGAGAGGCGGGCCGTCAGGCCCTCCAGAAATTCCCAGCGCAGGCTCGCCCGGGGGCTCAAGAGGCCGTCGTCGATCTGGGCCTTGTCGCTCTTGGCGGTCCACTGCACCTCGGCCTTGTCAAACCGCGCGGCCAGCGATAGGTCACGCTGGTGGCCGAAGTTCCACACCTCCTGGGCGTAGCCTCCCAGGAAGGTGGCATTGAAGTCATCGGGAACCATGCCCAAGTTCTGGTAGTAGTGGATGGAGCTCGACGTCATCTCTTCGTAAGTGCCGTCAAAGCCCACGGTGAGGGTGTGGGCCCCGGCGCGTCCTTGCCAGCGGGCGTCTCCGGTCGTGAGGTGGTCGCGATTGGCGTAGTCGGCGTCGTTCTCGTAGAGCGATGCCTGGCGGCTTGCTACCCAGCCGCCCCGCAGTTGCCAGATTCCCAGATCCTCGGGACTCCATGAAAGGCTTCCGGCGGCTTCGTCGCGGGTCGTCTCCACCCATTCGGTGGTGGCGGCAAGGCCTCCCGCGTAGGCGTTGCGGACGTCGTTTCCTGTAAAGACAATTCCTGTCGTGTCGGAGGCGGCCACGCTCTGGGGCGAGGCGCCTATCACGCCGCCGAAGACCTCGCTCCTGCTGTGGAGCACGCGGGCGTTCCAGTTCCAGTCCCCGAAGACGCTGCCGTTTAAGCGGATCATGCCGCTTTCGTCCTTGAGCGAGGGGGACTCGCTGAGGCCGTTGCCGTCGGCGTCCCTCTGGCCTTGTCCGTAGAAATGCCCGGCCACCAAGATGCCCAGGGAGCCGTCCTCTAGGGGAGAACCGGCAGCAAAGGAGAGGCGTCGCCAATCGTGGTCGCCGGCGGCGAGGTCGGCAGAGACAAAGGGCTTTACGGGATCCTGCAGGCGCACATCCATGGCCCCGCCAATGGCGCCGGGGGCAAGCAGCGAGGCGCCTGGACCGCGCGCCACTTCGATGTCGGCAAGGCCTGCGGTGGTCAGGCCGTCGAGCCCGTAGAAGCCCGAGATGGTGGAGTAGAGCGGCAGGCCGTCCACCAGCACGGTGGTGCGCTCGGGGCCGAGGCCGTTCACCTCCACCTGCTTGAAGCCGCACATGGAACAACCGGTGAGCACGTCCACACCCGGTTCTCCGGAGACGGCCTGGGTGAGATTTGCCGCGTTGCGGCACTGCAGGATTTCCTGGGTGACCACGCTTGTTGGCTGGATGGCCTGCGAGAGTATGCCCTCGCGCTCGAGGTTGTGTCGCCTGCCGCGCACCACCGTGGTCTTGGAGGCGTCGATGTGGGCAGGCGCGGCGACGGAATCGCGGGCGGACAGTGCCGTGAGACTGATCGAATCAGAGGCTGCTAGGGCCTGTGCCTGTGGCAGGATGGTTGCCCCGAGTAAGGTAAAAGTGAAGCATGTGGCTCTTTTCATGGCAAGTACTCCTTTTTTGATAATGATAACGCAAGATCAAAAAGAAGCAAGCCTATCTTTAGGTAATGGCCGGATCTACAGCTTCCGAGAACGCCCCGCTGGGAACGCGGCGCACGCGTCAGCGCGAGGCGCTGGTCGAGCTCCTGGAGAACTCTGCGGGGCCGCTTTCGGTGCCGGAGCTCTTGGAAAAGGTGAACGCGGGGGAGGAGACGGTGGGAATCGCCACAGTCTATCGCACCCTGAAGCTTTTGACGGAATCTGACAGAATTCGCGCGGTCACCTTCGCCGACGGCACGGTGCGCTACGAGCGCGCCGAGCTCGGGCACCACCACCACTTCCACTGCCGAAGCTGCGACAAGGTCTTTGACCTAGAGGGTTGCCCGTTCCATCTGCACGCCGAAGGCCTGCCCCAGGGCTACGTGGTGGAATCCCACGAGATCACCTTCCAGGGCCTCTGCCCCGACTGCTCCGCTTCCGCCAAAAGACGTCGCAAGGGCTGATTCGGCACCCACTGCGCCAGGGATGCCGGCGATAGCCCGGGACACCCGCC
>DAIPHW010000045.1:0-2165 GCA_036771135.1 Fibrobacterota bacterium | reverse complement strand
AATCGGCAGCGGACCAGCCACTGTAAGGGGCGCGACGGAAGTCGCAACCGATGTCCAGAAAGCCACTGGGAGAGATCCCGGGAAGGCGGACAACGGACCCCGAGCCAGGAGACCTGCCCGAAGGTGCCATCGCAAACGCGGCGGCGATCCGGACATTAAAGTCGCACCTGGATCTGTGCGGCGGAACGAGGCAGCAATGCACATCATGGAAGGTTATCTGCCAGCCAAACACGCCATCGGCTGGTTCGTCGTGTCGACGCCCTGCGTTGCCTACGGCCTTCACAAACTTTCTCGCTGGACCCGCGAGAACCCCTCCGGGAAGCTCTTCCTGGGCGCCTGCGCGGGCTTTGCCTTCGTGCTCTCGGCCATGAAGCTGCCCTCGGTCACGGGAAGCTGCTCGCACCCCACCGGCATCGGCCTCGGGGCGGTGCTCTTGGGCCCCTCCACCATGTCGGTGCTCGGGACTATTGTGCTGCTCTTCCAGGCGCTGTTCCTGGCCCACGGCGGGCTCACGACGCTCGGGGCCAACGCCTTCTCGATGGCCATCGCCGGGAGCTTCACGGCCTGGGGCGTCCACCGCCTTTCGGTCAAGGTGCGCCTGCCTTCTGGGGTCGCGATCTTCTTCGCTGCGACAATTTCTGACTTGGTCACCTACATGGTCACCTCCTTCCAACTGGGGCTTGCCTTTCCGGCGGCCCAGGGCGGGACGGCGGCCTCGGCAGCCAAGTTCTTCCTGATCTTCGTGCCCACCCAGGTGCCGCTAGCCATAAGCGAGGGGCTTTTGACGGTATTTGTCATAAATCTGCTTAGGAGCCACCTGGGCGACGACGAGCGCTTTGCGGTGCTGGGAGGAAAGGCATGAACGGAAATCTCAGAAACGGACTCCTCTTGGGCGGAACGGTGGCCATGGCCGTATTTGCGCTTGCCTTCTCCAAACCCGCCACGGGCGAGGCCTTCGGGGGCAGCGACGACCAGGCCTGCGAGGCCATCGGCAAGATCGACCCGAACTATAAGCCCTGGTTCAAGCCGCTCTGGGAGCCGCCCAGCGGGGAGATCGAAAGCCTGCTTTTTGGGCTGCAGTCGGCTGTCGGGGCCGGAGCGCTCTGCTATGCCTTGGGCTATTGGCGCGGCCGACGTCAGGGCAAGGACGGGAATGCATAGCATCGAGGAAAGCGCCTGCCTCTCGCGCTTGCGGGAGCGCACGCTGGAGACCTGCGTCCTGTGCGCGGGCCTTGGCCTTTGCGCCCTGGCGATCCCCTCGCCCTTGGCGGGAATCGCAGTGCTCTTGGCTGCGCTCCTGATCGCGCGGCTCTCCGGTGTTCCCATGGGCGGCTACCTGCGCCTTCTTTTTGTCGCATCAGGATTTGCTGTCACCTCCCTTTTGCCACTTTCTGTCGCCGTCCACTGGCGTCCCCTTGCGCTTGCCTGGGACCCGGCGGGCTTCCGCGTGGGAGTGCTTTCCGGCACCCGCGCCGTGGGGACGCTCTCGGCCACTCTGCTGCTGGTGTTCACCACCCCGTTCCCGCGGCTCCTCACGCTCTTGCGGCGGCTGCGGACTCCGGTTGTCCTCACCGACCTCCTCGCGCTGGTGCACCGCGAGATCTTCCTCTTGGACGAGGGCTTCGGGAAATTGCGCCGGGCGCTTGCCTGCCGCGGCGGCTGGAACGGGATCCGCTCCGGGATGCAGTGCCTCTCGCTCGGGATGGCCGCCCTCTTCGTGCGGGCGCTGGAGCATTCCCGCCGCCTGGAGGAGGGACTCGCCTCGCGGGGCGCCCTGGAGGGCGAGGTGATCTACTGGGACGAGGCCTTGGCTGTCCGTCCGGCGGCGCTGGCGACGGCCATCCTGCTGCCGCTGCTCCTGGCTGCGGGCATCTTTGGTCTGAGGAGGCGCCTTGGACTCTGAGCTACTTGCCTTCGAGGGGGTGGGCTACGCCTACCCGAACGGCGCCCGGCTTTCGGCGCGTTTTCCTGCCCTGCGGGAAAATGCCGTGGAGGCTGTGACGTTTTCTGTCAAACAGGGGGCGGCCATCGCCCTCCTGGGGGGGAACGGCTCGGGCAAGTCGACGCTGCTGCAGCTTGCCGACGGATTGCTCGCCCCCGATCGCGGCGAGATCCGCTGGCGGGGCGTCCCCATGGACCGCTCGCGCGCCGGCCTTGCGCGGCTC
>DAIPHW010000044.1:0-16719 GCA_036771135.1 Fibrobacterota bacterium | reverse complement strand
TCACCTCGCTGATCGGAGCGCCCTTCTTCCTGTGGCTCATGTCGCGGGGCAAGAAGAGCTGGGTGTAGCCGCTCATGTCTGGGCGCCTGCCCCGTAAGGGTCGGGCATGCCCGACCCCTACGGGGCACCGGGCTGCCTGCCGGGCCCCCGTCCAATCTTGTTTGTAGGGCGAGGCATGCCTCGCCCCTACGTCGGTGAATGGGCGGGTGTCCCGTCCCTGCGGGCGGCATCCCTGGCGCGTGGGGTGCCAAATTCTGTCTGGTGCCACTTTGTGGTTTTGGCGGTATTTGCTTGAACTGGGTTTGTAGGCGCTCCGCCCTGCCCCCCCCGATTAGGCCGAGGCTCCGCGGCTGGCTTTCGGCGAAATGGCCTTGCGTGTCTCAGGATGGTAAGGCATTGGGTGCCCGTATTGGTGGTGCTCCTGTCCATTGTTGAGGCGGGGTGATGTCTGCGAAGCGGCACCACATTTGACACTTTTCGGTAACTTTTGTGGCGAAGTTACCGCGGCGTGATATCTCCGCGCGGCGCTTGGCTCCTGTGCCATGATTAGGCGACGTGGCCCGCGCTTTGCTTTTAAAGTGCGCGCGGGACGTTCCCGCAGCGGCCGACCGGATCACCGGAGGAACGACGTTTTTTTTCGGAAAGCACCAACGCTTTCGCGAAGGGAGGTCGCATGTTCACGGTGGAAGATGGCCATGACGCGCAGCGCTGCGACGCTCCTCTCCTGGACGTTCAGGCTGCCACCTGCGGCTATGGCAAGACCCCGGTGGTGGAAAACATCAGCCTCTCGTTTCACGCGGGCGAATTCTTCTGCCTGCTGGGGCCCAACGGCTGCGGCAAGACCACCCTCTTCCGCACCATCCTCGGCTTCCTGGAGCTCTTCTCGGGCTCCATTCGGCTGGAGGGCGAAGACGTGCGCAAGCTCCCGCTCTCCCGCATCGCCCGCACCATCGGCTATGTGCCGCAGTCCCATACGCCGCCTTTTCCCTTTCCGGTGCGCGATGTGGTGGCCATGGGGCGCACCGCCCATTTGGGACTTTTCCAGGCCCCCGGGCCGCGCGACTTCGAGATCTCCCAAGGACTCCTGGAACGCCTCGGCATCGCCCACCTGGGAGATCGCCCCTACACCGAGGTGAGCGGCGGCGAGCGGCAGATGGTCCTGGTGGCCCGCGCTCTGGCCCAGGAGCCGAAGCTCCTGGTAATGGACGAGCCCACCTCCAACCTCGACTTCGGCAACCAGATCCGGGTGCTGGAGTGCATCAAGGGGCTGGTGGGGGAGGGGCTCGGGGTGGTGATGACCACCCACGTTCCCGATCACGCCTTCCTGTGCGCCGACCGCGTGGCGCTGATGAAGTCCGGACGGCTCCTGGCGCTCGGGAGTCCCGAGGAGGTGGTGACAGAATCTGCCCTGCGCCACGTCTACGGCATCGACGTGCGGGTGGTCGAGGTGAATCTCGATGGCAAATTGGTGCGCACCTGCCTGCCGCGCTTTTCTGAATTTTCTGAAAACTGTCCGAGCTTCTTTTCGGAGAGCCTGGCGAGCATCGGAGAGGTGTGCCGATGACAAGCCTTGCCATGGACTTGCGCTGGAAGGCCGCCTTGCCAGTCCGCCGCCAAGACAAAAATCGTACGCCGCAGCTCGGGAAAGATCGCTCTGTCTGGCTGATCGCCGCGCTTGTGATCGGAACCCACGCCGTGGCCTTGTGGACGCTTTCGCAACTAGAGAGCACTTCCACGCCACCGCCAGTTGCCCCCATTGAGGTGAAGTGGCTCGAACTTCCGCCGTCCGAGGCGGCTCCTGAGCCGCCAGCCGCCTCTCCCGAAAACGCCCCCGAACCCCTGCCCATGGCGCCGGCCCTAGTGCCTACGCCGCCCAGCCCCGCTCCGGCCGTAGTGGCTGCCCAGGATGTGCCGAGCACCCCGGCCTCCACCGAGTCGGTGGCTCCGGCTCCCAGCGAACCGGTCTCCACGGCGTCCCTGGATGCGCCTTCCCCGA
The DNA here is from genome assembly GCA_036771135.1 of Fibrobacterota bacterium. Lineage (GTDB taxonomy): Bacteria > Fibrobacterota > Fibrobacteria > UBA5070 > UBA5070 > JBDKGV01. The sequence continues at coordinate 14,723 of DAIPHW010000044.1, read as the reverse complement.
GCGCTTCTCAGGGGCCCGCCGGAGATGTTGCCGGAGGCGGGAATGACGACGATCGCACCGCCCAGGATGCCGACTACCTGACAAATCCAGCCCCCGACTACCCGCTGGCCTCGCGTCTTCTGGGCGAGGAAGGACGCGTGCTGGTGCGGACCTTGGTGGATGCCCAGGGGCTGCCGCTGGAGGTGCGTCTAGAGAAGAGTTCGGGGCACGAGCGGCTGGATCGCTCGGCGGTGGCGGTGGTGCGCCGCTGGAAGTTTCGTCCCGCTTCCACGGGAACTAAGGCTCGTTCGGGCTGGGTGGTCATTCCCATTCGCTTCTCCCTGAGGAGGCCGTGATGAACGAGGCTTTCGGGTTTCACCATTTTCTGTCTCAACTGGACTTCGTCGGCCGCGGCGTGCTCGCGATTCTGCTCCTCATGTCGGTGGGCAGCTGGATCGTGATCGTGCGCAAGGCCTGGGAACTCATGCGCCTCAAAGGACGTCGCAAGGAATTCCTGACGCGCCTGAAGAGTTGTCGCGACCTTCCTTCGCTTTCGCTGCTGGTGGGGGAGTGGAGCGAGGACGAGCCCTTCGGACGGGTGGCTCGCCAAGGTCTCGCGGCGGCGCGTGGTTTTCACGATCCGTCCGGCGAGGCGCTTTTCCCGCTCTCGGCGCCCGACGAATGGGTGGCTTCGGCGCTGCGCAATGCCGTGGAGCACGAAGAGGAGGGGCTTGAGTCGGGAATCACCCTGATCGCTACCGTGAGCGCGGCGGCTCCCTTCGTGGGGCTCTTTGGCACCGTCTGGAGCATCTACCACGCCTTGGTGGCCATCGGCCTCACCGGCGAAGGCGGGCTTGAGAAGGTCGCGGGCCCGGTGGGGGAGGCGCTCATCATGACCGGCATTGGGCTCGCCGTGGCCATCCCGGCGCTCTTGGGCTACAACGCCATCCTGCGCTCCCAGCGGATGGTGGTGGCGGGGCTCGAGGGCTTTTCTGAAACGCTCTTCGCCTGGTTTGCCACCGGCCATCGCCCGCTGCAGGAGAAAATCTTTCCGCGCAGGAACGGCTGATGGTCGGCCAAGGCATGGGCCGCTCGCAGCGCCAACTGCGCCAGGAGATCAACCTGGTTCCCTTCATCGACGTACTACTCGTGCTTCTGGTGATCTTCATCGTGGCAGCTCCGCTGCTCACTCATGCGGTGAAGATCAACCTGCCCAAGGCGGCAAGCCACCCCGCTCCGTCCGACCGCGATGATGTGGCCTTAGGAATTCGCGCTGACGGTTCGCTCCTCTGGAACGGCACCCAGGTGGATACGGCGGCTCTTTTTGAACACTTAAAAGCCGAGGCGCGCCGCGATCCGCAGCCGGGACTGCGCATTCACGCCGATGCCAAGATTCCCTATGAGGTGGTGGCCCGCGTCCTGGCGGCCGCGGCTCGCGCTGGACTGGTCAAAATCGCCTTCATAAGCGATCCGCGCCTGGCGCATGCGCCTTGATTCGAAAGAAGATGGCAATATCTGTTTTCAATGCAATAGGGACACTCCCCCTTGACGGAAGTTTTTTCTATCATTGCATGTCCTTGAACTGCAGGTCTGAACATGGACCTGCATCCGATTTGTCCACCACTCACGGGAGACTCCTTGCATAGAGGCTTTTTCGAGCTGCCCAACCAGGAAAACCGCACACGCGTCAACGACATGATCCGCATCCATGAGGTGCGGCTTGTGGGAGTGGACGGACAGCAGATCGGAGTGGTTGCGACCATCGATGCCAAGCGGATGGCGCAGGAGCAGGGGCTCGACCTCGTCGAAGTGGCCCCCATGGCCCGCCCGCCCGTGTGTCGCATTATGGACTATGGCAAATATCGCTTCGAGCTTGCTAAGAAGGACAAGGTCTCCAAGTCCAAGCAGCACATCGTCAAGATCAAGGAATTGAAGTATCACCCGCGTACCGGCCAGCACGACTATGAATATCGTCTGCGCCAGGCGCTGGAGTTCCTCGATGAGGGGAACAAAGTCAAGGCTACTATTGTGTTTCGTGGGCGTGAAATGGCCCACATGGATTATGGACGCCGCATTCTCGACCGGATGGTAAAAGATCTGGTTGATATCGCGGTTGTCGAACAGAGTCCCAACATGGAAGGCCGCATGCTTTCCATCTTATTTGCTCCAACGAAATCCAAGAAAAAGCTTGCTGGTGCCGCTCCCTCTGAGGAGAAGCCGGCAACCCCCGACCTCTCCCAAACCACTTCAACCGACGAAGTAGAGGTAGTTGAGAATGCCTAAGATGAAGAGCCATACCGGCGCCAAGAAGCGTTTCCGTACTAAAGCGAGTGGACTCGTGAAGTGCAAGCAGACCAAGATGCGCCATTTGCAGAAGAACAAGAGCCACAAGCTCAAGCGCGGTCTTCGCCAGGGCGACTATGTCGACTCCAGCGATACGCACCGCGTTGCGTTCATGCTGCCCTACGCATAGTCACCGCTTACACACCGAAAACGCAAGAAGAGTCTGAAAAATGCCTAGATCTGCACCAAACGTCGCCACCAAGCGTCGCCACAAGAAGCTACTGAAGGCCGCCAAGGGTTACTTCGGCCGCAAGAAGAACGTGTTCCAGCTGGCCAAGATGGCCGTGGACCGCGCTCGTCAGTTCGCCTACCGCGATCGTCGTGACCGCAAGGGTCAGTTCCGTCGTCTCTGGATCGTTCGTATCAACGCCGGCGCGCGTTTGTGCGGCGTGTCCTACAGTCGCTTCATGGCTGGCCTGGTCAAGGCCAACATCCAGATGGACCGCAAGGTTCTGGCGGATCTTGCCCTGAACGACTTTGCGACCTTCCAGAAGATCGCGGAGATCGTGAAGGCGGCGTGAGCCTGTCGGCACACCCGGAAGTTGAGGCGGCCCGCGCCGCGTGGGAAGCCTCGTCCCGCTCTCTAGCAGAGCTGGCCGAGGACGATCTCGCGCAGTTGCGGGCCCGTTTCGTTTCCAAGAAAGGCGAGATTCCCGCCCTCATGCGGAATCTCGGAAAGCTTCCGCAAGATGCTCGGCCCGCTTTTGGAGCCGCCGTGCAAGCCTTGCGCGAAGAGGTCGAAGCTGCCCTGAGCGGGGCCGAAGCGGTGCTGCGCGAGCAGAAGCTGCAGGCGCGCCTGGCCGCTGAGACGCTGGATGTCACCCTGGACGGTGAACGCGCCGAACCGGGCACGCTCCACCCTTTGCAGGCCATGCGCGATGAGCTCCTGGATCTTTTCGGATCCATGGGTTTTGAAGTGGCCGATGCGCCGGAGCTCGATACCGAGTGGTTCAACTTCTCGGCCTTGAACGTCCCTGATGACCACCCGGCCCGCGACATGCAGGACACCTTCTTCCTGCGCCGCGAAGCGGGGCAAGAGCCGGTAGTGCTGCGCACCCACACCTCGAACTACCAGATCCACGCCATGTGCGATCGGAAGCCACCCTTCCGTCTGCTGCACTGTGGCCCGGTCTACCGGTGCGACGCCGACGCCACCCACGCGCCGATGTTCCACCAGATCGAAGTGCTAGTGGTCGATCGGACCACCAACTACGCCAACCTCAAGGCGACGCTCGACGCCATGATGAAGGCCATGTTTGGTCCTGATGTGACGCTGCGCTTCCGTCCGAGCTTCTTTCCCTTCACCGAACCCTCGGCTGAGATGGACGTGGACTGCCGCTCGGCGGGCCTCGACCGCGACGGCTGGATGGAAGTGGGCGGCTGCGGCATGATCCACCCGGCGGTGCTGCGCAACTGCGGCGTCGATCCCGACGAGTTCCAGGGCTTCGCCTTCGGCTTCGGCCTGGATCGCATGGCCATGTTGCGCCACGGCGCCAAGGACATCTTCCTGCTTTCGGCGGGCGATGGCCGCTTCCTGCGCCAGTTCCGCGGCCTGCTCTGAGCCGTCCCTGACATTTTCTGTCAAAGGACTCCGGCGTCTGTCGGGGTCCTTTTGGTATCTTGCTAGCATATCCACGGAACCCTCTTCGGGAGAATCCAATTGCTTCTGCACGCGCTCTTCGACACTTTCCTGATTCCCGTCGCCATCGTGGCGGGGAGCACCTTCCTGGGCTTTGTGGTGGACCGCATTGTGGTCAAGTGGCTGGAGCGCATCGCCACCCGCACCGCTTGGGAAGGCGACGACATCCTGATTGCCGCCATCAAGGGCTTGCCCATCGTGCTCGGCTTTTTGGCTGGCGTGCATACAGCCTTGGGCTATGTGCCGCTCAAAGCCTCGGCGCTAGCGCTCACAGAAAAGGGGCTGACTGTGCTCTTCGTGCTCTCGGCCACCTTCGTGGTGGCGCGCGTGGCCGACGGCATGGTGCAGCTCTACACCCCCAAGGTGGAAGGCATCGGCTCCTCTACCTCCATTCTTCGGAATTTGGCCAAAGGCGCCATGTGGGTGCTCGGCGTCCTCATTGCGCTGCAGTCGGTGGGTATCTCCATTGCTCCGCTGCTTACGGCCCTGGGCGTCGGCGGTTTGGCCACGGCTCTGGCCCTGCAGCCCATGCTCACCAACCTCTTCTCGGGAATCCAACTTTTGGCGGCGCGCAAGATCGTGCCGGGCGACTACGTGCGCATGGACTCCGGCGAAGAAGGGCGGGTGGTCGACATCACTTGGCGCCATACCGCCATCCTTTCGCTGCCTGGCAATCTCATCCTGATCCCCAACGCTCGCGTGGCTGCTGCCGTGGTCACCAACTACCACGCCCCGGAGCGCGACATGGGCCTCGCCGTGGCGGCCTCCTGCGCCTACGGCTCCGACCTTTCCCGCGTGGAGGCGGTGGTGCTGGAGGTGGCGCGCGAAGTGATGACGCAGGTGGAGGGCGGCGTTCCTGCTCACGAGCCGAGCTTTCGCATCACGGCCCTGGGCGACAGCGCGGTCGAATTCAATGCCGGTTTGCGGGTGCGCGAGTTCAAGGACCAGTACCTGGTGAAGCACGAGTTCCTGCGCCGTCTGCATGATCGCTTTGCCAAGGAAGGAATCGATATTCCGTTCCCTGTGCGCACCCTCCACATCGCCTCCGGGAATCTCCCCAAGTAACTTGCTGCCTTTTGAAAGGAAGACATCTCATGGAACGCATCATCATCGTCGGCTCGGGCCCTGCCGGACTCACCGCCAGTCTCTACGCCTCCCGCGCTGGGCTTTCCCCTCTGTGCATCGAAGGGTATCTGCCGCAGGGCCAGCTCATGAACACCACTGAGGTGGAAAATTTTCCGGGTTTTCCGCAGGGGATCCAGGGGCCGGAACTCATGATGAACATGCGCGCCCAGGCCGAGAAGTTCGGTGCGCGCTTCGTGACTGACAACGCCTCAAAGCTCGAGCTCGCGGGCGAAGTGAAGAAGGTCTGGGTGGGGGAGACGCTCTACGAGACCCGCACCGTGATCCTGGCCACCGGCGCTTCATCAGTGAAGGTGGGAATTCCTTCCGAGGAGGAATACCTCTACGGCAAGGGCATCAGCACCTGCGCCACCTGTGATGGCGCCTTCTACCGCAAGCTCACGGTGGCAGTGCTGGGCGGCGGCGACAGCGCCATGGAAGAGGCAAACTTTTTGACAAATTTTGCCGCCAAGGTCTACCTGGTACACCGTCGCGAGGAGTTCCGCGCCTCGCGGGTAATGGTTGAACGCACCAAGGCAAATGCCAAGATCGAACTGGTGACTCCGTACACCGTGGAGGAATTCCTGGGCGACGGGAAGCTCCTTTCGGGACTGCGCCTGAAGAACGCCAAGGATGGTTCGGAGCGGATCCTCAAGGTGGACGGCACCTTCGTGGCTATCGGCCACCGCCCCAACATCGAGCTCTTTGCCGATCAGGTAGCGCTCGACGCCAAGGGCTACGTGCAGTGCCAAGGCCGCGGTCAGGCTACCTCGGTGGAGGGCGTCTTTGCTGCCGGCGATCTGCAGGACCCGACCTACAAGCAGGCCATTACCTCGGCCGGATCGGGCTGCGTAGCGGCCCTGGACGCCCAGCACTACCTTGAGCATCACGGTTGGTAGCCCTTTGCGTCTAGCTCTGATCTCCCTGGAGGCTCAATGCCTGCGCCTCTGGGAAGATGGTCGTTTGCGTTACCAGGCGATCGTTTCGACGGCCGCCGTAGGCGCCAGTTGTCGCGAAGGCTCCGGTGGCACACCCACCGGCTGGCATCGGGTCGCAACGGTGATCGGTCGCGGGGTGCCGCTAGGGATGCGCTTTTCTTCCCGCGAGCCGGTCTGTCTGTGGGATGGGGGGGCGTGCGACGAGGACTTGATCCTTACCCGCATCTTTCGCCTCGAAGGCCTGGAAGAAGGCCACAATCGCGGACTTGGCTGCGATTCCTTCGAGCGCTACATCTACTTGCATGGCACCAACCATGAAGACGATCTTGGAAAGCCCGTTTCGCACGGCTGCATCCGCCTCTCCAATCAAGCGTGCTTGGAATTGGAAGCCTGGCTCGGTGAAGGCGACTTGGTACACATCGCCTAAAGCGATAAGGGCGTTGGCGTGTCGTTACCAACATGCCCAATATCCCGAGTCCCTATTGCACCTGATCTAGGCGGCCACGCGGCCTTTCCAGACGCGAGGGGCGCGACGACGCGGTGTGACGGACGTCACCGGAGGGGGAAGGGGGGCATCGTAGGTTTCAGCGAAGAGCTCCAGTTCGGATTCCGCGGGAAGCTCTGGAGCCGGCAGGGACGGGAACGGCAGCTCCACCGGTGCCAGGTCTAGGCCGCGAGCTTGGGTGCAGAGGCGCTCTCCGATGGGACCAAAGCGACGCACCAGGAAACGACGAGGAAGCCGCGCCAAGTCCCCTAGAGTGCGCAGCTCCAGACGAGTCAATTTTGCCTGCAAAGCCTCGGATAGGTCAGGAAGGACGCCAAGGGGGAGGGGGGCAAGGCGCACAGACTCTTCGCCAGGAGGACAGTGTGAGCTGGCTGTACCCCGGGCAAGCAAGCGGGCGGCAATGCGAGTACCGGCTATGGCGAGATGGACATCATCCAGACCCAGATGTTCTTGCAAGGCTCCGCGCAGACGGGATTCCCAGTCTTCCCAGAGCCCCTTGACTAGACGTTCGCAGCCGGTGAGGTCAAGTTCCCATTCGCCCAGCGAGAATTCGCTCACCTCTGGCGCAAAGGATTCGAAGACTTCGCGTAGGGTTCCGCGCAGGGTGTCGAAGAGACTTTCGGGAGGTTCTAGTACCAGGAGGTCGGGATGCTGGCGGCGCGCTTCGGTGAGCAGATCGCCACGGCGCAGGCCGCAGCTGAAGGCGGCCAGGCCGGTCACACCGATGGCCTCAGGGGCATCGGGAGCGGGCAGCACAAAAGGACGAGTGCAGAGCTCAGGGCGCAAACCTTCCAGGAGACGTGCCGTCACCTCAGGAATATGGACCACGGCATAACGGCGCTGAGGGCGTCGTAGGCTGGAGATGCTTGCTTGAATCGCTCGTTCCATGAACAAGAATCTATACGGAACTGCTCAAAAGAGCAAGTGAAAATTGGGGCAATGTTTTTGTTCTCACATTGCTTGAGTGCAACCTCCGTGCTATGCTTGAGGCCATGTTCTCGCTTGTCTCGTCAGTTTTTGTCAGCGTTCTCCTTTGTGCCGGTTCCGGTGCACATGCCCACAAAGCTGCAGCCGCAGCGGCCGCGCCTGCGAGCCATGCGGCGGTTCGAGCCGGCCCGAGAGGAATCTGCGGCGACGTCGAACGCAGCGTCACCTGGAAAGGCCCGCTATTGCGCTTGCGCGGGAGCCTGCGCATCCCGAAGGACAAGGAGCTCTGGCTTGAAGCGGGTACGCGGGTCCAGATCCCTCCGTCTGACAGCTGCCGTCCTGGCGGCGGCCCGGTGGAGATCGTGGTGGAAGGGCGGCTGGTGGTGGAGGGCAATGCTTGGCAGCCGGTGCTCTTCGAGCCCGAAAGCGGCTTCTGGGCTGGCATCCGGGTGCTGGGCAGCGTGCGCATGGACTATGCGCGCATTGCGACGGCCGATCGTGGCCTGTGGTTTCATGGTGGCGACGGCGAGGTGCGATCCACTCTGATTTCTGGCTGCGTGATCGGGGTGCGCACCACCGGGGGGGCTACGCCGCGACTTTCCAATTTGCTCATCACCCACAGCTTGGCGGCTGGCCTTCGGGTCGAGACGGCAAGCCCTCGCGTGGAAGGCTGCCTCTTTGTAGATAACCGCGGCGTCGGTGCTTGGTTTGCCGGCACCGGGCTCACCTATCTCTCGCACAACGCCTTTTGGAACAACCTGCTGGGGGATGTGCAGGGAAGCAGCCAGTGGGGAGATTTCCGTTCCAAGAAGGGACTTCTGGTCGATGCCCACGACAACCTGCGCTGCGATCCCGTCTTTGCAGGTTCGCCGCGCGACCTCGCCTGGAAGGATTCGCTGCGGGCGGCCATGCGCCGTCCTCCCGATCCTCCTTTCGGGATGTCTCCCTACTCTCTTTCTACGCTGTCGCCGCTGCGTGGCAAGGGGCCACGACTCCCCGGGAAGCCGTGGAAGAAAAGCGACATCGGACTCTACGGACTGGATGTCGATTAGCTCCTGACGGAGCTAGGTATGTGGAGCCCTCGTTCCAAGGCGGCTCTGTGGCGAGCGTGCGCTATTTCCTGGAGCGCAGCGTAGCGATCAGGTAGACGACTCCGGCCACGGCGATGATGGCCGCTCCCGAGGAAAGGTCGAAGCGCCACGAGAGCCAGAGTCCTGCGAGTCCGAAGACCAGCGTCAGGACTCCCGAAAGCAGCATGGCGCGGCCCAGGCTTCGACTCCAGCGCAGCGAGAGCGATCCGGGGATGGAGAGCAGGGCCACCATCAGCACGAGGCCCACCACTCGCATTAGCAATACGACAGAAAGTGACACCGCCACCAAAAGGCCGATGCGCAGGGCGCGCACCGGCAGTCCCGAGACCTCGGCGAACTCGCGGTCCAGCGCCAGCGCCAGGAGCGAGCGGCAAAAGAGGGCGGCGGCGGGCACCAGCAGGCAGTCGAGGATCCCCAGCACCACCAGATCTTCACGGGGAATGGCCAGGAGGCTTCCGAAGAGGATGGCGTTGAGGTCGCCGGCGTAGCGGCGAGAAAGGTCGATGCACAGGATGCCGATGGCCATCCCCAGGGCCCACAGTACGCCCGTAAGGGTGTCGGAAGGCTCGTGGACCCGTTCCTGCAGCCACGCCAGCGCCAGCGCGAAGAAAAGCGTGAAGAGGATGGCCACGGGAAGTGGCGTCCAGCCCAGCAGGAAGGCAAGTCCCAGGCCTCCGTAGGCTGCGTGGGCCAGGCCTCCGCCAATGGAGACCATGCGGTTGGCCACCGAGAGGGTTCCCACCACGCCGGTGGCGATGGCGGTCAGGAGCACGGCGATGAGCGCCGAGATTAGGAAGGGATTGGCGAGGCTCATGCCTCACCCCCGTGATCGTGGTCGCATCCTTCGTGTTCCGAAAGGACGCGGTGGGGATGGCCGTGGGCGATCAGGTCCACCGGGCAGCCGTAGGCGTCTTCCAGGGCGTGGGCCGGGATCTCGGGGCCGTCGTGATGAACGATCCGTCCGGCGCCCACGCAGGCGATCGAGCGCACGTGCCGTGACAGCACTCCCACGTCGTGGGACACCAGCACCGTGGTGCGGTCGCGCGAGAAGTCGGAGAGCAGATCGAAGAGGTTGGCCTCGGCCCGTGCGTCGGCATTGGCGGTGGGCTCATCTAAGAGCAGCAGCTCCGGTTCGCGCACCAGGGCCCGCGCCACTAGGGCCCGCTGCAACTTGCCTCCAGAAAGCTCGCTCAGGCGCCGACCGGCGAGATGGGCGATGCGCAGCCGCTCGCACCAGGCCAGGGCGCGCTCGCGCTCGGGAGCTCCCGGGGACCTCCATGGGGGCAGCAGTCCGACAAATCCTGTCGTGACCACCTCGAGCAGGGTGGCCGGCAGGTCACGCGCCACCGAAAGCGTCTGCGGCACGTAGCCGACCCGCTTGCGGGCCAGCCGCGGCGTGGTGCCCAGCACCTCCACGGTGCCGTGGAAGGGAGCGAGGGTCCCCAGCAGCAGCCGCAGCACGGTGCTTTTGCCGGCGCCGTTGGGGCCGATCATCCCCAGAAGTCCGCCTACGGGGAGCTCCATGCTGGCATCCTCTAGCACGGCGATAGGCCCGTAACCGGCGGCGACGTGGTCGAGTCGGAAGGCCGCTGTCACAGGTGTCCGGAGAGTGCTCGGGCCAGCTTCAGAATGGCCGAGTCGTAGGGGGTGGCGTAGAGGTCCAGCGGTACCACGGGCACATCCAGGGCGCGGGCCAGTGCTTGGGCTGTGCGGGTTCCGTAGGCTTCCTCGACGAAGACGGCGCGAATGCCTTGGCGCCTGGCGGTCTCCTTGGCTTCGAACAGGAAGGGGAGCGAGGGCTCGCGGCCGCCTTCCTCCAGGGGCTTCTGCTCCAGGCCGTAGTCGCGGGCCAGGTAGCCGAGCTCCGGGTGGTTGATGTAGAAGCGCTTGCCAGAAAACGGTGCCAATTCCTGTCGCACGGCCGTGTCCAGCCGCAGCATGCGGGCCCGCACGAGATCGCGGTTCTTCCAGATGCGGGCGGTGTCGGCCGGATAGGCGGTGGCCAGGGCCAAGGCGATGGAGTCGATCCAGGGAATCATGGCGCGCGGTGAAGACCACACGTGCGGGTCGTAGGGCTCAGAATGCTCGTGCCCCTTCTCCTGGGACGGCAGCGCCTGGACGGGCTTCAGGATAATGACCTCCATGCTGGGAAGGCCGGACTTGAAGCGCGGCACCCACGCCTCCTCGAAGGAGAGTCCGCTCGAGAAGTAGAGCCGCGTGGTGGATAGCTGCGTAAGAAGCGATGGTTTGGGTTCGAAGGCATGGGCGCTGGCTCCCGGCGGCACCAGAGTGGTGGCGGCGCAAGGATCGCCCGCCACCTGGCAGACCAGCCACGAGACCGGCGTCACGGCGGCGGCGATGCGCAAGGTGTCGGCTGTCGGCCGGACCGGGGCGGCAGAGGCTTTGGGGTGGGTTTTGGCTGTCTCGTCGTTGCAGGCAGTGACGGAAATTGTCAAGACGGCCGCGAAGGCCCCCAGCATCAGATGGCGCATCAGGAAAGCTCCAGCATTCGGTTCACCGCGAGCAGGGCGTCGCGGCGGGTGGTCTCGTCCACCTGGATGCGGTTGACGACATGCCCCGCGACCAGGTTCTCCAGGGTCCACATCAGGTGCCACGGGTCGATGCGGAACATGGTGCTGCAGAGGCACTGGATATGCGAGAGCGGCACGATGTCTTTTTCGGGAAAGCGCTTGGCCATGCGGCCCACCAGGTTCACCTCGGTGCCCACGGCCCACTTGCTGCCGGCGGGGGCGGCCTCCAGGGTCTGGATGATAAAGCTCGTGGCGCCAGCAAGGTCTGCCGCCTGGGTCACCTCAAAGACACACTCGGGATGGACCACGATCTTGCGGTCGGGTTCTTCGCGACGCGTCCGCTCCACGTCAGAAATTGTCATGCGAGTGTGCACAGAGCAGTGCCCCTGCCAGAGCACCACGCGGGCATTTTTCCAGATTTCGTCCGCTTGCCCGCCATCGTGGCGCGAAGGGTCCCACAGCGGCATGCGCGAAAGCGGCACGCCGAGTTTGTAGGCGGTGTTGCGGCCCAAGTGCTGGTCGGGAGCGAAAAGTACCGTCTTTCCCTGGTCCAGCGCCCATTGGACAATTTTCGGAGCATTGCTGGAGGTGCAGACGGTGCCGCCGTGGCGTCCCACGATGGCCTTCACGGCCGCCGAGGAGTTGACGTAGGTAACGGGGAGAATCTCGATTCCCAGCCGCGCAAGGTGGGCGAGGCAAGCCTCCAGTTGCGGACCGTCGGCCATGTCGGCCATGCTGCAGCCGGCAGCGAGGTCGGGCAGCAGGATCTGCTGATTCGGGGCGGTGAGCATGTCGGCGGTCTCGGCCATGAAGTGTACGCCGCAGAACACGATGTACTCCGAATCCACCTTGGCGGCCTTGCGCGAGAGCTCCAGGGAATCCCCGATGATGTCGGAGACCGATACGATGGGGTCGGCTTGATAGTGGTGCCCAAGGATGGTCAGGCGGTTTCCCAGCGCGCGCTTGGCCGTGTGGACGCGCTCCATGGCTTGTGCTTCGTCCACTTCTGCCACCAGAGAATCGTATTCAAGCATCATATAGGCAAAGGTACCAACCAAGGGGGGCCCCGCGTCAGAGATCGCGGATGTGCGTGCAAACGCGGTCTCAGGATCGGCAAAATCCCCTATATTCCATCTATGTCCTCCTACCTCACTGCCTTTTCCGGCCGGTTCACCAAGGAAGCCGTCGCAGGCCTCTTCTGGACTCCGGAAAATTCCCGTCAGACTCCGTCTCCTTTGGAAATCCTCCGCCGTGACGATCCGTGGCTTGCGCCCTTGGCGCAGGGACCTCGCGTCTTCACCTTGTCGGAACCGGATGACCCCCAGGGGATTGGGCTGGGAGAGCCGACGGCGGGGGAACTTCCGCTTTCCGGCGGAAAGCGGGGCGTGGTGCAGCTTCTGGAGACGTTGCTTCTGAAGGCCCTAGCGGCGGCCGGCGAGCGGGTCGATCTCCAAGAGCGCTTTGTCGCCTTTGGCAGCCGTTCTCTGCCAGGCAGCCGCTTGGCCATTGACGGCGTAAAACTTCAATTGCGCCCTTTCCAAGACGGCTGGACCTTGTGGATGCATCCGCTGCGGCGCGTGATCGATGCCCGCCCTCTCTTTGAGGCTATTGCCGACCGCAAGGGGCGGCCCAGCACTTTCTGGTTTGCCCAGGACGGCATCTCCTATGAAGGCCTGTTCCCTAAGCCGTCCGACAAAGGCATTCAAATTCAGATGGGACGCCATGCAAGGCTCTTGTCGCCTACGGCTCCGGTGTTCCTGCTCTTGGGCGAGGAACAACCAGATCTGGAACCGCGCCAACTGATCGAAAACGCGCGCCGTTGGGTGGCCTGTTCTTCCGTCATCGAGGCCGGTTTCGAATTCGCCACTTCGCCGCTGGCCTTGGAGGAGGTCGGTTACGAAGCGGTGGAGCTTTCGGAGCCCGATGCCTGGGTGCTCGACAGCGGAGATAACCGCGTTGCTTTGGGAGAGCACTACCGCAAGGCGCTGAACGGAAGTCTTTCGGTGCGCGATTCTTCCGTCCCGGCCACCTTCCACTTTGTGGATGCCAAGGACGAGGAACTGGCGGGGGAACTGGCGCTCTTTCTCAATCAGAAGGCCTCCTCCTGGGGGGCTCGTTTCCAGTTTGCCACCGAGCCTCTGCCCGGTTCCTTTCCCATTTCCTTGGGAGGAGGAAGCCGCACCGCCATTCATATTGATCCCGGCTCGCCGCTCTTGACCCAGCCGCAGTCTTCTCGTGCCTTAGGGCAGATCGGAGCCATCTTCCTGGAATGTGTCCGTGTCGCGGGCGGCACGCCTTGGCGCCTAGGCGGTCCGTCCCTCCGGCCCACGCTGGGGCTTTCCCACGCCCTGCTGCACGGTCGTCAACACCATGTGGCCGCGGCTCTTTTCGACGAACAAGGCGTGGCGCAAGGCGGTGTTGTTATGCCGCTGCGGCTTTCTGATCTTCAAGGGGGAGATTTGGCCCGGGCGCTGCGGCGCCGGCTTCCTCAGCTTCCCGAAAACCTATTGGTGCTGCTTTCCGACGACCTATTTGTCTCTTCAGAATTCCTCGATGAATTCGGTGCCGGAATTTCTGCGGCTCGTCTCCTGCGACTTGCCATGCCGTGGGCCGTGGATGCCTCCAGTTACGGATGGCTTAGTTGTGGAACCGCCGTTGCCGATCCTACTCACCTTTATGCTTGCCTGCCTCATCCGGGAGGAGGTCTTCGCATGCTGGGTGTCGAGACGGTTCATGGCGAAGTAGATCTTCCAAGTGTGCTTGCCACGACGCTTGCCTTGGAGCACGCTTGGGCACCTGGACGCGTCGAACAGCGCTTGTCTCCGGGGCCTTTGGAATGGTCGCGCGGGCTGCTTTTCCAGAAGTCGCGCTTCGAAGCGTTCCTGGCCTAGTAGCGGAAGCCCAGCCCTAGGTTCCACAGTGGCGAGATACTGGTGTTTCCGCTCTTGTGGTCTAGGTTGCGGATAATTGAAGCGCCAACTCCCGCCTGGAGCCGCCAAAATTTCTCGAAGTCGCGATGCGTCTCAAAGATGAGGCGCAGCTCCCTTTCCACAATGCCGGAAAGTGGCCAGTCGCGCTTGATATAGGTGGCGGCAGAGGTGTCCAGAGAGGCGTCACCCTGTTGGAGAATGTCGATCTCCAAGCTTCCGCCATGGCTACCTCCAGACGTCAGTGGCGCATTCCAGCCAACGCGGGTCCAGAGATCTAGGGCGTCGGGACCGCGCTGGTAGCTCAATGGGTAGTCGACTTCGTAGACGTCAGCGTAGTTGGCTTCCAACTGGTTGCGGTAGTTGCTGCGATACAGGCGTCGGGAGGTCATCTTCAAAAGTGGCAGCAGATGGTTATCGAAGGTGGGAGTGGTAGTCGCGAGGTCGACACTGGCCGTGAGCATTCCTCCGGCATGGTGCCATTGGTTCGACCATCCGGCGGCGGCGGCGGCTTGAAGCGCCGGGTCGTAGTTGTTCTCGCCGATCGGACTTTTGATCAGCTGGGTGGAAATCTGTCCCCAGAAAAAGCCAGTTTCGCCGCCTTGCACGCGTAAATCCAAGGAAAAGAAGCTGCGAGAATACCCGTCTCCATAGCTGTCATGCCAGACGATGAAGGGATTTAAGTCGCGAAATTCGGGACTTTTGCCACCGACAAGTGTTT
>DAIPHW010000043.1:0-17020 GCA_036771135.1 Fibrobacterota bacterium | reverse complement strand
CCCGCCATGGCCGAGCTCTACGGACGCGCCACCGGCGTGGTGAAGGGGAAAGGCGGCTCGATGCACTACTTCGACGTGGCAAAGGGCATGTGGGGCGGACACGGCATCGTGGGCGGCCAGACTCCGCTGGGCCTAGGTCTTGCCTTTGCGGCCAAGTACCGCGGCGAGGACAAAGTCTGCGTGTGCTTTCTGGGCGATGGCGCCGTGAACCAGGGTGCCTTCCATGAGTCGCTAAACCTCGCCCAGCTCTGGAAGATTCCGGTGGTCTACGCCATCGAGAACAACAAGTACTCCATGGGGACCGCGGTGGAGCGCCATGCTGCGCCGGTGGACCTCTACAAGCGCGCCGCCGGCTACGAGATGCTCGGGGTGCAGGTGGACGGCAACGACTTCAACGCCGTGCGAGAAGCCACTTGGACGGTGACGGAACGGGCTCGTCGCGAGAGCCTGCCAGCCATCCTGGAGCTTGTGACCTACCGCTACCGCGGCCACTCTATGTCGGATCCGCAGCACTACCGCACCAAGGAGGAGGTGGAAGAAAATCGCCGCCGCGATCCCTTGGAGGCGCTGCGCCGTGACATCCGAGAGGAAGGCCTCATCGCCGATCCGGAGCTTGAGGCTATGGAAGAGGCTGTGCGACAGGAGGTCGTTGAGGCCCACGAGTTTGCCGCCGCCTCGCCGTACCCTTCGGCTTCCGAGATCTTCACCGACGTCTTCGCCTGAAAGGACAGAAAATGTCGAAACTCGCCTATCGCGACGCCGTGCGCGACGCCCTTTCGGAAGAGATGGAACGCGATTCGCGCGTGTTCCTCTTGGGGGAAGAAGTCGCCCAGTACAACGGAGCCTACAAGTGCTCCAAAGGACTCCTGGACAAGTTCGGACCTGAACGCATCCTCGACACTCCCATCTCCGAAGCGGGCTTTTCAGGCCTTGCCATCGGGGCAGCCATGTCGGGGCTGCGCCCAGTGGTGGAGTTCATGACCTGGTCCTTCTCCTTCGTGGCCTTCGACCAGATCGTGAACAATGCCGCCAACATGCGCTACATGAGCGGTGGCCAGACTCACGTGCCCATCGTGTTTCGCGGTAATTCCGGCGGAGGGCACCAGATCGGGGCCACCCATAGCCACGCTCCGGAAGGCATCTACGCGAGCTTTCCCGGCCTCAAGGTGGTGGTGCCGGCCTTTGCTGCCGACGCCAAGGGGCTTCTAAAGAGCGCCATCCGCGATGAAGACCCAGTACTTGTGGTCGAGAACGAGGCGCTCTACGGGCGCGAGAGCGAGGTGCCCGAGGGCGAGTACCTGGTGCCCATCGGCAAGGCCAATATTTTGCAGGACGGCCAGGACGTGACCATCGTCACCCACGGCCTCGCCTGCTGGACGGTGCTGGAGGCGAATCAGGAACTCTTGAAGCAGGGCATCCGCGCCGAGGTCATTGATCTGCGCTCCATCAAGCCGCTGGACTACGAGACCGTGGCGCGCTCGGTGCGCAAGACTGGACGGCTGGTCTGCGTAGACGAGACCAAGCCTTTCGGAGGCGTCTCGGCCCAGGTGGCCGCTGAGATCGGTCGATCCTGTTTTGATCACCTGGATGCGCCCATTTTGCGCGTCACTTCGCTCGACGTCCCGATGCCGTTTTCTACGGCCTTGGAGGACGAATGCGTTCCCAACCAGCGCCGCATCCTGGAAGCGGTGAAGGAGGTTCTCTCCTGATGGCCACTGCAATCCTGATGCCGCGCATGTCCGACTCCATGACGGAGGGGACGCTCATCAAATGGCTCAAGAACGAGAACGATCCAGTGCGGGCCGGCGACATGCTGTGCGAGATCGAGACCGACAAGGCCACGCAAGAGGTGGAGTGTTTCGAGGACGGCGTGCTGCTCAAGCAGACCCTGGTCGAAGGCGGCGTGGTGCCGGTGGGCGGCACCATCTGCATTCTGGGGAAGGCTGGCGACGACATCTCCGAGCTTCTGGCTCAGGCCATGAAGAACAACTCCCAGCAGGCGGCTGTGGCCAAGGAGGAACAGTCCGCCAAGGCGGCTGATGAGGCGCGCGCTCCGGTCCCGGCCGAAAGTGCCGTGGCCGCCCCGGCTGCGCCTGTGCCGGCCCCCAAGGCCGACAGCGAACCGAAGGTGATCGGGGTGGCCGATCCCTTCGCCGGGCCTCGCGAGGCCACGGCGGACGACATGGGCGGGCGCCTCAAGGCATCACCCCTGGCGCGCAAGATCGCCGCCGAGAAGGGCATCAGTCTCTACCACGTGAAGGGCACTGGACCTGGGGGACGCATCGTGCGCCAGGACGTACTGGATGCCGTGAGCGGCAAGGGATATCGCGCGCCGCTGGCCCCGGTTACGGGCGGCGCTCCGGTTGCGACAGGAATTGTCACGGCGCCGGCGCAGGACCAGAAGATCCCGCTTTCGGGAATGCGGCGCACCATCGCGCGGCGGCTCTCGGAGAGCAAGCAGACCATTCCCCACGTCTACACCACGGTGGAGGTGGACTCCGCCCCCATGGCGGCGCTTCGGGCTCAGCTCAATGCCGCCTTGGCAGCAAGCGGTGACGAGGTGAAAATCTCTGTCAACGACCTGGTGCTCAAGGCCACCGCCCAGGCACTGGTGGAGGAGCCGGAGATCAATTCCGCCTGGCAGGAAGATCACATCCTGCGCTACGGGGCCGTGCATCTCTCCTTCGCAGTGAGCCTAGAATCGGGCCTGGTGACGCCCACCATCCGCAATGCCGAGCAGAAGAGCCTGCGCCAGATTGCGCTGGAGGCCAAGGCCTTGGGCAAGCGTGCCAAGGCCCGCGAACTGAAGCCCGAAGAATTCACGGGCGGCACCTTCACCGTCTCCAACATGGGAATGATGGGGGTGGACGTCTTCCAGGCCATCGTCAATCCTCCGCAGGCTGGGATTCTGGCCGTGGGGCAGGTGCGCGAGGTGCCGGTAGTGCATGGCGGGCAAATCGTGCCTGGAACGCGCATGAGTCTCACCCTTTCCAGCGACCATCGCGTGGTGGACGGGGCGGGCGGAGCGCGCTTCCTGGCGGCTCTCAAGCGCCGCCTGGAAAATCCGACGCTGCTTTTGCTCTAGCTCACCACTGGCTGCCGCACTCGACCTCGGTCTCGTTGCGGCCATTCAGATTCTCCAGCTCCTCGGGAGCCCAGTCCAGGGCTCCCTTTTCCTGTTCAAGCCGGTCGAAGAAGGTATTGGCAATATCCAGGTATTCCTGGGTGGACTGGCTGCGCAGCATGGCTGAGCGGGCTTCCTTGACGCCGCGCATGGCCTTCATGGAGCGAGCCGCGAACTGCTTGAGCTTCCCCAGCTGCCGACCTTCCTGAGGCATCTCCTCGCGCAGGAGCTCCAGGTAGGTGGCGAAGACCTCGCGCTGCTCGGTGATGGTGGGCGACTGCGGCTCCTTGCCGGCGTAGAAATCGGCCACGTCCCGGAAAATCCAGGGGTTGTGCATGGCTCCGCGCCCCACCAACACGCCGTCGACGCCGTAGCGGCGCAACCGGTCCACGGCTCCCTGCCAAGTGGCCACGTCGCCGTTTCCCACTACGGGAATGCTGGCGCGGGCCTTGGTCTCGCCGATCAGATCCCAGTTGGCCCAGCCCTTGTAGCCCTGGATGCGGGTGCGGCCGTGCACTACCAAAAGACCGATGCCGCTGCCTTCGGCGATCTTCAAGGTCTCGAAGAGGGTGATGCGCTCCTCGCTCCAGCCGATGCGCACCTTCATGCTCACCGGAATCTTTACCGCCGCCGTCACCGCTAGGCAGATCTTCTCCAGGAGCGGCAGTTGGCGCAATAGCCCCGAGCCGCCGCCGCGCTTAACCACGCGCGGTACCGGGCAGCCCACGTTGATCTCGACGGCATCGGCCCCGGACTCCTCCACCATGCGCGCCGCCCAGGCCATGCGGTCGGGGTCGGCTCCGAAGATCTGCACCGTGAAGGGGCGCTCCTCCTCGAAGAACTTGGTCTGTTCGCAGGTGCGGGCGTTGAAGCGGGTGAGACCTTCGATGCTGACAAATTCTGACACCAGCATCCCCAAGCGTCCGCCGGCCAAGCGCTTGCACAGGCGCCGGAACGAGGGGTCGGTGACGCCAGCCATGGGTGCGAGATAGACGTTTGGGGAGACGGTAAGACCGTGGTAGCCGAAGGACTTGGCGAAGTCCTCCCGCAGCGGAGTGTGCTCCTGGTCGGCGGGCTTCCAGGAACTGCAGTCGGGAAGGGAGATGGGGGCAAAGCGCCCGTCGTCATCCACGCCTGCCATGTCAATCCGCGTGTCTTCCACGATCCCTCTTCCGAGCTCCGCGGACACCCGCGAAAGGGTGGCAAATCTACCAACCGGCGCGTCTTTGCCCAGTGCCGATCTGTTTTTTGGAAATCAGTCCTGTGTCATGCGAATGGCGCCGGCCACGGCATCGAGCCAAGAGCGCGTGAATGCCTGGGGCTGCGGCAAGCTCTGCAGCAGGGCGTCCAGCGTGGCCCAGGGAAGCTGTCCTGGGGCGGCTTCGCCTACGCCATCATGGCCGTAACTCCAACCCCCTGAAAGCAGCGCCGAGGCTACGCGCGTCACCTGGGCTTTGCTGCCCATGGCAAAGAGCGAGGGGACGATGCCTTCGTCGCCGTGAAGGGCTGCGAAGGCGCACAGCTCCATGACGTCTTGTTCGGGATCGGCTAGGGTGCCAGCCCACTTGGCCACAGCCGCATGGCGAGCTATGGCGGTGTTCCAGAGAGCCGCTAGCGCTTGGGTCAAGCCCTCGGAGGGAGGCACAAAGTCGTGGCGCGAGCACACCAAGCGGGTCCAGGCGGAGTGCTTGGAAAGCCGCGGGGTGATTTCGTCGAAATCAAAGGCGTCCCATTCCAGGTCGAGAAAGTCCCATTGGCGCAGGGAAAAGGCTTCCGCAAGGGCTTCGGCGCGCGAAGCATTGTCGGGCCAGTTGCCGCCGTCCTTCTGGAAGCGCAGGGTGGCAAGCAGGCGAGCTTGAGGGAAGCTAGCCCCAGCTTCGCGGACGATTCCTTTCCAGTCGGAAGGGGCGAAGCGGTCCAGGCGAACCTCCAGGACCCGCACTCGCGCACGCGCAGCCGTTCCCAGGGGAAGCTCCGAAGGCGCGCGGACTAAGGTGAAGACCGCCACCGGAGGGCGTTGGAAGCGTTCTATCGACATGGCACACAAGGTAGGCATTGGAGCCGGCACAAAAAAAGCCCGGAAGAAACTTCCGGGCTCGAAACACTTGCAAGAAGCGAGGACTATTCCTCGTCGATGCGGCGGTTGCCGGCGTACTTCTTCTGCAGCTCCTCAGAGATGTTCTTGGGCACCACTTCGTACTTGGCGAACTCCATGGTGAACTCGGCCTTGCCCTGGGTCATCGAGCGGAGCTCGGTGGCGTAGCCGAACATTTCCGAAAGCGGCACTTCGACGTCGATACGGGTGTAGCCCATGTCTTCGGTGGTGCCCAGGATGACGCCGCGGCGACCGTTGAGGTTGCCTAGCACGGTACCCTGGAACTCGGTCGGCGAGTCGATCTGGACCTTCATGATCGGCTCCAGAATGACCGGCTTGGCCTTGCTGTAGGCTTCACGGAAGGCCATGCGGGATGCGAGCTGGAAGGCATTGTCCGAGGAGTCCACCGGGTGGGTGGCACCGTCGTTGATGCCGCAGCGCACGCGCACGATGGGGAAGCCGATAAGGCCGCCCGACTCGAGGCAGGACTTGAAGCCCTTGTCGCAAGAGCCAATGAATTCCTTGGGAATGACGCCACCGACGATGTTGTCGATGAACTCGTAGTCCTTGCCCTCATCAGCGGGAATCGGCTCAATCCAGCCGCCCACCTTAGCAAACTGGCCCGAACCGCCGGTCTGCTTCTTGTGGGTGTAGACGAACTCGGAGCGCTGGCTGATGGCTTCGCGGTAAGCCACCTGGGGCTTGCCGGTGGAGACCTCGACGCCGTACTCGCGGCGCATGCGCTCGACGTAGACGTCCAGGTGAAGTTCGCCCATGCCGGCGATGATGGTTTCGCCCGACTCTTCGTCCACGTGCACGCGGAAGGTGGGGTCTTCCTTGGTGAAGCGGTTCAGCGCCTTGGACATGTTGGTGAGATGATCGCGGTTCTTGGCCTCGATCTTGAGCTCGATCACCGCCTCGGGCACGAACATGGACGTCATGTTGACGTTCAGCTTGCCGTCGGTGAAGGTGGTGCCGGTGGCGCAGTCGATGCCGTAGAGAGCCACGATGTCGCCCGACTGAGACTCGGGAATTTCTTCCATCTTGTCGGAGTGCATGCGCACCAGACGGCCGACGTTCACCTTCTTCTTAGTGGTCTGGTTGTAGATGGGCAGACCCTTGGTGAGCTTGCCTTGGTAGACGCGCACGTAGGTGAGCTGGCCGTACTTGGATTCCTGCAGCTTGAAGGCGTAGGCCACCAGCGGCAAGGAGTCGTCGGTGAACATCTCGATCTTCTCTTCGCCCTTGTCGATGTCCAACGCGTAGTTGTGAACGTCGTAGGGGGAGGGCAGGTACAGGTTGACGCCGTCCAGAAGCTTCTGAACGCCGCGGTTCTTGTAGGCCGAGCCGCAGAACACCGGGCAGAGCTGGAGCGAGAGCACGCCCTTGCGGATGGCTGCCTGGATCTTCTCGGCCGGAATTTCCTTCTCTTCCAGGCGGAGCTCGTCGAGCTCCTCGTCGAACTGACTGAGGGCGTCGAGCATCTTCTCGCGGTAGGCGTGGGCCTCTTCGGCGAGGTTCGCGTACACGGTCGGGTGATGGGCCGGCTGGTCGGGAATCTCGGCCTCGCGGACGTCTTCGCCCGAGTCGCCGTCGTTGATGAAGGCCTTCATGGTGACGAGGTCCACCACGCCGGCGAGCTTGTCTTCCAAGCCGATGGGGATCTGGATCATCACGGAATTGAGGTTCAGCTTCTCATGCAGCTGGCCCGCCACGCGGAAAGGATCGGCGCCAGAACGGTCGCACTTGTTGACGAAGGCCACGCGCGGCACGTTATAGCGGCGCATCTGGCGATCGACGGTGATGGACTGGGACTGGACACCGGCCACGCCGCACAGCACCAGGATGGCACCGTCCAAGACGCGCAGGGAGCGTTCCACTTCGATCGTGAAGTCCACGTGCCCCGGAGTGTCGATGATGTTGTAGGTGCAATCCTTCCAGGAGCAGTAGGTGGCGGCCGACTGGATGGTGATGCCGCGTTCGCGCTCGAGTTCCATGGAGTCCATGGTGGCGCCCACGCCGTCCTTGCCGCGCACTTCGTGAATCTGGTGGATGCGACCGGTGTAGTACAGGATGCGCTCGGTGAGCGTGGTCTTGCCCGAATCGATATGTGCCGAAATACCAAAGTTACGGACGTTGTCCAATGGACGCATGGAAGCTCCTAGTGTGTTCTGATGCAAATGAAAAATGAGCGGGGCAAAGGTAAATGCCCGCGCGCCGCAGATCAAGTTGTCGATCCGGGTTCCTGATTTCAGGGAGCCTTGCTGAGCTCCATCCAGCGCAGTTTGCCTTCAATCCCGGCGCGGCACCAGGCATCGCGATAAAAAAGCATTGAAGTGGGAACGGAACGGGCCGTCTTTAGGCGTGTCAGGATCTCGGTCAACTGAAAGCCCGGCAGGCGGCGAGAGCGCCACTGCGCTGCCGTGGCGGTGAGAAAGGCTTGCCCTGGGGCGAGCACGTTGGCGGCAAAGAGGTCGCATTCGGAGTCCAGCCAGTTCGCGAGCAAGAGCTGCATTTCCTTAGGAGGTAAGTCTTCGCGCAGCTGGTCAAGCGAGATGGAATCCCCGATTGAGCCCCCTTGCCACTCCACCCGCAGGCTTTCCCAGGCCGAATCGGGGTGACTGCGCTGAAAACGCCAGCGCGCCCCCCCCGGGCCGGAGCGCAGCTCTTCGCAGGTGCCTTGCTTTTCCCGGCAGGGAAGGCTGGAAAGCGGCGTCAGCGCCAGAGGGCTGATTTCTTTCACCGAGCGCAGCCCCAGACGCGGCGGAACTGTGTCGCGATGGGGGCGTCGGGGGGTAATCAGGAGGCGAGAAGCGCCAAAAGGCCCCCAAGTCCCGGCAAGCAGCGGTTCGGGGCAGCCAAGGCACTCGAAGGCCTGTCCCAGGGCGCCTGGGAAGACGGCGGTGTCGGGACCGATGGTTCCGGGGTCGCGTTCACCCCATTCGCCGTTTTCCGCAAAGGCGTCGAGGATCTTCCAAAAAGCTTCATCAGGGAGGTGGACGGCTTCAGCGCCGCGCTCGGCGCTCCATTCCAGGTAGCGCACGCCTCCTTGACCGTCGTCCTGGGCGCGCACCAACACGTGGGCGGAGTCGCTGCTTAAGCGGGAGCATTCCCAGAGGTCGGGTCGAGCCGGGTCGGCGGGATGGGGGCGGCAGACGTTCAAGGACGGCAGGTCGGAAAGATGATGAGGAAAACTTGCCGATGCCCAGAGAAGAAGAAGGGAAAGGATCAATCGAGGACTCCGATCCAGGGAAGCCCGCGGTAATTGCCGGCGTGGTCCATGCCAAAGCCCACGACGAAGAGGTCGGGAACCTCGAAGCCCCGCCAATCAGGGGTGACGGAGGCTTGGCGTCGCACTGGCTTATCTAGAAGCACGCACAGCCGGGTCGAAGCGACGCCTTTGCTGCGCAGATCCTCCAGCAGAGCTGCGTAGGTGGCACCGGTGTCGAGAATGTCATCAACCACCAGCACATCGCGTCCAGACCAAAGCGGGGTGCCGGGAAAGCGCAGCACCGGCGCGTGAGCTGGTGCCGTGGCGTCCTCGTAGGAAGAGCCTTGGGCAAATTCGAGGTCGAAGGAAAAATCCAGCTGCTGGATCAGGGCCGAAAGAAACGGCACGCAGCCACGCAAGAGCCCCAGTACGATCGGGCGCTTCCCTGCATAGGCCGGGGAAATCTCTCGTCCCAGCTGCCCGATGCGTTCCTGGATCTGCCGGGCCTCGAAAAGCGGGCGCGGAGCCTTCAAACAAGCCCCGCTAGGAGGTCGCGCTCGGTGTCGCAGTCGAAGTTGAGCCGTTCCAGGGTCTCGATCCAAACCAAGGCTTCTTCGGCTTCGGGCTTGGTGAGCACCTTCTGACGCAGCCGGGGATGGAGCTGTTCCAGCCGCAGCCGGTTGGCCAGGTTCTCAATGGCACTTTTTTCCAGCGGCAATCCGGCGCCGTCGGCGAGGTCCAGCAGCACCACCACGGCTTGGGCGGCGATCTTGTCGCCGTGGACCAGCTCTTCTTCCAGGCGATTGCGCACGGCGTCTTCCAGATGGGCGGCGGGCAGGCGCAACTGTCCGGCGACTCCAAGGCTCTTGGCGCGTTTCAGCAGATCGCGGGCGTCGCGCACCTGCTGGATATCGGGAATGCGCAGGGAGGTCTCCACAAAGTCCGTGAGCCGCGCTTCCAGCACCACAAGCTCCGGAAGCCGAAGCGAGGGCGGGGCGGGAATCTCCAGGGCATCGAGTTCCGAAAGCACCTCGCGGCACTGCTCCGAAAGGGCCTGGTAGGTGGGCAACAGCTCCGAAAGCATGCTGCGGGCGCGCTCCTCGGCCCACTTGCCGCGAGTGTCGATGGAGAGGTCCGAGAGGTGCAGCACAGCGCTTCCCCAAGCGGCAGCGACATCCTCTGGCCACTGTTCGGGAGAGAGGGCCTCATCGCCTTTGGGGGGTAGCGCTTCCGAAGGCGTCAGGCGCACCTGTGAGATGCCGGTGGAATCTTTCCAGGCAAGGCTTGCAAAGGCCGTGCGCTCCTCGAATTCCGGATCGTAGAGCTCGACCATCCCGCAACGCGCCCCGGAGGGCAAGCGGTTGAGCTTCAGGTGGGCCATGCGACCGTGGACGGGAAGCGGGCCATCGTCGTCCTTGAGGAAGGCTTCGAAGACGGCGTGGGCCGCCAACCGCGCTGTGGGCTCGAACTTCGGGACCACCCATTCTTCCCAGATCTTCTCGCCGCTCCAGCCATTCCAGTTCGAGACGGCCTTAGACAGAATTTGTCGCACCGCATCTTCAGGAGTCGGGCGGCCGAGGCTCTCCAGGAGTTCGCAGGCGCGGCGGGCGTAGCGCAGGTTCTGCACCGGTTCGATGCCGGAGAGGTCGTCAAAGAACCAGCCGCAGCTAGTGAGGCAGAACTGTCCCATGCGCACAAGTTCCGCCAGCCGTAGCACCGACGAGCGCGCCTGAGTGCCACTTTCGGGAAGCAACTGGGCTCGGAAAAATTCCGTTCGTTCGGTGAGGCTGTGGCGCATGCGCGGGAAAACGTCGCGAGCGGCCTCGGGGTCGCGCAAGAGCGTCGGGGCCAGGGCGTCCCAGGCGGCCTCGGCGTGATCGCGCACCAGTGCCATGGCTTCGCGCAGCGGCGTGCGCCAGGCTTGATTCCAGCCGTCGTGGCCTCCGGCGCTGCATCCGCAGTCGCGGCTCCAGCGGCCGGTGCCGTGGCTGCAGGACCAGGCTGTGCCTTCGCCGTGGGCGTTCTTCAGGCGCACTTCGTGGCGTGGCGGGAAGAGCTCCAGGTAGCGACCGTAGTTGATGGTCTCCACCTTGCGGGCCGGGCAGAGGGTCTCGAAGAGGTAGGCTAGGGCCATGTCCCCGAAGGGCTCGTGATGGCCGTACGATTCGCCATCGGTGGCGACGTTCACCAGTTGCGGAGCCTCGGATTCAGGATCCCAGGAGTTGCACAGGCGCTCGAAGAGGCTCTTGGCATCGCGCAGCAGGTGCTCGAAGCCGATGGCCGCCGAGACCGATCCGTTGTAGAAGAAAACGTCCAGGTGGCCTTTGCACAGCGGTTCGCCGTCGGGGCCGAGCGGATAGATGCGGTAGGGGCGAGTCGTGTCGATGGTGTTGTCCGAGACGTCCTCCCACTCGTCCTTGGAAAGTGCGCGCACCCGGTCGGCTTGGGTCGGGGCCAATACCGTGAACTTCACGCCGCCTTCGATGAGGGCCACCACGGTGTCCATGTTGATGGCCGTCTCGGCCAACCACATGCCCTCGGGGCGACGACCGAAGCGCTGCTCGAAGTCCTGGATGCCCCAGGCGATCTGGGTGCGGCGGTCGCGATCGGTCCCGAGCGGCAGGATGGCGTGGTTGTAGACCTGCGCCAGGGCGTTGCCGTGACCGTGGTTGTCTTCCAAGGAGAGGCGGTCGGCCTCCAGGATGCGGGCATAGCCGTCGGGATCGTGGGCTTCCATCCACTCGAGCAGGGTGGGACCGAAGTTGAAGCTCATGTACCGGTAGTTGTTGTGAATCTCGCGGATTCGTCCCTTGGAGTCCAAAAGGCGCGAGGCGCCGTTGGGGGCGTAGCACTGGCGCTGGATGCGCTCATTCCAGTCGTGGTCGGGGGCAGCGCTTTCCTGCCGCTCGATTCGTCCCGTCCAGGGGTTTTCCCGCGGCGGTTGGTAAAAGTGGCCGTGGATGCAAAGACGCATAGGATGTTGGGCGCTCATGAGCTCAATGATGGAAAAACGCGCCGTCAGAAGAAAGGAAAAAGCTGCTTTTCCGACGGAAGGCGATTTGGTGGCAACCGATCAAGGGAGGAAGTTCAGGAAAACTTCGCTGGTAAAAGATGGATTGACAAACTCGATCAATCTCAACCACATTGTGTACTCCGGGCGTCCTTGCGTTGATATATTCCCTGTGCGGGACCCGGCGCGTGTGCGCAATGTCTCTCTGGAACCTTAACACGGAACGTGAACCATGAAGAAATTTTGGTTTTCCTTGCCCATGCTGGCAGTTGGCGCAGGCCTTCTGACTGGTTGCGGCCCCAAGTGCCCTCTCGACTCGTCCATCAAGGCCGATGACCCCAAGTGTGTGGCGTGCTCGCACGACCCCAAGATCATCAGCTCCAATGTCGCTTGCAAGCCCTGCAAGCTCAATCCTGCCATCGCCGAGTCGGATGCTCAGTGCAAGCCTTGTCAGTGGAATCCTGACATCCTCGCTGCCGATGCCAAGTGCGTCGAGCCCAAGAAGGACACTGCGGTGGCTCCGGCTCCGCTTCCGCCTCCAGCTCCTAAGGATACGGCCGCTGAGCATCGCGCCCGCATTCAGGCTCTGATGGACCAGCTGCTTTCGCAGTCCACCTACTTCGACTACAACGAGTCGAGCCTCAACGGCGAAGGCAAGGATCTGCTCAAGAAGGTCGGCGATCTTCTGAAGCAGTACAGCGAAGTCTCGGTCAAGATCGAAGGCAATTGCGATGAGCGCGGCTCCGACGAGTACAACCTCGCTCTGGGCGAGAAGCGCGCCAAGGCCGCCGAGGCATGGCTCAAGAACTATGGAGTGAAGGCTTCTCAGCTTTCCTTCATCAGTTACGGCAAGGAAAAGCCGGCTGATCCGGGACATGACGAGAGCGCCTGGTCCAAGAATCGTCGCGATGGATTCAGTGGCGAAATCAAGTAAGACCGCTTTGCTCCTCCTGCCGCTTCTGGCGGGAGGTTGCGCCGATATGCCGGCCGTGAAGGTGGTGCGGGACGACGTCGCCGTTGTTTCTCGCAAGACCGACACACTCCGGACGTCGGTGGACGGCATGTCTGGAAGGGTCGACTCCCTCCAGCACCAGGTGCGTACGGTTTCCGATCAGATGGGAACGGTACGGAACACCCAGGGCAAGGAAATCGATCAGATGCGCGCGGATATCCTGGCGGCCATCCAGCAGGTCGCCGAGGACAATCGCAAGCTGCAGGCCCAGATCGAGGCTTTGCAGCAGCGCTACGATGACGTTGCTGACCAGCTGCAGTTGAGCCGGGCCGTCAAGGGGGATACCGCCAAGCGCGCGGCGCTCTCCGCGACGGAAAAGCTTTTCCGCACTGCCAGCGATGATTTCCAGAAGGGACGCTACGATCTCGCGTATCGCGGCTTCCAGGATGTCGTCATTCGCGATTCGACCAAGGTGTACGTTCCCAAGGCGCTCTACCAGATGGCCGAGACTCGTTACGCCCAGCGCAACTGGGAAGAGGCTCGGACTCTCTACAAGCGGCTCTCTCGCGACTACCCGAAGGACCCATTGGTCTGTCCGGCGTGGTTCAAGGTGGGGCTTTCCTGGCAACAGCAAGGAAAGCTTGTCGATCGCGATTCCGCTTGGTCATGGCTTGAGCGCAAGTGCCCGGGTTCCAACGAGGCGCAGCGAGCTATGGATCTGAGCAAGGCTAGCGCCGACCAGTAATTCGGTTGGTGGGAGCCATTCATCTCAAAGCCCTCATTCGGAGATGTCGAATGGGGGCTTTTTGTTTGCGGTTAGGCCCGCAGCGTCCGCAGCGAATTGAGGACGGCCAGGAGCGCCACTCCTACGTCGGCGAAGATCGCTTCCCAGAGGTTCGCGAGTCCCGCTCCCCCGAGAGTGAGGACGATGGCCTTGACGCCCAGAGCCAGCGCGATGTTCTGCCACACCACCGTGCGGGTGCGCCGGGCGATGCGGATGCCCTTGGGAAGGGCGTCAAGGCGGCCGTGCAAGAGCGCCATGTCGGCCACTTCCAATGCGGCATCGTTGCCTTCGCCTCCCATGGCCACACCCACATCGGCACGGGCCAGCACCGGGGCGTCGTTGAGGCCATCGCCCACGAAGACCACGGGACCTTGGTTCGGCATGGCCTCCAGCTCTTCTACCCGAGAGAGCTTGTCTTCGGGGCGGAGTTCGCCGCGCCCCTGAAGTCCCAAGCGGTCGGCCACCGCTTGCACGGCGGCGGCATGGTCGCCGCTCAAAATTTCCAGATGACCGATGCCCAATGCGCGCAGTTGGTCCATGGTCTCGCGGGCCTCGGGGCGCAAGCCGTCGCCCACAGCTAGGCGTCCGATCAAGCGGCCGTCGCAGGCGACCAGAATCTCGGCCGAGTTGGCATCGGAGGACGCAAGAGCGCTGGTGTCAACGCCCTGGCGCGCCATCAGACGGCGATTGCCCACCGCCAGCAAGCCGCTGAGGATGCCTTCGCCGCGCCGCTCCTGAAGCGCAGTGGCCGCTTCCCAGGTGAGATTCCGCTCCCGAGCCGCCTGGACCACGGCACGCGCCAGCGGGTGGTTTGATTGAGATTCTACCATGGCGGCAAGCGTCAGGATCTCTTCGGGGGAGGCTTCGGCCAATGGCTCGATGCTCTTTACGATGAAGTTCCCGTGGGTGAGGGTGCCGGTTTTGTCGAAGACCACGCTGCGGGCCCGGGCCAACTGATCGAGGACATCGGCGCCCTTCACCAAGAGACCTTGGCGACTGGCCGCCCCGATGCCGCCGAAGTAGCCTAGCGGCACCGAGATCAGAAGAGCGCAAGGACAGGACGTGACCAGGAACACCAAGGCGCGCCGCAAGCTATCGTGCCAGCCCCAGAGGCCTAGGAGGGGCGGAACCAGCGCCAGCCCCGCGGCGGCCAAGACCACGAGCGGCGTGTACCAGCGCGAAAAGCTGGTGATGAAGCGCTCGGTCGGCGCCTTGCGGCTGCGAGCCTCCTCCACCAGGCGCAGGATACGGGCGGCCGCCGATTCCGCTGCTAGGCGAGTGGCTTCAATCACCAGCAAGGCGTCGCTAGAAAGAAAGCCTGCCGCCGCTAGGCTCCCCGGACGCAGGCGGCGCGGCACCGATTCTCCGGTGAGGCTCGAGGTGTCCACAAAGCCTTCGCCTTCTGTCACCAGTCCGTCTACCGGCACCCGCTCGCCTGGCCGCACCACCACCAGATCGCCTACAGCAAGCGCTTCCGGAGCCACCAACCGTTCTTCTCCACTGCTTTCGCGGCGGCGCGCCTGGGCGGGGCGCAAGTCCAAGAGCGCCTGGATGGTGCGCCGACTCTTGCCCACGGCCAAGTCCTGCAGGTGCTCGCCGATGCTGTAGAAAAGCATGACGCCGACGGCTTCCGGGAGCTGATGCAGCGCAAAGGCGCCTGCCGTCGCCAGCGTCATCAGAAAGTTCTCGTCCAGAAATTTTCCGCGCCGCAGGTTCAGGAAAGCCTCGGTGATCACCTGGCGGCCTGCCAGCCACCAGCCCACAAGCGCCAAGGGCCATTCCAGAAACTGTCCGTTCGAGGCGTGCAAGGCGTCGTGGCCCAAAAGGAGCGCCACGAAGACTGCTCCGGCAGACGCGATCACTAGCCGTGCCGCAAGCGGCGAAGCCTCTTCGCTCAGCGGTTGGGTATGGCAATGTCCTTCGGCACAGCAGGCGCTCATGGCTCGTCCTCCCGACCTTCGGCGAAGTGTTCCTGGGCCACCCGGATCAGCTGCAGCACGTGGTCGTCGGCCAGCCGGTAGAAGACCTGCTTGCCCTCCTTGTGATGGCCCACCAGGTGCATCAGCCGCAGGAAGCGCAGGTGGTGGCTCACCGCTGGAAGGCTCATCTCCAGGAGTTCGGCGAGGTCGCACACGCACAGTTCGCCCGCTGAAAGCAGGAACAAAATGCGGGTGCGGGTCTCGTCAGCAAGGGCCTTGAAAAGCTCCGAAAGTCCCGAGGCCTCCAGGATCATGCGCTGCAGGTCCTTCTGGTGGGCAGCGTAGGTGCGGCTATGGTCGCGGCAGGCGCAGAGGTCTTCTGGCGAGGACTGAACCGGTTTGTTGGCGCTCTTCTTCATGCTTAATACTTAAGCAATCATTTAAGTGAAAGCAAGCGGAATTTGGGCGGCCCCGCCGCGATGCGGCGGGCCGGGTGCTATGCCGCCTGCGGCGTCACGCGGCCTGCGTCCGCGCCCATGCGGGTCACGCCCCCTGCCGCATCTTGGTGAGGCGCTGCAGGTAGGCCTCCACGTCAAAGCCCTTGCTGCGGGCGCTGCCGTGTTTTCCGGCGGTGGCGGCGGTGAGCGGGGAACGCAGTGTCTGCAGGTGGGTCCAAGCCACCGCCAGGGCGTCCGAGGCGTCTAGGCTATCGAGAGGCGCCGTGAGGCCCAGTTGCATGGAGAGCATGCGCGCCAGACCTTCCTTGCTGGCGCGACCGCTGCCGCCCACGGCTTTCTTGACGACGGTCGGCGGGTATTCGGCAAAAGGGGTGCCGCCCGCGCAAGCGCCGGCGATCAGGGCGCCGCGAGCGTGCCCCAGCACCAGCGCGGTGCGGGCGTTCTTTTGGAAGAAGCTCTCTTCCATGGCCACCACGTCGGGGTGGTGGCGCTGGGCGATCTCTCCGATCTCGCGGGCAAGCCGTACTAGCCGCTCGTGGAGCGGCGCCGCGGCCGCAAGCGAGATGGTGCCGTTTGCCACAACGACAGGAGGCCGCCCGGGGGCGGCCTCTGCCAGCACGGCCCAGCCCGTGCGGTGCGATCCCGGATCGATGCCCAGGATCTTCATGCGGAAATCACTCGGCCTCGAGCGCGGCGTCCGAGACTTCGAAGTTGGCGAACAGGTTCTGCACGTCGTCCTGGTCGTCCAAGATATCCATGAGCTTCAGCACCTTGGGAGCATCTTCGTCCGAGACGTTCACTACGTTCTTGGGGATGCGCACGAAGGTGCTATCAGAAAGTGTCAAACCCTTGGCTTCCACGGCTTTGGTCACGAGGGCGAGGTCGTTGGGATTGGTGTAGATCTCCCAGGCGCCGTCCTCGCCTTCTTGCACGTCGTCGCCGCCCACTTCCAGGGCCAGTTCGGTGGCTTCGTCCTCGGTCATGGTGGTGCCTGTGATGACCACCTTGCCCTTCTCCTCGAACATCCAGGCCACGGCGCCGTTCTCGGCCATGTTGCCGCCGTTCTTCGAGAAGATGTTGCGAATTTCCCCAACGGTGCGGTTCTTGTTGTCGGTCAGGCACTCGAGCAGGACGGCTACGCCGGCTGGCCCGTAACCCTCGTACACGACTTCTTCATAAGTCTGACCTTCGAGCTTGCCGGCGCCCTTCAGGATGGCTGTCTCGATATTCTTGGCGGGCATGTTGGCAGCTTTGGCCTTGACCACGGCCAGGCGCAGACGGGGATTGGCGTCAGGATCCTCGCCGCCCATGCGAGCGGAGACGATAATCTCCTTGATGACGCGCGTCCACGACTTGGCGCGAGCCTGGTCGATCTTGGCCTTCTTGCGCTTGGTGGTTGCCCATTTGCTGTGACCGGACATGGAAATCTCCCCAAAGAAATTGAAAGAAGGCGGAAAAATGGCTTTC
>DAIPHW010000042.1:0-17041 GCA_036771135.1 Fibrobacterota bacterium | reverse complement strand
GGCATCGGGAAGTTTGATGGTGACCTCGCGATCGGTCCCCACGTCGACGATGTTCCCCCAGTCCCCGGCGGTCGTCGGGCAGTTCCACGAACCGGTGAGGGGAACGGAAGTCGTGAGGCTTCCCAGCGCCACCTGCGGCGAGCCGCCGAGGTTCACGGGACTGAGCAGGGGGACCTTGTCCCGGAACACGCCAAAGCCCAAGCTGAAGCTGTCGACGTTCGCGAGGAAGAGCGTGTAGCCCGTCGCATCCGCCGCGCTGACCGTTCCGGCGGCGGCTGGATTCGTGAGCAAGCGGCGCGAAAGCGTCTGGAGCGCGGCGTCCCAGCGGTAGTCGACCTCGTAGAGGGGAAGCGTCGCGCAGGTCCCGGCACCGCCCATCGGGTTGTAGAAGCGCACCCCGAGCACCGTGCCCGCGGCTTGGCTGTCGACCGCGACGTAGGCGCCGTTCGCGAAGCCTTTGTTGACGCACGGGGTCGCCGTGAAGCTTCCCGAGGAAACGGTTCCCAAGGCCCGGAAACCGGCGTTCTTGACCTCCTCCTCCATGATCCGCAGGGCCTCCCGGGAATCCGACTGCAACCGGATCCGATCCCGCGTCCCGGTGTAGTTGGACCGCTCCCCGACGATCATCTCCAGGGCGATGACGGCCACGATGCCAGTGATGACCATGGCGACCAGGAGTTCGACGAGCGTCATGCCGCGCCGCCTCATTTGAGGACACCTTTGAGGACGGATTGCCGCACCTGCTTGCCGACGGTCCACTGCGCCGTCAGGGTGACGAGGCTCCCCGCGGCGTTCCCCGAGACGGTCATCGGCGAGGTGCCCCAGAACACCGTGTAGTTCGTTCCCCCAAGCGTCCGCGTTACGCTTCCCGAGCTTCCCACGACGCCGTGGGGCAGGAATGCGAGGCTGTCGAGCACCGTCTGGGCGACGGCAGTCCCCTGCTCAAGGCGGGAACTTGTCGTCAAAGCCTTGCGGGATCCTACTCCGCAAGCGGTGCGTCCCGGCAACACGATCGCCAAGATGATGACCGCGATCAGGACTTCGATGATGGTATAGCCGCGATGCGATCTCACATTGCCTCCCATTTCCCGCCCATGTAGCGGTAGCGCTTCAAGGCGAGGTTATTGGAACGATTGTACACGATCGCGTAGGCGCGCGCATCGGAACGCTCGCTGTAGAAAAAAATGGCTCCCGTCTCCATGTTTCCGATCGCCCCCCCGCAGGCCTTGACGCCGTCGGACCACGTCTCCTTGGTCCCGACAGCCCCGTTGAGACACGCCTCGGAGGATCCTGCAAGCCCGTCCTCGAAGCCGCCGACGACGGACGTTCCCAGGCCCGAGAAGTCAGGAAACTGCACCGGATTGGGAGGCAGAACGCCCACAGGGAGTCCCTTGCGCACCGAGACTCCGCTCTGTCCCGAACGCCGGACCGTGCCCGTTGCCGAATCCGCAATGATCCAGGAGAGGCGAGTATGCCCACCCACGACCTGGTCCTGGAATGCGACAAGGTAAGGAGAACTCGTGCGGATGGCGGCAAGTTTGGCCCACTGGAGATCCTGGAAGAGCGTCTGGGCATCGCCGTCCAGTTGGCTCTCACCGGTGGTGCGCAGGAAGCTTGGCACGGCAAGCGCCGACAGGATTCCGATGATGACCACCACCACCATGAGCTCCAGGAGCGTGAAGCCCCGCCGCAAACGCCGGAAACAACGTCTTTTTGCTGGGATAGCCATTCTTAGAATCTACTTCCAAACCCACTGCCTGGTATCCGGAATCGCCGCACATTCCATACATCTCTCGCCAATGCGGAAGACGCAGCGCACACGAGGGTACCTTTGCACCATGGATCGAATTTCTGTGGTGGGAGGAGGGCTTGCTGGCACATCCGCAGCCCTGACGCTGGCAAAGCTTGGACATGAGGTGGAACTCCGGGAGATGCGCCCGGAAAAGACCACTCCAGCCCATACCGGAGGAAGGCTTGCCCAACTGGTCTGTTCCAACAGTTTCAAGGGCCTCTCCGTCACCGGTGCCCACGGACTTCTTAAGGAGGAGCTGCGGCTCTGGGGAAGCGACCTAATCGAAGCGGCTTTCCAAGCGCGCGTACCGGCCGGAGAATCGCTGGCCATTGATCGGGAGCGCTTCTCGCAAGCTGTGGAGGAACGCATTGAGGCGAGCCCCCTGATCCATCTCGTGCGCGAAGAAGTGACGGAGATTGATCCGGAGCAATGGACCCTGGTGGCAGCCGGACCGCTCGCGTCTCCAGCCTTAGTGGAACAACTGTTGACCCTAGTCGGTGGAACACGCCTCTCCTTCTTCGACGCCATCGCGCCAGTCGTGAATGTGGAGAGCTTGGACGAGGAACACTGCTGGAGAGCCAACCGCTGGAACAAAGGCGATACGACAGATTTCATCAACTGCCCGCTGGACAAACCCACTTACGACGCCTTTGTGGCGGGACTCGTCGAAGCCGACGCCGTAGACCCAAGACCTTTCGAAAACCAGGAACTCTTTGAAGGATGCCTGCCTATTGAAGAAATGGCCCGGCGCGGCCCCGAGACACTGCGCCACGGACCGCTGCGCCCAGTAGGCCTCGACGACCCGCGCACCGGACGCTGGCCGCATGCCGTCCTGCAACTGCGCGCCGAGAACCGCGAGGGAACGCTCTTCAACCTGGTGGGCTGCCAGACGCGCCTGAAATGGGGCGAACAGAAGCGGCTCTTTTCCCTGATCCCAGCCCTGGCGCATGCTGAATTCGCTCGGCTCGGCGCCATGCACCGCAACACCTTCCTGGACTCCCCCGCCGTCCTTGCCGAAGACTTTTCCCTCCGCTGCGCCCCCAAGGTCTTCCTGGCCGGGCAAATCACCGGTGCCGAAGGCTACACGGAAGCCGTAGCTACGGGCTTCTACGCCGCTGTCGGACTCCACCAAAAATTGTCAGGAGAGAACTTCCCGTTGCCGGAAGCCTGCATGCTGGCAAGCTTGGTGCGGCACCTGACGACGCCACGGCCACCGGATGCACCGCTGTTCCAGCCTATGAATGCGAACTTCGGACTGCTCCCCAAGCCTCCCGAAACTACGGGCCGCAAGCCGGACAAGACGCGCAAGAAGGAACTGCAGGCTCAAGCGGCCCTGGACGCGGCCCAGGCCTGGGGGCGCAAAGTCCTTCCCTGGGGGATCCCATTGGAAGAAAAAGACGCTCGAATCTGCTAGATTCGGTAGTTTTACAAAGTGGTCCTCGCTTTCGTCCTAGCCCTGCTGGCAGCTCCCGCTCCCGACAGCCTACCCCCGACCTGGGACGGAAAAGGAGTTTTCCCATTGCACTCGTCCGTGCGACAGGACGATTCGGCATCCGCGACGGCAGTCGTCAAGGATTCGTCCCGGCATCAAGTTCCTCCTATCCGGGAAAGTTATCCCCACCGCATCCTCTCCTTGGCCTTCAAGCCTTTCGACTGGGTGGTCCACCCGCTGTTCCAAGCCGTAGCGCTGCCTTTGAAGCCCGTGATTCTCTATGCCGATTCCTGCGAAGTGATCGAGCGGACCAACACCCTGATCCACGCCGGAGATCGGAAGGAAAGGCGGATGATCTACCCGGTGGCCACCATCACCGGCAAAAGCGACTCGCGCACAGGAATTCGCTATCGCGACACGTGGCAAGAACGCATCAACACGGATGCGGCCATCCGCTGGGCACCAGACCAGGAATGGGGCCTATGGCTCTCCTCGCAGGTTCTGGACCTTCCCTTCGAAGGCACCAGCATGTCGTTCAGATACAATATCTTCCATACTCCCAGCGTCAGCGTATGGATTCCTGGGCAAACATCGCTGCAAAATTCCAACGCACTCCCGACTGGAATGGTTTCAGAGACCAACAAGACCATCGGCGTATCGATGGAAACCCAGGCGGACCACTGGAGCCACAGCATTTTCTTGCAAGGTTCCCTTCACGCGGACACTCTCCCGGATAGGATATCTGACAGCGTCAACACCAATGCCTCCTGGTTCAATCGGGGCGACCGGGGAACCGCAAGCAGAACGACTGCCATAACCATCGGCACCAGCACCGGGTACAGCAGCGTCGATCACAGTGGAGTCCCGACCAAGGGGGTGCGGTTCAATCTGAGCCTAAGCCAGGCGCTCACCAGCAGCGGCGCCGACATGGCGACCGTCTCGGCCGGAGGAGTCCACTATCTGCTGCTGGGCCGCGAGCGCTACGTCTATCGGCGCAGCGATCTCGACCCTTACCTCAATCTGAATCCCAAGTTCATCGTGGACGCCATCGACCCCACCACCATGTGGGAACGCCTGACGGAACGCCGCATCCTGGCTGTCTACTGGAAGGCCACCCAAGCCTGGGAGAACGGTGCCGGCCAAGCTCCCTGGTTCTTCTTTCCGACCATGGGAGGAGATGCCCCCGCCCGTGCCTACGATACCCGCCTCAACGGAAAGAGCACCTGGGGAGGAGGCATCGAATATCGATGGCCCATCTGGAAGTACGTCGACGGCTCCTTCTTTGCTGAGCTGGCCCACAGTGGCGATGTTCCCTGGCAACTTTCACAAAACCACTTAGCTCCCGGATGGGGCCTCGGCATCCGCGTGAGGAACCAGGACAATTTCTTCTTTCGATTGCAGCTTGCCGTGGGAAACCTAGGAGCCAAGTACATCATCACCACCGAACCGGAGTTCTAATGCGACTGAGATCCCTCATCCTGCTTATGACAATTTCTGCCGCCTTCGCATTTTCCAAGGACGGAACGTCCTGGAACGGGAACATCAGCAAGGAATCCAGCCTCGGCTTGGTGCTGGACGTGGCGGAATACGACCAAGCTGGCTTTGCCCTGATGGAGCAAGGCGGAGAGGCCCTCGAACAGCTGTTCCCGGAAGTCCCTTGGGAAGTGCTCGACAGCTCCATGCCAAACCTGAGCGCTCCTGGACGGCTAGACTCCCTGACCTCCCTGGCCGACACCGCGACCGATGCCGCACTGAAAGCCAAGACACTCGGCAGCGAACTGGGAAAGACTCATGTCCTGGTGGTGCGTCGAGGCGGCAAAAAGGCTCAACGCGATTCGGCCGCACAGTTCGACGACAGCATTGGGTTCACCCTGTGGGACGCCTCCAAGGGCCAACTTCTCCTGAAGCAGGAGTTCCACACCAAGGGCAACAAGGGAGAACTCTCGGCTGAAAGTCAATGGGCCAAGGATGCCTGGAAGCGCTTCGGAGATGCCGTCAAGGCGCGACGCTAGCGTCGTCTCCAAGGGCCGCGCCACCAGCGCGGCTCGGCAGCGGCGATCTGCATGCCGTTGCGCAAGACCCGCACACGCAACCCTCCTTGGCGCGAGGTGATCCAGGGGGCGCTTCCGATGCCGCGCAGGCGCTCCAGGAACTCGGGAGACGGATGGCCGTAGCGGTTGAAGGCGCCCACCGAAAGGAGCGCCAATCCCGGTCGCACCACGCCCAGCCACTCGGAACCGCTTGAAGTGCGGCTGCCATGATGCCCGACCTTGAGCAGATCTGCTGAAAGATGAGCTCCGTCCTGCAACTGATGCTTCTCGCTCCAGAACTCGGCGTCCCCGGCTAGCAGCAGCGACGAGCGTCCGTACTCGGTGCGCAGCACCACGCTTGCGCCATTGGTGGAGGGCGCTTCGGCGCGTCCAGGCGCCAGCACATCAATGCGAGCCCCGTCGCCATAAGACAATTTCTGGCCAGCGCCCAACTCGCGCACCGGGATTCCTTTTGCTGCGAGGCGGGAAAGCGTCTTGGTCCAGTGCGCCGGGGTGTCGGGATAGCGCGCCACCGAAACGAAGATCCTCCCGATCGGAAGCGCTCCGATCAGGGTATCGAGGCCACCAGCGTGATCCATGTCGGGATGCGTCACCACCACGGCGTCAAGGGCGCGGATGCCGAGAGTCCTGAGCGCCGGCAGCACCACGCGCGCACCGGCATCGCTCATTTCACTGCGCGGGCCGCAGTCGACCAGCCAAGCCCTCCCCGAAGGAAAGCGCAACACGGCGGCATCCCCCTGTCCTACGTCAAGGAACCACGCCTCCAGCGCAGGCGGATGCGGCCAGAACCAGAACATCCCCGCAGCGACAATCCAGAGGATGCCGCTCCACAGTGCCAAGCGTCGCCACGGCGTTCCCCACAGCGCCAAGGCAAAGGGCAGCGCAAGCCCCAACGTCAGCGCCCCCGGAGACGGCCGCGCCAGATCCAGCGTCCCGTGGAAGCGCTCGGCGCTCCAGAGAACGGTCTTGAGGCAGATCCACGCGAGGCCGTCGGCGGCCTTGGCAAAGCCCCAGAAAAAAGGCAGCGGAAGACCGACTCCTGAAAGCAGCAGCGTGAGAAGCGAAGCCAGGAATCCGGCCTCGAAGCAGAGCGCCGTAGCAAGTCCGACGGGGATTCCGATCCAAGGGACGGCCTGAAAATGCCAGGCAAGCAAGGGGGCCGTGGTAAGGGATGCCCCGAGCGAAGCAAGCAGAGGCCGTGCGAACCAAGCGGCAAGCCGCCCTTCACGCAAAGGCTGCGGCAGCATCCATTCGAGATGAGGAGCTACCCAGAGGAGCCCCGCCACCGCCGCGAAGGAAAGCTGCACGCCGGGATGGAAGGGACTGTTGGGATCCAGACACAGAAGACACGCCCCCGAGAGGAACCAGGCATTGGAGGAGTGCGGGCGCCGACCGGCAGCCATGGCCGCGGCCAGGACCGAATAGGCGATGGAAGCGCGCAACACCGGTGCTGGCCACTCCAAGAGCCACGTGTAAAGCCAAACGGCAAGGCAGGAGAGGATCCAGGCAAGCGAACTCGGCGTGCGCAGAAGCCGCAGCGCCGCGAATACAGCGCCACCCAGGAGCAGCATGTGCGATCCCGAGACGGCAAGCAGGTGGAAGAGCCCGGTGGCCCGGAAAGCGTCGGAAACCTCGGGAGGCAGGAAGGAGGTTTCTCCCAGGGCCGTGGAGCTCCAAAGCGCTGCCGCCGGAGGGGAGAGACGGCGTGCCAGCGTCCTGTGGACAAAATCTGTCATCAGATGACGGCGTGACGGCCGCACTGCAGCGCGATGGACCACCATCGGCTCGCCCCCAGCGGCACGCAACATGCCGCCGAGACTCGCCTCGGCCATCCAGCGGCCAGCATCGAAGCCGCCGGGATTGGAGGCCGGCGCCGGAGGCCGATACGTCCCGCGCAGCCACAGCGTATCGCCCGGCCGCGCGTCGAGATCGGAAGGCGAAAGCCGCAAGCGTTCGCCGCGCAGGGCGGCCGGACCAGCCAGCACCGTGCCCTCCAGATGGCGACCACTTTCTTCCACCCGCACAGCCCAACGACAGGTTACAGGAGCTCGCTCCGGCGTTGCGCACCAGAGAATCTGGAAGCTTGCGATCTGCAGCGCAAGCCCCACCAGGATCGCCAGACGAGAACCGATGCCGCGAGCCGCCCCCAGGGCAGCCACCAGCAAGACTACGGCACCCCAGTGCCAGCGTCCCGGCAGAGCCAGCCACGACCATCCGGCAAGCACGCCGGCAAACAGCCACAACCCTCGCAAGGGGGCGCACAGCTCGCGCAAGGATGGCCGGCAGGGGAAAGCCATGCGCGCAACGTAGCAAGGAAATTTATGGCGTCAATCGGCCTTGATGTAGAAGCGGCAAACCGATCAGGAAGGTGGAGCCGCGGTTGCGGCGTCCGTCGATCAAGATGCGCCCACCGTGCAGGTCCAGGAAGTAGCGCGCAATGGTGAGCCCTAGGCCGTGCCCCTTCTCACCGCCGTGCTCACCGCGCTGGAACTTCGCAAAAACGAGGTCGCGCTTTTCCGGGGAGATTCCCGGTCCGTCGTCGGTAATGGCAATGGTGACCGCGTCGGAGCCAAGCTCAAACTCGACGCTGATGGTGCCGCCAGCAGGGCTGAACTTGATGGCGTTCCCGAGGATATTGCAGAAGGCACGCGAGATCTTGTCGAGATCTGCCGGGACACGAGGAAGGGCGTTCTCCACGATCTCGATCGCGACGTTCTTTGCTTGGGCCAATCCCAAGAGCGCCGAGACGGCATCGCGCGCCATGGCCACCAGATCCACCGGCTGCAGGTTCAGATCGAGCTTGCCAGCCCGCACCTGGGCGCTGGCGAGGACATCTTCAGCCATGCGGATGAGCTGAACGCAGTTGCGATGGATGGTCCCAATCTGCTCAACCTGGCGATCTTCCAAGTCTCCCAGGACACGGTTCATCAAAAGTTCTGAGTAGACCACGATGGCAGAAAGCGGCGCGCGCAGGTCGTGGACCGCCATCTGAAAAAACTCTTCCTGCCGCTCCATGCGCGCCTCGGCCTCCCGCAGGGCCGCCTCCAGGCGCGCGATCTTCTCCTCGGGATCTTCCTCAGTCATCCTCGTCCCCCTCGGAAGTCCCCTCACCGCGGTACTCCCGCAGTTTGTTGCGCAGCGTGCGGATGGAGATTCCCAGCCGTTCGGCAGCGCGAGTGCGATTGCCGGCGCACTCGGAAAGCGTCGCCTCAATAGCGAGGCGCTCGATCTGATCGAGGGTCTGCCCCACATAGGGAGACAAACCGCCGGCAGCAGCAGGCGGCAAGGACGGGCGCAGCACGGGATGCTCCGCCTCTTTGACAGGAACGACAGATGCAGCAGCATCCGCAGAGTGGATGCGCCGCGAAAGCGCCGGCGTCTCCACGGGGCCGAGATTTTCCGGCGGCACCAGGCCGCGCTTGGTGAGCACCACAGCGCGCTGGATGGTGTTCTCCAGTTCGCGGATGTTGCCGGGCCAGTCGTGGGCGAGCAGGCGATCCATGGCAGCCTGAGAAAGGCTGTCTACCGCGAAGCCGTTCTCACGATTGTAGCGATCAATAAAATGCCCGACCAGTCCGGGGATATCGTCGCGCCGATCGCGCAGCGGCGGGACGTGGAAGGGGATGACGTTGAGGCGGTAGAAAAGATCTTCGCGGAAGTTCCCGGCCGCCACATCCTCATGCAGATCGCGGTTGGTGGTGCAGATCAGCCGCACGTCCACCGGGATCTCCTCCTCGGAGCCGATCTTCTGGATCTCCCGCTCCTGCAGCACTCGCAAGAGCTTGGCCTGGAGGGAAAGCGGCATCTCGGTGATTTCGTCGAGCAGCAAGGTGCCGCCGTCGGCCAGCTCGAACTTGCCGCGCTGGCTGCGGATGGCCCCGGTGAAGGCGCCCTTCTCGTGGCCGAAGAGTTCACTTTCGAAGAGCGCCTCGGGAAGCGCCGCGCAGTTGACCTTTACGAAGGGCTTTTCGCGTCGATTGCTTTGGTCGTGGATGGCGCGCGCCACCAGTTCCTTGCCGGTACCCGACTCGCCCTGGACAAGAACTGTCGTGCGGGTGGGAGCCACCTCCTCGATCAGGCGCTGGACGTTCTTCAGGATCTCCGAGCCACCGACAATGCGGTAGCGCTCTCCCAGCTCGCTGCGCAGCCGGTGATTCTCCTTGCGCAGTCCGGCGGCCTCCAGAGCCCTAGCCACGGTGATTTCCAGAACATCCACCTCAAAGGGCTTTTCCAGAAAATCCCAGGCACCCAGGCGCATGGCGTCGACGGCGACAGAAACTGTCCCGTGGGCGGTCATGATGACGAAGGGCACCTCGGCATTGATCTCGCGGACCTTGCGCAGGAACTCCACGCCGGTCATTTGCGGCATCTTGAAGTCCGACAGAATGAGATCTGGGTCGTGCTTCTGGAGCAGGTCCAGGCCTTCCTGTCCATTGCGTCCCAACACGACATCGTGCCCCTGGCGCCGCAGGCTCTCGCCGGCCATTTCGCGCATCAGGAGTTCATCGTCGACAATCAGGATTCTTGCCATGGGTCCATCTGAGGGATGCGGATCTCGAAACGGGTGCCTTCGCTTGGCCGGCTGGATGCCGTGATGGCTCCGCCGTGGAACTCGACGATCTTGCGGACGATCGCGAGTCCCAGCCCCGTCCCGTTTTCCTTGGTGGTGAAGAAAGGATCAAAGATACGCGCTAAATTCTCGTCCGAGATGCCACCGCCGCTGTCGGCGACCGAGAGGAACAGCTCCCGGGCCTCCCGACGAGAGGCCACTTCGAGGCGTCCTCCTGCGGGCATGGCCTGCAGCGCATTGCGGCAGAGGTTTACGACCACCTGGCGAATCTTCTCGGAGTCGAAGCGCACCTTGGGGTCACCTTCGTGGCGGCAGGAAATTTCCACAGCTCCGCCACAGAGCTCCGGCGCCTCCAT
Source organism: Fibrobacterota bacterium (assembly GCA_036771135.1). Lineage (GTDB taxonomy): Bacteria > Fibrobacterota > Fibrobacteria > UBA5070 > UBA5070 > JBDKGV01. The sequence goes on along the minus strand of DAIPHW010000042.1, from coordinate 6,840 downwards.
GCGCAACCATTCGTCCAGCTCCGAAAGCCAGCCGGGAAGGTCGATTTCGCGCGGCGACAGATCCAGTCGCTTGGTGTAGGCAAGCAGATTGGTGACGGTGCGATTGAGCGATGAGACGCCCTGCCGGATAAGCTCCACCAAGTGATGCTTGGGATCGTCCTCGGGAATGTCGCGCGCCAAAAGCCCTGCAAAGCCGCCGATCCCGCCGAGGGGATTGCGGATCTCGTGGGCCACCGTGGCCGCCATCTCGCCCAGAGCCGCCAAGGTCCGGCTCTGCACCAGTTCGCGCTCCATCGACTTCATGGCCGTGAGATCCGAAAAAGTGGCCACAGCACCGAGCTTGGCTCCCGAGGCGTCGCACACCTGGGCCGTAGAGACGCCCAGCGGAACATCCTCGGCACCATCGCGCTTCCAGCGCAGCTCCAGATGCCCCGGGTTCTCGCCGTCTTCCAGGCAATGTCGCAAAGGCAGAAGAAGCGCAGAATCAGCGAAGGCCTCCCCCAACTGCCGCATGATCATGCGACGCGGGTCGAGCCCCAGAATGGCCCCAGCACGGGCATTGAACATCACCACCCGCTCGTTCACGTCCACCATCACCACGCCATCGTGGAGGCTTTCCAAGAGGCAAGCAAGGCGGTTGCGCATCAGGCTCTGTTCGGCCAGCGCCACGGAAAGCTCAGCATTGCGCTGATCGAGCTCGCGGTTGATGCGCTCCACTTGACGGCCCATGTCAGCATAGGCCTTTTCCAGACGCTCCACGTTGTCCTGGAACCACGAGAGAAGTCCTGCCACCTGCGGAGGCACGTCCTTGGGAATCGCCTCCATCTCAGCTTCCCCAGGACCGGTAGAGCGCGATGCGGTCCTGCACGTTTTCGCCGCCCTGGGTCAGGCTCCGCAGATATTGAGTAGCCAGATTCTCGAGCTCCAGCTCAACCGGGCGCAGGCGCTCAAAAGCGGCGCGAATGCGCTCCAGTTCTTGCTCGACGCCGGCGTCGCCCTGATTTTCTTCGCGCTTGCGCACCATCCAAAGTTCGCACAAGGGGCGCATCGCCTCGCGCAGGCTCGAAAGATTCTCCATGCGCGTCTTCTTGGTTTCTAAGAGGCGCAGGAATTCCGCATGCACGAAATTGACATGCAGACGCGCCAAAAAGTCGGCTTCGTCGCGAGCCATGGACTCGACGACATCGGCTTCCTGCCGCAGTTGCGAACGCAATGAATCCAGTTCATCCCGGGTCACAATTTCATAGTACCACAACAAACCGCCCGAACAGGCAATTTTCCGGAAATTCGCACCGATTTAGCGGCAGCGATAGCGGCGCGCGGCTCCCGGCAAGCCAGCTCCTAGAGCCAGCGGCAGCAGGATCGCAAGTGCCGCGACCGAGAAGTCTCCGCTCCCCGGAAAGAGCCGGGGAGCTAGCGGCAGCAGCGCGAAGAAAAGCGAGAACCCGAGGGCGGCAAGCACCGCCACCTGCGCCGCTGCCCGCACCGTCTGGGCCCCGGCCGACAGCCGCACCGAAAGCAGCGTCGCGCAGAGGGTTCCGCTGGTAAGCAGACCGAGGTTTCCGGCCAACGGTTCGGACGAGAGCGCCGACGAGAGCGAGAGCAAGAACATGCCGGGAACCAATCCGCAAAGCCATACGGCAAGGGCCTTGCCGGCCAGAATGACCGTCGCCGGGGTGGCCGTGGCCAGCAGCGTGTCGAGTCCCGAACGTTCCCGTTCGCCCGCCACGAGGTCGGCGGCCAGAGAGGCGCAGATGCTGGTGGGAAGCAGGAAGAAAGCCGGAGCTAGGCTCGCGTGCGTGGCCACCTGAAGGGCCAGGAAAAGCGCCGAGAGCAGCAAGAAGGGCGCGAAGAGGCGCGGCTCGCGGAGAATCTGGCGGAGCTCCCAGCGCAGGATGGCCGCAAGCGAACCCCGCGCCGAGGACGGCAACTCGCCAGGCTGCGGCAAGACCTCCGGCATCGCCACGGCATCGAATTGCAGGGGCGGACGCGCCAAGGCCTCGCGGTAGCTCTCGAAGAGGCTCCGGCCGTCGGGACCGAAGGCGGATACCGGAAGTCCCGCCTCCACCAGACGGCGCAGCAGCTGCGCAGGCGGAAGCGGTGAAGCAAGGCGCAAGGCTCCCCCGCCCTCGTCGGTCACGACGGTTTCTGTCCCGGCAAGGGCGCGCAGGCATGCCTCATGGGCCTCAGAAAATCCCTCGCAACGACAGGCGAGGCTTGCCGGAAAATCCCGCGCAAGCGCCTCTGCACCGCCCATCCAGCGCAGGCGTCCTTCAGAAAGGACTCCGATGCGGTCGGCCCGTTCCATGGCTTCGGACAGATCGTGACTGGTCCAGAGCAGGGAGTTTCCCTCGCGCCGCCAGGCTTCCAGGCGCTCCCACAAGTCGCTGCGGGAAGCGGGATCCAGATTGGCGCTGGGCTCGTCCAAAAGCAGTAGGTGCGGAAAATGAACCAAGCTGCGGGCGATCTGGAGGCGCTGCCGCTGCCCGAGGCTCAAGGTCTTCCACTGGGCATCGGGAACGTCCCAGGCCCTCAAGAGCTCGCGAGCACGGAAACGTGCCTCGCGTCCTCCTTGCAAACGCGCGTGGAATTCCAGGTAATCCAAGGATCCGGCTTGGCGCGGCACTCCCGGATGCTCCAGCACCGCCCCGACCGGCGAGGCACCCACACGTACCGCCCCCTTATGCGGAACCAGCCCCAGGATAGCCCGCAGCAGCGTGGTCTTGCCGGCGGCGTTGGGGCCCAGCAAGCAAAGGCGCTCGCCCTGAGCCAATTCCAGTGACACCTCAGAGAGGACGACGCGCTCCCCGTAGGCGACCTCCAGGCCGCTCACCGCTAGCGCCATGCTCACTTCCGGGAAGGGGCAGGAGGCGGGAGCGCCTTGCCCAGCTGAGTCGTATCTTTGGCCGCGCCCGGCTTTGGTTCGCCGTAGTAGACCCCACGCGAGGCGCCGTCGACGCGCACCCGACGGATCTTGCCGTCCTTGAAGGCCATGCGAATGAGCGCGCCGCGCGCCTCGTTGCGCCCTTTGAGGCGCCCGTTTTCCACATGATGGTAGATGCTCTTGGCCGCCTCCTTGGTCGTGCCGCGTGCCCGCGCCGAAGCGATCTTGCGGCCATCGAAGGTGAAGGCCACGGAATCGCCCTCCAGCTCGTCGCGCCGCGCCGTGTCGCTCGTCTTCCACGAGGAGCCCTTGGCCTTGGGCCAGACGGAAATTGTCTTCATGGCACCGTTTTCCAGATCGGCAACCAAAGTGTCTCCGGAAAGCGTCCCACACTGGAAGACTCCCGCCGAGTCGGACTCGCCCCGGAAGCGCCCGGTGGTGTGGTGATAAGCCCGCACCTGGCGCAGCCCCTTGCCCTTGCCGGCCTCGAAGGCAAAGTGCAGCGAGTCGCCTTCCAGCTCGTTGCGCCGCCCTGTGTCGGCACCGTTCCAGGAAAGGCTACGAGCCCCCTTCCAGACCAGCACGTCTTCCAGCGCATCGTCCTTCACCAAGGCGTGCAGGGTGTCGCCATAGAGCCGTCCGTTCTGGATCTGCCCCTTGGCGTCGGGGTCTCCCTGGAACTCGCCCTCGGCCTTTCGGTACACCGAGATCTCGCGAATCTTCCGGGTCTTGAGATCCACCAAGAGAAGCATCTCCCCGCCGCGCAGTCGGCGTTCTCCCATGAGGGCCGTGGGGGATCCCGACAGAAACAGTCGCCGCGATTGTTCTTCCAGACGCGCCTTGGAAGCCGTGGCGGTCATTCCCCCCTTGCGCAGGCGCACGTTGTCGAAGGCCTGCGCCACCCGTTCGCGCTCCTGCCAAAGCAGCCGCAGGGCGCGCACCTCCAAGGTGTCCTTGGCGTCCTGCTGGCGGAAGACGGGATCGCCGACGGCCTCAACCAAACGCTCGGGACGGCTGTAGCGCACCTGTGCTGCCGTCAGGGTGACTTTACCCGAGGAGTCCACCAGTCGCGCCGCGCCCATGGCCCAGGCAGATCCGGTGGTGCGCTCGTAACGCCCCATGTCGGAATGAATGGTCCCAGAAGGGCTCTCCACCTTGAAATTGCCAGAAAATGTCACCACATCCTGGGCCCGATCCCACAGCGCGCGGTCGGCTCGCAGCCGCACGTCGCCCCGATGGAAGCGCACGTTGCCAACCAAGTCCACCGTGGCTCCACGGCCTGTTACGGTGAAGTGATCGGCCCCTTCCAGAATGAGCGGCTCGCCGCGGTCTACCGAAGGGTGGGCCAGGAAGAGCATCGCCAAGAGGGCGAAAATCATTGCATCAGCCCTTGGAGCGGGGAAAGGCTTCGGAAGCTTCCGGTGATGCCCGAGAGGATCTCCCAGCGATTGAGGTAGGAATCAGAACGGAAACCGGTGCCGTGGAGGATATCGCCCATCTCGGTGCGCACCGTCACGCGCGAGGCGGTGGTGATGCGGTCGGCGTCCTTATCAAAAAGGAGGCTATCGGCCTGCAGCCGCATGCCGCCTTGGTTTGTCCCCACCACATGCCCCCGGGCCCGGAAGTAGCGCAGGTTGCGGTCCATGTTGCCCGAATCCGCAAGGATGCGGGCGGCCATCTTGCCCGTCTTGTCATAGGCCACCAGCTCCACCGGTCGCGCCGCCACCCTCTGGCTGTGCACTTCCTGCACCAGGCTCCGGGTGTGCAGGCGCCAGGTGAGCTTGTCGCCGGTCCAAAAATCCACCACCGTGGCCTCGCGGAATTCCGCCTGGGCACGACGCTCCTTGGACGCGCTCTGGACGCGGCGGGCGTGAATGGCTTGGGGGGCCGGATCGGAACATCCGGAAAGGACGGCCAAGCAGGCGACCATCGCGAAACGGGCAATCTGAGAAACGGACATGGGCACGAAGGCAAAGGTAGAACCCGTGAATGCCACCGACGCGATCCTAGAAGCGGATCGAAATCTCCGGCGTTCGCGGCCAGGGGACTTATTTTTTTGACTTCGCTGTACCACTCATTCGTTGCAAAGGGATTTTCGATGGCCAAGTCCACAACCAAGAAGACGCCCGCCAAGGCCGCGGCCAAGAAGGCCTCCGCCCCCAAGGGCGAGAGGGTCGATCTTTACGTCAACGGCGTGAAGGCTCCCAAGAAGGTCTGTCTCGCCTATTCGGGCGGTCTTGATACGTCCATCATGATCACCTGGCTCAAGGAGACCTACGGCTGCGAGGTCGTGGCCTTCGCCGCCGACATCGGCCAGGGCGCCGTCGAGACCGAGCCGCTCATCAAGAAGGCCAAGGCCACCGGCGCGGTGAAGTGCATCGTCAAGGACCTGCGCAAGGAGTTCATCGAAGAGTACGTGTGGCCCACCCTGAAGGCCGGCGCCCGCTACGAGGGCTGCTACCTCCTGGGCACTTCCTTCGCCCGCCCGCTCATCGCCAAGCACCAGGTGCTGGTCTCGCACGCCGAGGGCTGCGACGCCGTGGCCCACGGCGCCACCGGCAAGGGCAACGACCAGGTCCGCTTCGAGCTGGCCTACACCGCCATGGACCCGAAGCTCCAGATCGTGGCCCCCTGGAAGGACCCCAACTGGAACATCACCTCCCGCGAGGAGGCCATCGACTACGCCGAGAGCCACAAGATCCCCATCGTGGCCACCAAGAAGAAGATCTACTCCGAGGACGCCAATCTCTGGCATCTCTCCCACGAGGGCGGCAAGCTTGAGTTCCCCGAGGTGGAGCACGGCTACGAGATGCTGCGCTGGACCAACACTCCCGAGAAGGCCCCTTCCAAGGCCGAGTACGTGACCATCGGCTTCGAGAAGGGCATCCCCGTCTCGCTCGACGGCAAGAAGTTCGGCGCGGTGGAGCTTCTCTCGGCCCTGAACGAGATCGGCGCCAAGCACGGCGTGGGCCTTCTGGACATGGTGGAAGACCGCCTCGTCGGCCTCAAGAGCCGCGGCGTCTACGAGACTCCGGGCGGCACCCTGCTCTACACCGCTCACGGCTACCTTGAGCAGCTGGTGCTCGACCGCGACACCCAGCGCGAGAAGCGCCAGGTGGCCGACGTCTACGCTGACCTGGTCTACGACGGTCGCTGGTTCACTCCGCTGCGCCAGGCCCTGGACGCCTTCGTGGAGGAGACCCAGAAGGTCGTGACAGGATCTGTCAAACTGAAGCTCTACAAGGGAAACGCCACTTTGGCTGGCATGGAGAGCCCCTTCAGCATCTACGACGCGGACCTCGGCGGCTTCACCGACGTCGACTTCTACGACCAGAAGGACGCCACCGGCTTCATCAAGTGCTTCGGCCTGCCCCTCAAGGTGCGCAACCTGAAGCTCGGGAAGAAGTCCCCCGTCAAGTTCTGACATTTTCTGCCAGCGCTAATTTCAGCCTCCGCACCTGCGCGGAGGCTTCTTTTTTATTGGCTCCCCCTCCGTTCCCTTCCTTGGGAATTCTCCGCAGCGGCGCCTTGCTATCTTCGTTTTCCGGCACCGGATTCGGTCCCTGAACCAAGGAGCAACAATGAGCATGGGTGTGGTCATCACAATCGTCTTCGTTCTCTTTCTCGTGGCCGCCTACATCATTCATCGCATCGTCCGCAAGACCATCTGGCTCATCTTTTGTGCACTCGTCTTCCTGATCGGCGGCGTAAAGGTGGTTCACGCCGTGAAGACCGTCTCCCACGGCACGCAGCACGCCCTCAAGAGCCTCACGAAATAGCACCAAACCGCATCAAGAACGACAAGAACCTCACTGCGCTTTGACGGTAAGGACATGATGACGTAAGTGCGTTCACGCCACGCTCACGCATCATCGCATCACGATTCGTTGATATATTATCATCATGTCTCGAATCGCCCAACTCAAGGAACTCCTGGCCACCCGCATCGCCGTCCT
>DAIPHW010000041.1:0-17412 GCA_036771135.1 Fibrobacterota bacterium | reverse complement strand
GCGAGCTTGAGTCTGGAAAACCACTGGATCACGATGTTCTCCTTAGGCTCGAAGGCGAGCCGTTTACAGGTTGCGATAATGCGGCGGCCGAGGGAGAGTGGCGGTCGCCAGAATCAGGGGAATCGGGTTCAAAAGCGGGTAAACGAGGCATCCTCGCCCTCCCGCATCGGAGATGATGAGATCCTAATCGAGGCGCGTCGCGCGGGAGTCCTCTTCTGCGATGGCATACGCACACTCTCACTTCCCGTCTTGAAGTAGCCGATGGCCTCCTGGAGCTTCTGAGCCTGGGCGCTCATCTCCTCCGAGGTGGCGGTAAGCTCTTCCGAGGACGACGCCGTATTCTGAGTGGCTTGCGAGAGTTGCGTAACCGAAGTATTGATCTGCTCCAGCCCCGAGGTCTGCTCCTTGGAGGCCGAACTGATTTCTTGCACCAAGTCGGCCGTCTTCTTGATGGAGGGCACCAAATCGTTCAGAAGTGCTCCCGCCTCTTCGGCCAACGTTACCGAATGGCTGGCGACGGAGCCGATTTCCTGGGCCGCCACTTGGCTCCGCTCGGCAAGCTTGCGGACCTCGGCGGCGACGACGGCAAACCCCTTGCCGTGCTCGCCGGCGCGAGCGGCCTCGATGGCTGCGTTCAGGGCTAAGAGGTTGGTTTGATAGGCGATGTCATCGATTATTCCAATTTTTTCGGCGATGCGCTTCATTGCTGCCACAGTTTCTTGGACAGCATTGCCCCCCTCCTTGGCGTGTGTCGCCGATTGGCTGGCGATGTCGTCGGTGATCTTGGCGTTCTGGGCGTTCTGAGCCACGGTGGCGGTGATTTCCTCCACGGCAGCCGAAGTTTCCTCCACATTGGCAGCCTGTTCGGTGGCCGTCTGCGAAAGCGATTGGGCAGAGGCCGAGATCTCCTCGGAAGCAGAGGCCAGAGAATCGGCACTTTCGCGAATGCCTTGCAGCGTTCCCAAAAGGCTCTCGCACATGGTCTTCATATTGTAGAGCAGGCTCGCCTCGTCGCCCGGACGGATCTTGACATTTACCGTGAGATCTCCGGCAGCTACTTGCCGCACCACCTCAGCCGCATAATCAGGGCGGCCACCGATTTGCGAGAGGAGCTTCTTACTCATCTCGTGCATGGTGTAGAGGAGGCTTCGGGTATCGCCCTGCCGCAACGAAATTTCCTGCTCGTAATCACCCTCGGCCACACCGCGCGCCACCTGAGAAGCGCGAGAGAGGCTTGCGCACATCTCGCGCATGTCGTGGAGCAGACTGGTGGCATCGCCCGGGCGCAGTTTCACCTCCATGTCGTATTCGCCGTCGGCCACGCGGCGAACGATGTCGCCAGCGTAGTCGGGATGGCCGCCGATCCGCGCCAAGAGCCCGCTCGTCATTTCCCGCATGTGGAAGAGCAGGCTCGTCGTGTCTGCGGTGCGCAGTTCGACGGTCGTCTCGAAATCACCAGTGGCCACGCGCCGCACCACTTGGGCGGCGTAGGACGGCTCACCGCCGATTTCGCCGGTGACCAGCCGGGCCACGTAGATGCCCAAAAGGATTGCAAGTATAAAGGCGGCGACAATAATTGACGAAAGAATCATGCGGATCTTGGCCACAGCAGCGTCAGATTCGCGCTGGGAGTCGGCTGCGTCCTTCACTTTAATGTCTACGATCTGATCCATGGTTTGATCGATAGCGACAGTTCGTGGCCGAACCTCGGCAAAGAACTGCACGCGAGCTTCATCAAACTGGTTATGGTCGACCATTGACATGAATTGTCCAACCACAAGTTCCCAATCTCTCCACTGCGATTCGAAATGGGTCCACAATTCGATTTCTTCGGTGGGCATTTGCATCTTACGCTCGGCTGCGACCGCATCAAACAGTGCCGTCTTCGTTTTGGCCATCGATTCGGCCACAGCTTTGCGCTTAGCTTCATCGGGAGCGATGAAGTAATTGTTGGCCAAGCGAATCCACATCAGTTGCTGGCTGCGCACCTCGTCCACATGGCTGAGCGAGACAACATTATTCTGATACATGTCATCGAGCATGCCACGCAGGCGAGAGATATCAGAGAGCGCAAGGCCCCCGACCACCACCGTCATTAAAGCCACGGCTACAAAGGAGAAGAGAAGTTTTTGAACAAGCCTCAGATTTTTGAACCATTGCATGAGATATTCCTTTGAGGGGTTCCGATGACGATGGGGCCGAGCGGAGTTTTAGAAGTGCCCGAAGGCGCTTTCGTCTACAGCCTCCGGAATGTGCTTGATGCCGGCCTTGGCCTTACCTGGTGTGGCCCGGATGGCAGCCTTCCTACTGACAGCGGAAACGCGGCGTTCCTCGACACTTCCTGTCTTGAAGTAGCTGATGGCCTCCTGGAGCTTCAAAGCCTGGTGGCTCATCTCCTCGGAAGTGGCCGAAAGCTCCTCAGACGAGGAAGCCGTGCTTTGGGTGGCCTGCGAGAGCTGGCTCACCGAGGTGTTGATCTGCTCCAGGCCTGAATTTTGTTCCCTGGAAGCCGAGGCTATTTCCTGCACCAGATCAGCCGTCTTCTTGATGGATGGCACCAGCTCCCCGAGCAGCGTCCCAGCATTTTCGGCCAAAGTGACGGAATTTGTTGCAACCTCTCCGATCTCGCGTGCGGCCAGCTGACTGCGCTCGGCAAGCTTGCGCACCTCGGCGGCCACCACGGCAAATCCCTTACCGTGCTCGCCAGCTCGGGCCGCCTCGATGGCGGCGTTCAGCGCCAGGAGGTTTGTCTGGTAGGCGATGTCGTCGATGATGCCGATCTTCTCGGCGATGCGCTTCATGGCGGTGACAGTTTCAGTCACAGCCGCGCCGCCCTTGCCAGCATTCTCCGCGGATTGGCTGGCGATATCATTGGTGACCTTGGCGTTCTGAGCATTTTGGGCCACCGTGGCGGTGATTTCCTCGACTGCCGAAGAGGTTTCTTCCACGTTAGCCGCCTGCTCAGTAGCTGTCTGCGAAAGCGACTCTGCCGAAGCCGTGATCTCCTCGGAAGCCGAAGCCAGCGAGTCGGCGCTGGCACGAATACCCTTCATGGTCTCCAGGAGCTTGACGCACATCTCGCGCATATCGTAGAGCAAGCTTGTCGTGTCTCCGCGCTCGATCTGGACGTTCACCGTGAGATCGCCAGCAGCCACCTGCTTAACCACTTCGACAGCATAGTCTGGCTCACCACCCAGTTGCTTTAGGACACTCCTGCCAATGAAGATCCCTAAGAAGACAAGCAGGGCAAGTACGATGAGCGAAAGGGCGATGGCGGTAACCAGTGCAGCGCTGCGGATAGCCTGCGCTTCTGTGGCGGCTTTGGCGCCAAGTTGCGCATTGTAGTCGGCATGAACTTGAAAAGCGTCCCAGATTGCATTCGATGCTGTCGACCGCAAATGCAAATCTATCGCCTCTGATTTTTTCCCCTGATGCACCAGAGTCACTTCCTGCTGGTGAAGGGAGAAGTAATCAGCGAGTCCCTGACGATCCTTCGCCAAAAGCTCCTTGTCCTGACCATCACTCAACATCTTCTCGTAGTGCCCCAGGATCTGCTCGATCTGCACCTTTTGCGATTGGATCTTATCCTCAATCTGTGACACCTTCGCGGGATCGTCTATAGCGTGCGATTTCCAAGCCGCAGCGCGAATGTCCGAAAATGTCCGAACAGCCGAATCGAGAGTTTTCATGCTCGGTACAGTGTTGTCGTTAGCGTAGTTCGCTGCCGTGTAGACCCGCGACATCTGCACGATGCCGAGGACGGCCACGATAATGAGCCCAACAGCCGCTGTGGAAACGAGAAGAGTGAGTCTTTGCTTAAGTGTCATATTTCTTTCCTTTGGATGCACATTCCTGTACTTCAGATGCCATTTCAAAAGCGCGAAAAGTTTCCTTCATCAACAAGCGTTTCCGCAAGCTTGACGGGGATCTTCATGCTCTTCGCAGACGAAGCCCGGATAGCCGCCTTGGCATGTGAGACAGGAGCGCGGTTTGACTCCACGTGCCCAATCTTGAAGTAGTCGATGGCCTCCTGGAGCTTCAGTGCCTGGGTGCTCATCTCCTCGGAAGTGGCCGAGAGCTCTTCAGACGAAGACGCGGTACTCTGAGTGGCCTGCGAAAGCTGGGTCACCGAAGTATTGATCTGGTTGAGCCCGCTGGTCTGCTCCTTGGAGGCCGAACTGATTTCCTGCACGAGGTCTGCGGTCTTGCGGATCGAAGGCACCAGCTCGTCGAGCAAGGTGCCGGCCCGCTCGGCCAGAGTCACCGAACTTCCGGCCACGGCACCGATTTCCTGGGCCGCCACTTGGCTACGTTCGGCAAGCTTCCTGACCTCGGCAGCCACCACGGCAAATCCCTTGCCGTGCTCACCGGCTCGGGCCGCCTCGATGGCAGCGTTCAGCGCCAGTAAGTTGGTCTGGTAAGCGATGTCGTCGATGATGCCGATCTTCTGGGCAATGCTTTTCATGGCCGTTACCGTCTCCTTGACCGCCTCACCGCCTTCCTTGGCACGACTGGCTGCTTGCCCGGCAATGTCATCGGTGACCTTGGCGTTCTGGGCATTCTGAGCCACCGTGGCAGTGATTTCTTCCACTGCCGAGGAGGTCTCTTCCACATTGGCCGCCTGCTGGGTGGAAGTCTGCGAGAGCGACTGGGCCGAAGCTGAGATTTCCTCGGAGGCCGAAGCCAGTGAGTCTGCGCTTTCACGGATGCCCTTCATGGTATTCTGCAGACTCTCGCACATCGTCTTCATGCTGTGAAGCAGGCTCGCCTCATCGCCAGCGTGCAGCTTGACGTTCACCGTAAGATCGCCAGCGGCCACCTGATGGACGACTTCGGCAGCGTAGTCGGGACGTCCGCCGATCTGCGAAAGCAGCGTCTTGCTCATCTCGCGCAAGGTGTAGAGAAGGCTCCGCGTGTCACCTTGGCGCAGCGAAATTTCTTGCTCGTAGTCACCCTCAGCAACCTTGCGAGCCACCTGAGAGGCGCGTTCCAGGCTCGCGCACATCTCCTTCATGTCGTGAAGAAGGCTCGTCTCGTCGCCCGAGCGCACCTTCACCTGCATGTCATACTGCCCCTCAGCTACCCGCTTGACAATATCTGCCGCATAGTCGGGACGTCCGCCGATCTGCGAAAGCAAACTCCGACTCATCTCGCGCAGGGTGTAGAGAAGGCTCCGCGTGTCGCCCTGGCGCAGCACGATTTCCTGCTCGTAATCGCCCTCGGCAACCTTACGTGCCACCTGAGAGGCACGTTCCAAGCTTGCGCACATCTCCTTCATATCGAAAAGTAGGCTGGTGCGATCGCCTTCGCGCACATCCACCTGCATGTCGTATTCTCCAGAGGCCACACGCTTCACGATGCTAGCAGCGTAAACGGGCTCTCCACCGAGCTGACGAGTGATAAGCCGAGTGATGGTGATGCCAAGTCCCAGGGCGGCAAGTAGCCCGGCCACCACAGCTCCAATCAAAAGGCGAGTGGAGCTTTCAGCATCCTCGTGGGTTGAATTTGCCAATTCTTGTCCACGCTGGATATTCTCATTCAAAAGATCATCGATCGCCTTGTCGTAGGCTGTGACGGTCGGAGCGGCGGCACGGCTGGCGGCTTTCGCCTCAGCGTCGCGATTTTCCTTAGCAAGGCTCAGAATGTCAGTCAGCGACTTGCGGTAGTTCGTCCGCGCCACGCTCAAGGCACCCAGCAATTCAGAGTCGCGACGGCCGTCAATCAACTTCTTGTAAGCCTCCAGATTGCTCGCGATCGAATCAGTATTGGCATCAATAGCCTTGGTTGCGAGCGAGAGTTCCTCAGGAGTCTCGGCGAGGATGGCCTCGCGGCTCATGGCGCGGATCGTCTGGAAACGAGCATAGACATCCGACACCAACTGGATTGACATCGTCTTGTTCTGGTACAGGTAGCTCGTGCGGGCGTCGGCCTTTTTCAATTCGTAGATGCCGATGCTTCCAATGGCACCGGCCACCAATGCCACGATGACAAAGGCCGAGACGAGTTTTGTGGACAGCTTCAGGTTATTGAACCATTGCATGATCAGATGTCTCCTAGTTGGCGATTGGGAAATTCACTAGGCCGACGGCAAGGATGCCGTGGCGGTAACGGACGTGCTGCTTGTGACAGATTTCGTAAGAGTGTCATTGCGCAAAGCGGTAGCGATCTGGCTGAGATGTGGGATGTCGAGGATAAGCGCCACCGAGCCGTCGCCTAGTATGGTCGTGCCGCCCAAGGCACGCACGTTGTGGAACATCGCGCCAAGAGGCTTGATCACGGCCTGAAGCTCGCCCACCAACTGGTCCACCACTAGACCCACGCGACTTTGACCGTACTGGGCAACCAACAGGCTCTCCCGTGCCGGGGCCTTGCCGGCCACGTGGAACACCTCGCGGAGGCGAAGGAAGGGAAGCGCCTCCTCGCGAAGACGGACGATGTTCCGCTGAACGTCGCTCTTCACGAGATCGGAGCACTCCTGAACAAGATCCAGTGGCACCACGTAGGAACTGTCCCCCACGCGCACCTGGAAGCCGTCGATGATGGCAAGTGTCAGCGGCAAACGAATGCGAATGGTGCTCCCCTGCCCCTCTTCGCTCTCCACGTCCACCTCGCCGCGAAGGGCCTCGATGTTCCGCTTCACCACATCCATGCCAACGCCGCGGCCGGAAAGATCCGTCACCACATCAGAGGTCGAAAAGCCAGGCTCGAAGATCAGGCGAAGAATCTCCCCATCGGTGAGAACCTGGTCGGCGGTGATCAGCCCCTTCTCGACGGCCTTCTGGCGGATGCGCTGGCGTTCCATGCCTGCGCCGTCGTCAATCACCTCGATCACGATGCTACCAGCGTCGTGGAAAGCATTGAGGTTGATGGTCCCCGTCTCCTCCTTGCCGGCGGCGACACGAGCCTCCACCGACTCGATGCCGTGGTCCAAGGAGTTGCGCACGATGTGCGTCAAAGGATCCGTCAGCTTCTCCACCATCGATTTGTCAAGTTCTGTCTCGGCACCGGTGATCACCAGTTCGATCTTCTTGCCCAAGTCGTGCGAGAGATCGTGAACCACCCGCGGAAAGCGCTGGAACACCTCGCCCACCGGAACCATGCGAAGGGCCAAGGCCGCGTCGCGGATGCCTTCCACCAGCGTGGTCAGGTTCCCGATCGCCTCTTCGCTTTCCTTGGCAGCCTCCTTCACCGCGGCGTTGCGGGCCGTGGCGCTCGCGATCACAAGCTCACCAACCAAGTTGATGAGCGCGTCCAGCTTGGTCACGTCCACCTTCAGGTGGCGATTTTCTTGGGCGCGATGCTCACGCGAGGTCTGCTGCTTGGAAAGGGCTGCCGCCACCACCACCGGAGGGGCTGAAGACTTCTCTACCAGAATTTGTCCAATAGGAGCCGTCGCCACCTCTGTTTCTTGGGAACGCTTCTGTAATGCCAGAGCCGTAGCCAGTTCCTTGGCCGTCAGCGCCTGGCACGACACCAGGATCTCGCCCAGCCGGTCTACCGGCTCGGGGAGAGATTCGATCAAGGACAGATATTGGGCAATCTTACTCTTGGGGGGAAGAATACGGATCAGCGAACCTTCAGAGACGAAGTCGAAGACCTCTTCGATGGCCGACTTCTCGGCATCGGACTCCAACTGGATCTCAAAGCCCAGGTAGAGAAGCTCGGGATCCATCTCGGAGGCCTCGGGAAGAGAATCCTGAAGCGTCTCCATGCGCACCACGCGACCGAGTTTGCCTAGATAACGCAAAAACGACAATGGATCCAACCCGCTCTTGAGGATATCGCGATTCAGGCGAAGTGAAATGTGCCAGCAGTCATTGGCCACGCTCTCGCCAGGAAGCACCTCCACCTTGGGTTCCAAGGGAGGAAGCTCCGCCAAGGCCTTGCTGACAGGGGTGGGTTTCGACTTTACTGTAGCCGTTTTCTTTCCCAAAAGCGCCGAGAGTCGAGCGCGCAGCGAGGTGCCTTCCTCACCAGAGGCGACCGCCACATCGGAACCTTCTTCGACGGCATCGATCAAGAGACCCAAGTGGTCGCGGCACAAAAGGTAGAGAGCAATCGAAGGGGGATCTACGGCCAAACGACCGCCGCGCACCTCGTCTAGAACGCTTTCTAGATCGTGCGTGAAGTGCACCACCGGATCCAGGCCGAAAAGACCAGCGGAGCCCTTGATGGTGTGCGCTGCGCGAAACACCGCATTCACGGCCTCGTCGTTGACGCCTTGTCCTTCCATCTCCAGAAGGGCACGTTCCATCTCTTCTAACAGTTCGCGCGCTTCCTGTACGAATGCCCCGCGGGCGGCTTCCATGTCCATTGGTTATCCCTTCAGTTCGCGATGACGAGAGGGGCGCACAGTTCAGAAAGTCCCAAGAGGCCGAGCACTTCCGAGACCGTATCGTTGGCATGCGTCAGATGGCAGCGACGCCCCTGAATGCTGGCCTCGCGCTTCAAGAGCAGCAACAGCTGAACACCGCTGGTGTCCAGTTCCGCGACATCCGACAGGTCGTATTCGACTTCGGGGCAGCTCTCTAGAACATCCATTAGAGGCCCCTTGGCATCAGAGGCGCACTGAATTTCCAGGGACTCGCTGAGGCATGCCTTTACACTCGATCCGTGCTTAGAAAGTGAGATGTGCATTGAATTTCTCCTTTTAGGGAAGCACCAGTTTGGAGACGGCATCCAAGAGGACAGGCGGCTGAAAGGGTTTCACGATCCAGGCGCGCACGCCGGCAGCCTTGCCCTCGGCCTTCTTGTCTTCGCCAGAAACTGTCGTCAGCATGATGACGGGGGTGAACTTGTAGCTCGGCAGTTGCTTGGCCTGCTTCACAAAGCTGATGCCGTCCATCACCGGCATGTTCACGTCCGACACAATCAGGTGGTACTTGGTTCCGTTGAGCTTGCCCAAGGCATCCTTGCCATCACAAGCCTCCATCACATCATATCCGGCACCACGAAGAGCCATCCCCACCACCTGGCGAAAGCTCGTCGAATCGTCTACCACCAAGATTGTCTTGCTCATACGAGTTCGTACTTCCTTGTTGTGGATGCAAATGGGGATTCGATGACGATTTTCGGCCAAACATTCCCGCCAATGGCTACTCGGTAGTGCAAAAGCGGCGCCAATCCATTTTCATCCGGCTTGCAGGAAAGAACCACGATTCACAAATCCAGACAACCCCACAGCTTTTGTACGCCTTTTACAGATGATCGTCCAAAATTTGGACAAGCAAACCCCACAGCATATCCGAAGTTCCATCTGGTAGGTAGCTTTGGGGTCATGAAGACCATTGCCATTCTCGCCCCCATGCAAGAGGAACTCGACGCCCTGACGCATCTGCTGCCTGCGAGCACTTCCGAGACGCTCCATGGCCTAGAGATTCTGCGCATGGTCTACCAAGGAAAGACGCTGATCCTGGCCCGCTCCGGGGTAGGCAAGGTCAATACGGCCATGAACCTCACTCTGCTCCTGAGCCATCTGGAGATCGACGAGGTGATCAACATCGGCACGGCAGGAGGTCTGCGGGAAGGCCAGAAGATCCTTGATCTGGTGGTGCCCGACGAGGTCATCGCAGTGGATGTCGACGTCACACCGCTTGGCTTTGCCTTTGGGCAGATGCTGGGAGGCCCGGCCGCATTTCTCCCCGATCCCGGCTTGCGGACTCGCTTTGAAAAGGCTGCCGCTACCTGGCCCGATATGCCTCAGCTCCATCAGGGGGCCGTCGGCTCCTCCGATTCCTTCATCTATAAGCCAGAACAGGTGGAGCAGATCCGCGAGCGCTTCGGAAAGGACCGCGTGGCCTGCGTAGAAATGGAAGGCGCCGCCTTGGCCCAAGTCTGCCACAGTTTCCAGGTGCCCTTCCTGATCGTGCGCAGTCTTTCGGACGTTCCAGCTGCCGGCGAAGGCAATCACATCGATTTCCAGACCTTCTTGGAGGAGGCCGCCCACAACGCTGCCCGGCTAGTGACGGAGATGCTGAAGTTCTGACCCACTTGCGTTGCGCTCGTGTTATAATGTGCCGCGCAACCTGAATCGCTCACACCGAGGCATCCATGATCGCGGCACTGCTGCTTCTGCTCTTTTCGGCAAACCAATCGTCTTGCCTGGAATCCGCCTTCCAGGACATCGGACGCCGTTCCATGGAAGAGGCGTTTCTCTACAACTGCTTCACCATGGACGACCAGAAGTACAAGGACGTGTGGGACAAGTACGCCTCGGCTCTGGAAATCTGCCCTAAGGCCCGCGAAAGCTACCTCAACGACACCGCCGATCCGTTGACGACATTGACCCGTGTGGCGGAAGCCTGCCAGGAAAACCTGGAAGCCAACCGCTTGACTCACGATTCCCTTTTGCAGGCCCAAGAGCAGCATAAGCGCCGGGAAGAACGGAAGAACGCTCAGGAAGAAGCCCAGCGCAAGGCCAAAGCGCAGCGGTACTTTGCCGCCCATCGTTCTGAAATCCGCGCAGCCGTGGATGAATGCCTGCACCTCTACGAGACAGGTCTGCAAGCCTTGCGGATCACCAAGCTGGAGGTGCTTGACTTCGGCCTCTATCGCCTGAACTACCAAGGCCGAGACGTCACGGGCGCTCTGGTGCAGGCTCGCCAGAAAGTCACCTTGGATGACAACCGCTGCGTCTTCGAGGAGGACGACACCCTGGAGTAAGGAACGCTTCGGGAGCTAGGTTTCCGGAGAATGAAGATCCTCCTCTCGGAAGCGGCACCTGATTATGCCGGCTACGTTTTCCCCTACGCGGTGTGGGGCTTCCTAGAGCCCGGAGAATCCCCCGCGACCGCCTTCGCAGCAGGCTTCCTGCCCTCGCTTCCCGATCTTTCGCGCTTCTACCTGTGTCGCCAGGTGCGGGTGGTGCTGCCGCACTTTGCCCCTTCGTCCGAGAATCGCCGGGTGCTGCGCCACGGATCAAGCCTCGCCGTCTCCCTGCTGGAGCGCGAGGCCTTTGTGTGGACGCCGGCTCGTCGCCAGTTCTGCCTGGACTACGCGACACATCGCTGGTCTTCCCCTCCTTCACCCGAGCGCATCGAGGGGATCTTCCACGCCGCCCTCACCACCCACGTAATGCTCTTCCAGGAAGCCGACGGGGCGGACGCCGGCATCGTGAGTCTCTACCGCGACGGAGCCACCTGGTTCTACAGCAACGCCTTCTTCTCTGCCGATGCCCCCTCGGGACGAGGGGCCTTTTTGATGACAGAAACTGTCAGAAGGCTCTCCGAGATGGGACAGGAATTTCTGCACCTGGGAACCTGCTACGCGCGCTCGGCCCTCTACAAGACCCAGTTTCCAGGTGTCGAGTTCTTCGACGGCACCGGCTGGAGCCGCGATCTTGTGCGGCTCAAACAAATTTTGTCGCGCCAGGAGGCCGCCCCCTCCGGCCACCTGCTAGAAGACGGCGACTACCGCGCCCACTGGATCCCTGAAGGGCTGGCGGAGCTCGCCGCCCGCTCGCCGCTGCGCCTTGAGGCCGCTTCGGGAAGCTCCAAGCCGCCCTTCGCCCCGGAGAGGAGATAAGTTTCCCCTATGGTCCTCAACTTCGTATGGCTCGGGCTCTTCCTGGTGGCAGGCATCTTCGGACTGTTCCGCTTCCTGACCGGCGCCGATCCGCAGGTCTTTCCCGCCATGGCCCAGGCCACCTTCGACTCCTCCAAGACGGCCTTCGAGATCGCCATCGGCCTGGTGGGAACACTCACGCTGTGGCTCGGCCTCATGAAGGTGGGCGAAGCCGGAGGCGCCATCCGAGTGGTCTCGCGCCTGCTTTCGCCGCTGCTCTCGCGCATGTTTCCGGGGCTGCCGCCCGACCATCCGGCCGCCGGTGCCATGGTGCTCAACTTCGCGGCCAACATGCTGGGGCTCGACAACGCCGCCACCCCGGCTGGGCTCAAGGCCATCAAGGAACTCGAGACCTTGAACCCCCACCCCGGCACCGCCACCGACCACCAGATCATGTTCATGGCCTTGCACGCGGCCAGCCTCACGCTCTTTCCCGTAAGTATCATGGCCATCCGCGGTGCCGCCGGCGCCAAGAATCCTGCGGACATCTTTCTGCCGGTCCTAATCGCCAGCCTCTGTTCGGCCCTGGGGGCATTCCTCTCCATCTCGCTGGTGCAGAAGATCAAGCTGCGCGACCCTATCCTCCTGGCCTTCCTGTTCGGCGCCTTGGCGGTAGTGGCCGGCATCGTGACCTTGGCCTCCACGCTCCCCCACACCCAGGTGGAGGCGCTCTCCTCCACCGGCGGGGGAATCCTGCTGTTTGCCGCCATCCTGTGGTTCCTGATCCTCGCCGCCATCCACAAGGTGAACGCCTGGGAAGCCTTCACCGAAGGCGCCAAGGATGGCTTCCGCACCGCCATCCAGATCGTGCCGTTCCTGGTTGGGATTCTGGTGGCCGTGGGCGTCTTCCGCGCCTCGGGAGCCATGGCCTACCTAGTCAAAGGGCTTTGGGCCCTGGTCTCATGGACCGGCATCCCCCAGGAAGGCGTAGGAGCCCTTCCCACCATGATCCTGAAGCCCCTTTCGGGCGGCGGAGCGCGGGGCCTGGCGGTGGACTGCATGAAGGCCTACGGGGTCGATTCCTTCGCGGGAAGGCTCGCCAGCGTGCTGCAAGGAAGCACCGACACCACCCTCTACGTGCTGGCCCTCTACGCCGGCGCTGCCGGGCTCAGGAACACCCGCTACGCGCTTCCCTGCATGCTCTTTGCCGACCTGTGCGGCTTTGCCGGGGCCATCGCCATGGCGCTCCTCTTCTTCACCTGATCTTGAGCCATTCACGTCGCGATCGGCCCACGCATTGTCGCGATAATTTTCTGCAAAAAAGATGGCCCCTAGTCCCGCCCTACTCGCCCATGGCGTCCTTCTGACACATTCTGTCATGGGCTCG
The DNA here is from genome assembly GCA_036771135.1 of Fibrobacterota bacterium. GTDB lineage: Bacteria > Fibrobacterota > Fibrobacteria > UBA5070 > UBA5070 > JBDKGV01. Next base: position 4,523 of record DAIPHW010000041.1, on the reverse strand, counting down.
CCAAGCCTCCTCGGCCAATGGCCTGCGGGGTCATTGGCCCTGACGGGTAACGGTCGGGGGGAGATGATTGCTCCCTCTCCGATTCCGGAACCGGGTGGCGAGCTACCTTTCCTTGGCTCTTAGGAAAGGACATTCATGACAAAGCGGATGACTCCGGCCGAAAAGTCGTTGCGACACGACGGCATCGGGCATCTTCTGGTGCAGTACTCGACCCCCGCCATCGTGGCCATGATGGTGTCGTCGCTCTACAACATCATCGACCGCATCTTCATCGGGCAAGGCGTGGGTCCCTTGGCCATTTCCGGCCTCGCGCTGACGCTTCCCTTCATGAACCTGGCCATCGCCTTCGGGGCCCTGGTGGGTGCCGGCGCCTCGGCCCTGGTCTCCATCCGCATGGGGGAACGGCGCGGCGAGGAGGCGGCAAGGATCCTTGGCAACATGACGCTCCTGAACATCGTATTGAGCGTCAGCTGTTCGGCCATCCTGTTCGTCTTCCTGGACCAGATCCTGTTCCTCTTCGGGGCGAGCCATGAGACGCTCCCCTTTGCCAAGCAGTTCCTGCAGGTCATCCTCGTCGGCAACGTGTTTCAGCATTCCTTCATGGGCTTCAACAACGTCATGCGCTCTTCGGGGCACCCCCGCAAGGCCATGCTCGTCACCCTCTCGACTGTGGCCATAAACCTGGTGCTGGCACCGCTCTTCATCTTCGTGCTGCACTGGGGCATTCGCGGAGCGGCCCTGGCCACCGTGAGCGCCCAGACCGTCGGCCTGATCGTGGTGGTGCTCCACTTCCTGGACAGAGACAAGGTGCTCCACTTCCGTCGCGACGGCTTTGTTCCGGACTTCCGCATCGTGCGCGACATCTTCGCCATCGGGATGTCCTCCTTCGTGGTCCAGGTCTGCGCCTGCCTGATCACCATCCTCATCAACCTGAACCTGGTCAAGCACGGCGGCGACTACGCCGTGGGAGCCTTCGGCATCATCAACAGCATCCTCATGTGCGTGGTGATGATCGTACTGGGACTGGTGCAAGGCATGCAGCCCATCGTCGGCTTCAACTATGGGGCCAAGCTCTACCCGCGCGTGATCCGGGCCTTCAAGCTCACCCTCTTCGCGGGCACGGCCGTCACCAGCTTCGGTTTCCTGCTGGGAGAGCTACTGCCACACCTGATCGTGCGCGCCTTCACGAGCAACCAGGAGCTCGAGGGATTGGCCATCACCGGCATGCGGCTAGTGCTGGCGGTATTTCCCATCGTCGGCGCCCAGATCGTGACCTCGAACTTCTTCCAGGCCATTGGACGCGCCAAGATCTCCATCCTGATGTCGCTCTCGCGCCAGGTGCTCTTCCTGATCCCAGGGCTTCTGATCCTGCCGCGCATCTTCGGGCTAACCGGAGTGTGGTCGGCCATGCCCACGGCCGACCTGCTGGCGTCGCTTGTGACCTACCTCGTCCTAAAGCGCGAGATCCGCAAGATCCACGGCCTCGACGAGGCCTTCCGCTCTCAGGCGGCCGAGACCGCCTGAGACAGAATCTGTCTTAATCCAAGTCGTCCTGCGGACGGGAATCTTCCGCCATTCCGCCATCCAGATCCCGCTCCTGGGAAGCTGCCGCAGCTTCTTCCTCAGGGGTGTGGGCGCGAACCCGCTTAGGGCGGTAGTCGCGCGGGTCCAGGCACTTGTCGTAGATCTCGCGATCCACCTGAATCCAGTCGGTGCGGTCGATGCCGCGGAAAGAACGGCTGGCACTGGAATAGGGATAGGCCGAAGCGATCTTGATCCAGCGATCCTGGGTGCGGGCGATGCCGCGGATCTCATCGGCGACTTCGGCCAAATCTTGATCCTGGCTGAACACGAGCGCCACGTCGTAGGACTTGGAATGAGCGCGCGTGATCACGTCGATGGCGATGCGCATGTCCACGCCCTTCTCGATGGCGGTCATGAGCATCTGCGTCTGGCCGTCAGGAAGTTTGACGGGCCGTCGGCGAAAGCGCCAAGGGCGCCACCAGGTGAAGGCACCGGCATGTTCCAGGGAGCGCAGCTTGTTCATCCAGAAGCGGTGCCAGTGCTCGTTTTCGTCCAGCGGGGGGATGCTCGTGTAGACGCGCACCTGCGCCAGATCCCACCCCTGCTGCTCGCACAGGAGCTTGCAGAGGGCGACCGGATCGTAGTCCGGATAGAAGCAGCCAAAAGCTTGCCGCGCCGCGTGGAAGAGAGCCTGAGCATCGACAAAAGCGATGCAGTTCTTGGTCGTTGGTTCCGTTGGCATAATCGTTTCCTCGATATCGAAATAAAGCCCATCTGCCACTCATACTCATTCATGCAGACGGGCGATGAAGAGCACAATCTACAATGTCCAAGCCGTTCACAAAGCGGCTTCCGGCATCCGCAATATCTCCTTCCATGCCTCGCAACGCGCTGGCAGCAAAAGCAAAGCGCATGGAAACACCCAAGCAGAAATTTTTGGGCACAAAAAAACCCCGACCTTGAGGCCGGGGTCGCTCACCTCGAAGGAGGAGCGCTTACTCGAAGGAGATGACGCCCACCGGGCAGCCGTCGGCGGCTTCCTTGATGTCCGCCTCGAAAGCCGAGAAGTCGACGCCCTTCTTCACGGTCATCTTCTCGGGAACCGAGAACACGTCGCTGCAGACAGCCTCGCAAGCGCCGCACATGGTGCACTCGTTCTCAGTCTCGTTGAGCCAAACCTTGCTGATAGCCATTTGGGGTTCCTTTCTCTATGGGTGACTACGGATGGTGGATGTGAAACTTCGTGCAATGTAGCACTAAAGAAAAACCTTTACAGAAGATTCTGAGATCCGGGAATCACGCATGCGGAGGGTCGTTGTCGAGCGAAGAATCGTACCCGCCGTCGTCGGAAAAGCCGGTCATCTCGTCAATCTCGTCCCAGACGCTTTCCATCGTCCAACCGTCGCCGTTTTCCTCGGCCTTACGGTTGTCCAGAGCCTGCTGTGAGAACTCGAAGGCCTGCGAATAGTGCCCAGCCCGGCCCAAGCGCTTCTTGAGGTCTTCGATCAGCCCCTTGGCTTCTTCCAGGGGCGCCAAGGCGCCGATGGCCGCAATGGCCTCGAAGCGCACGTCGCGCTCCACGTGGGCAGTCAATTCGCGCACCCGCGGCCAAGCGGCTTCCAACCCCAGATTGGCGGCGGAGTGAACTGCCTCCACCAGGATGCCCGAATGCTTGGAGTAAAGTTCTTCGAGGATCAGACGTTCAAAGACGTCGTCGCGGCGCAGTCCCATGGCGTAAACCGCCGAAAGGCGCACCCACGGATTGGGAGCTTCGTGGTAGAAGCGCAGGATGGTGGCACGAACCTCGGGGCGGAAGGAAAGGTGCCCCAACGCTTCCAGGCAACGACGGCGAACCTCCATACTCTCCATGGGGGCGTCCACTCGCGAAAGCAGATGGTCGCGCGTCTGCTCGTAGATCTCGCGCGGCACGCCCGGGTCAGAATCTTCTTCGCCTGGATCCGCGGGAATCTCGTAGTCGGCGCCATCCTGGATGACCGGCCACAGGGCGGCATTGGCGGCGGCGCGCACGTCCTCGTCTTCGGCGTCCTGGGCCATTTGGAAGACTCGCTCGTAGATGCCTGGAAAGCCGAAATAATTCACGGCAGCGCGCAGCGCCGCGTGGACGACTTCCAGGTCGTCGTTCTGGAGATGATGCAGGAGCCTGGAGGCCGCATCGCCCCGATCGAATTCGAAGTTCTCCAGGAGTTCGATTTCCCGCAGTGCCTGAGCACGGTTCATCTTGTTCTCCATTTTCTACTTCAAGGTACTAAACCCATTGGAGCATCTATGAGCCGCCTATCCTACATCTTTCTTTTCCTTGCCACCTCCCTATGGGCCTCCCCCTTGCTGGAAAAAGCCGCCGGCACCATAGAGAACCGCTCTCTGCGCATCGAACTGGAGTGGATTCACACCCCGGCCGCCGGCATGGGCAAGCCGACGCGCTCCAAGGGCGTGCTCCGCCTGGCCTCCGGCAACCGCTTCGTCTTCCGCAGTCAGTCCCTGACGCTTGCCAGCGACGGCACCACGCTGTGGCAGTACATGCCTGCCGCCAAGCAGGTCTTGATCCAGAAACTTTCCAACATTGACCCGTCCCAGCTTCCCGTCGGCCTGTTGCGCAACGCCCTGCACGCCCACGAAGTGTCGGTGCAGAAGGAAGTCCACGACGGCGTCCCCGCCCAGCGCATCGAACTCAAGGCCGACAAGGCTCCCCTTTCGCGCTACCAGTCGGTGCAGCTCTGGATCCGCGCCGCAAGCCACGAACCCCTGGAGCTGAACGTGCGCGACGACCAGGGCGCTGGCATCGCCTGGAAACTGCGCCGCATCCAGGACTTCGAGCCCGACGCCAAGACCTTCGTCTTCAATGTCCCCGCCGGCGTGAACATCGTGGATACCCGCAAGTGATCTTTTCTCTCGCGCTGGCTCTCTGCGGCCTGGTGCGGAGCGAGCCGCTTTGGTCGGCGCCTTCCCAAGCCACCTTTCGGGAAGCCACGCACCTCTGC
>DAIPHW010000040.1:0-17432 GCA_036771135.1 Fibrobacterota bacterium | reverse complement strand
GCTCGCCAATGAAGGGCGTAGCTTCCGAAGAGGTGCGACGATCGATACGAGCATCCATCAGAGCGACTACCTCGTGATCGGCAGTGGCATTGCAGGCCTTTCCTTCGCCTTGCAAGTCGCGGACCACGGAACTGTCACCATCCTGACCAAGTCAGATGCCGATGACACCAACACGCGTTGGGCCCAAGGCGGCATTGCTGCCGTAACCAACCCCAATGACAGCTTCGAGTGTCATGTGGATGACACCCTCGTCGCTGGCGCCGGACTCTGCCACCGCGACGCCGTCGAGGTGCTGGTTCACGAAGGCCCAAGCGCCATCCGCTCCCTAGTGGAATGGGGTGTCCAATTCACGCGCGTGGGCGGAAGAACCAGCGGCCCCTTCGATCTCCATCGCGAAGGCGGCCACGCCACAGCGCGCATCTTACATGCCAGCGACATCACCGGCGCCGAGATCGAGCGCGCCTTACTGGTCGCCGTGCGCCAGCATCCCAAGATCCGCCTGATAGAAAACCGCCTAGCTCTTGAGCTGGTGACCCCGCATTTCCTGACCTCTTCCTCGGACCAACCTTTGGCCTGCTACGGCGCCTACGTCCTGGATCCAGAAACTGGCCATGTAGAAACTCACCTAGCTCCCAATACCGTCCTCTGCACCGGCGGCGTCGGACAGGTCTACCAGCACACCATCAATCCCGCCATCGCCACCGGAGACGGCATTGCCATGGCTTGGCGCGCTGGAGCCCGCATTGCCAACATGGAATTTATCCAATTCCATCCGACCATGCTTTACGATCCCGGGCGCCCCACCTTCCTGGTGAGCGAAGCCGTGCGCGGTGCCGGCGCCATCCTGCGCGATAGCAAGGGTCGCGCCTTCATGCAGGACGAGCACCCCCTCAAGGACTTGGCCCCGCGCGACATCGTAGCGCGTGCCATCGATCGCACCATGAAAAAGCTGGGAGACCCTTGCGTCTTCCTGGATCTCTCGCACCTGCCCGCCGGAGAAGCCGAACGCAAGTTCCCCACCATTTATGCCCGCTGCCTGGAAGCCGGCGTCCGTATGGACAAGGACCCTGTACCGGTAGCCCCTTCTGCGCACTACCTGTGTGGCGGCATTGATGCAGACCTCTATGGCCAGACCTCCATCCGCGGCCTTTATGCCGTGGGCGAATGCGCCCACACCGGCGTCCATGGAGCCAATCGCCTGGCCTCCAACTCCCTGCTGGAGGCCGTGGTCTTCTCCCACCGCGCCGCCCAGCATGCCATGACCCATGGCATTGCCGGCATTGATCCCTCCCTAGTCAAGAGCTGGGATCGCGAGGGCACCAATGTGCATCGCGAGGAAGTGGTCATCCGCCACGAACTCGACTCAGTCCGCCGTCTGATGTGGGATTACGTGGGCATTGTGCGCGCCACCGAGCGCTTGCGCCTAGCTCGACGCCATCTGGCCGTGGTGCTTGCCGAAGTCGAAAGCTTCTACAAGCGCACCGTCATCACTCCATCGCTCTTGGAATTGCGCAATGTGGCCCGCACGGCTTCCTTGATCGTAGAGAGCGCCTTGCGACGAAGAGAATCTCGCGGCCTGCACAGCACCATCGATTGGCCCAAGACTCTCCCCAAGGCATCTGATACCGTACTGCGCCATCGCGTCTGAATGAGCTTGAGCTGATCTTTCAGCTCAGGAAATTTCTGGACACAAAAAGCCCCTCCGACCAAAGATCGAAGGGGCAGGTATCAATTACTGCAGGGTAAGCTTAGTAGCTACCGAATCCGCCGCGATCACCGCCACGGTCGCTACGTCCGCCGCCGAAGCCGCCACGTCCGCCGCCAAAACCGCCGCGTCCGCCGCCAACGCCGCCGCGAGCGCCGCCGCCAAAGCCGCCACGTCCGACGCCGCCAAAGCCGCCTTCACGAGGTTCGCGAGGACGGAAAGAGCGTTCGCCTTCCGGCTTGGGCTGCGCTTCGTTGCAACGGATGGTGCGGCCGTCGAGGGTCGCTCCATTCAGACCGGCGAGAGCCTTGGTGGCGTCCTCGTCGTTAGCAAACGTCACGAAACCGAATCCGCGGCTGCGACCAGTGTCACGATCCATCACGACGACGGCGTCAGCCACCTCGCCATATGCTTCAAACGCAGCCCGCAGGCCTTCGCGCGTGGTGTTCCAGGAGAGTCCACCGACAAACAACTTCATCTCTAACCTCAACTTCGGAGAACTCGTAGACCAACCCGGCTGCGGACTTTCTCCTGCAAGTCTTAAGTGGACAAAAACTTGACCACCACGTCAATCTCTTTTTAAGAGAAAATGAAAAAAAGATTATTGGGCAGAATCATTCGCACCATTGCCGGATTTTGTCGAATCAACGGAAACCGGATCCGCAGACGGCTTAGATACGGGAATTTCAACGGCACTAGGAACCTCGTCGTCATCGATATCGATAAGGTCGCGGCTAGGAGCCCGTCCAACCCCTTTGTAACGGCGCAAGTTGGCCAGAATAGCGTCCTTACGATGCAATACGAATCGGTTTTGCCCGTTCGGATGAACTTTGAGCGGCTTGGGCAGGCAGGCAGCCAAGCGGGCCGCCTCGTCCAGCGAAAGAGCGGAAGCATCCTTGCCGAACCAGACACGCGAGGCTTCCTGAGCGCCAAAGATCCCATCACCCCACTCCACAGAATTGAGGTAGATCTCCAAAATTCTGTCCTTGGTGAGGAAATGCTCCAAAAGCATGGTGTAGACGGCTTCGCGCAGCTTGCGCACGAAGGAATGCTTGGGATTCAGGAATAAGTTTTTGGCCAACTGCTGCGTAAGGGTGCTAGCACCGCGATTGAAATGCCCCTTTTTCTCAGCTTCTTGCACGGCATGGCGAATCTGGGAAAGATCGAAACCGTGATGCAGGTAGAATCGGTCGTCCTCGCCCGTCAATACGCAAGCCTTGAGGTGTGACGAGATGGCTTCCATGGGCACCGGCTTCCAGCGCAAATGGAAGTCTCGCCCCGAATCTTCCGCCTGTTTCATGCGGTAGCGCATGAAAGAAGTGGTGTCGGGCCACTCCGTGCGCAGGGCGGCCACCGTCGTGCAAGCCCGAAAGGCCTGGATGGCGACATAGCCAGAAACCACGCACAGCACCAAAGCGGAAAGTACGAGGTGCCGAAGCAACCAAGCCCGCAAGCGTGCCAAGAAACCTGGCTGACGATGGGATGCAAAGAGGATCGGCTGCTGTTCCATGACCGGCAAAGGTAGGTAGTTTGGGTAGCAAATGGCATCTGCCGCCCTGATCGACAAGAACTGTCCAGCACTCGCCGGACTCGCCGCACGGCTTCTGACGGGCTGGAAGCAGCTTCCGGAGCGCTGGCAACAGACGCCGCTTGGCGTATGCCTGTCGGCCGGTGGGGACAGTTCGGCACTGGCGATGGCGGCGGCTCGCGCCCGAACCCTGGCGCCAGAACATTTCTTTCCGGAAGTGCGGCTGCTGCACGTGCGGCATGCTCTGCGAGGCGACGCCTCACGAGGCGATGCCCAAGCGGCCTGCGAACTCGGCGCCCAGTTGGGGCTTCCCTGCGAGCTGCTGGATGCCCGCGTGGAGCCGGGTCCGGGGCTTGAGGCACGCGCCCGTGCTGCGCGCTACCAGGCCTTGCGAAAGGACTTTCTGGGACTTTTGGCCACAGCCCACCACCGCGGCGACCAAGCCGAGACGGTGCTCTTGAGGATTCTGCGGGGTGCCGGCCCCATTGGATTGCGCGGCATTGCCACGCTTCGCGAAGACGGAATCTGGCGTCCTTTCCTGGAGGAGCCGCGCACACGTCTGCGGCAAGCGCTGGTGGAGGCAGGGTGGACGCCACGCGAAGATGAGAGCAACTCCGACACCGCGTTTGCCCGCAACTTGCTGCGGCACAAGGTGCTCCCCGATCTGGAAATCTGCGAGGCGGGTTGGGAAGAGGCGCTATCTGCCCTGGCTCGCAGCGCCGAAAAACTCCGTCCGCATTTGGCCGCACGCATGGAGGCCATCGCTCTAGCCACAAGCTTCCAAGCCACTTCGGACGGCTTTCAAATGGAGCTGCTAAGCTGGCCTGACGCTGAGCACGATCCGGAACTAGACATCTTCCTAGAACAGGCTTGGACCCGCTCAGGGCGGCGGCCCTGGAGTCGGGAGCATCGCGCCCGGCTGGTGCGCGACGTAGCTGCGGGAAAGGCTGGAAGGCGTCATGGTGGCCAAGACGAGACGGCACTCTTTGGCGGTGGCAGGCTCTGCATCGAGCTTTCAGGTGGGCGCCAGCCTCGCGAAGATGGATCTTGAACCGATGGACGAAACGAGGCCACTCCGCATCGGGATCACTTGCCACCCGAGCATGGGAGGATCTGGGGTACTGGCCACCGAGCTCGGCAAGGAACTAGCTGCCCGCGGCCACGAGATCCATTTCATCACCTCGCGCATGCCGGCCCGACTGCGGCATACCTGCCAACCGGGAATCCATTTCCATGAGGTCCACGCCCTTCACTACCCGGTGTTCGAACACACTCCCTACATGCTCGCCCTGGCGGCAAAGCTCGCCGAAGTGTATCGCCAGAGCCGGCTGGATCTCTTCCACGTCCACTACGCCATCCCCCACGCCGCCGCCGCCATCCTGGCGCGCGATATGCTCGAGCCCTGCCAGTCCCCCATCGTCACCACCCTCCACGGCACCGACGTGACTCTGGTTGGACAAGATCCGTCCTATCATCCCATGGTGCGCTTCTGCCTGGAAAAGTCCGATGCCGTTACGGCCGTGAGCGACTGGCTGGCAGACACCACGCGAGAGGCTTTTTCGCCCAAGCGCGAGATCCGACGCATCCACAACTTCGCCGACCCCGAGCGCTTCCGACCTGGCGAGAAGGGCCTGCAGCGCGCAAGCTTTGCGGCACCGGAACAGACAGTATTCCTGCACGTCTCGAACTTTCGCCCGGTCAAACGCGTGTCTGACGTGATCCGCATCTTCGCCCGCTGCGTGGCGCTGGGCGTAGACGGCATCTTGGCGCTGGCCGGAGAAGGCCCCGAGCTCGCCCCGGCGCTGGAGCTTGCGCAGCAGCTCGGAATTGCCGCGCGACTCCGCCCCATGGGCCAGGTCAGCGACATTTCGCAGCTTCTGCCACTTTCTGACATTTTCCTTTTCCCCTCCGACGGCGAGAGCTTTGGACTGGCGCCCCTGGAATCCCTGCTCTGCGAAGTCCCCGTGATCGGCGCACGGGCCGGCGGACTTCCCGAAGTGGTCGCCGAAGGCATCTGCGGCCACCTGCTGCCGGTGGGCGACATCGAAGGCATGGCCCAAGCGTGCCTAGCTCTGGTGAATGCGCCCGAGCACCGAAAGGAAATGGGACATCAAGGGCGGATCTATTGCATGGAACGTTTCACTCCGCAAGCAATTGTCCCTCGTTACGAGGAATTGTACCGGGAACTGGTCCGCGCCCGCACGCCCTGCCACTGAATTTGCGCTTGCATCCCATTGGGCAGGCATGCTAACCTAAAGCCATGCTCTCCATCGTAGGTCTAGTTGTTGTCATTGTTGGCGTGCTGGGCGGCTTCATCATGGCCGGCGGCAATCCCCTGGCCTTGGTGCAACCCTCCGAGTTCATCACCCTTGGCGGCGCTGCCATCGGTGGCATGCTGATCTCCACCCCTCCTTATGTCCTCAAAGGGGTGATGGCCAACTTCGGCAAGATCTTTAAAGCCGGCAAATCGACCCAGGACTTCCTCGATCTCCTGGTGATGCAGTACGAGCTCTACAACAAGGTTCGCAAGGAAGGCATCCTGGCCATCGAGCAGGACGCCAACAGCCCCGAGAACTCCTCCATCTTCAAGAAGTACCCCAACTTCCTGCACGACCACGCCGCCGTCGATTTCTATTGCGACGCCCTGCGACAGTTGGTCAACGGCATCGATGCCAACGCCATCGACCTCTCCATCGACATCGACCTGGAAAGCCACGAGAAGGAAACCCACCTCTTTCCTCAGGTGCTAAGCCAGATTGCCGACGCCCTTCCAGGACTTGGCATCGTGGCGGCAGTGCTGGGCATCGTGGTGACCATGGCGCACCTGGATGCTCCGCCGGCCGAACTTGGCCATCACATTGCCTCGGCACTAGTGGGAACCTTCCTTGGCATCCTCACGGCCTACGGGTTTTTCACGCCTTTCGGCAACAAGATGAGCGCGGTCTTTGTGGAAGAAGAGATGGCTCTGGAATGCCTCGCCGCAGGCTTTCGCGCCTTTTCGCAAGGCCTTGCCCCCATGGTGGCCATCGAAGTTGCCCGCAAGGCGGTCTTCCATTCGTTCCGGCCCGGCTTGACCGAACTGAACAACGCCGCCAAGAAGGGCTGAGATGGCCGAAAAAGAAGGCCAACAGACCCCACCGCCCAAGAAGAAGAAGAAAGGCGGGCATCCCGCGCATCACGGCGGTGCCTGGAAGGTGGCTTTTGCCGACTTCATGACCTCGATGTTCGCGCTGTTCTTGGTGCTGTGGGTGATTGCCACCAGCTCGCAATCCCAGAAAGCCGCCATCGCCAGCTACTTCCGCAACCCCACACTTTTCGCGCCCGGTTCGAATCGCCCCGTCGTATTGCAGCCCAATACCGAAGGCGGCGGCCAAGACGATCAGGACGGCTCCTCCAAGACATCCGACGGCAACATGACCGACAAGAACGGCGTGACCGAACAGGAAAAGATGGATGAACTGAAGAAGGAGCTGGGAAACGACAGCTTGCTCAAGGAATTGGGAACCCAGTTCAAGGTGGAGATGACTGAACAAGGGCTCAAGATCGAATTGAATGAAGCCGGTTCCACCGGCGTCTTCGAGCTGGGCTCTTCCAGATTGACGCCAGCCATGAATCGCCAGCTGGAGCATCTGTCCAACCTGCTCGGCCAAGGCTCCAACAAGCTCGTCATCGCCGGCTACACCGACCGCTACAAGTATTCCAACGGTTACTCCAACTCGCAGCTCTCGGCCGACCGCGCCAATGCCGTACGTGAACGACTCATCGCCTCCGGAGTGGACACCTCGCGCGTGGAAGCGGTGGTCGGCTACGGCGACCACGAACTCGCCAACCCGTCGAACCCCTATTCGCCGGAAAATCGGCGCGTATCGCTCCTGGTACTGAAGGACAACGGACACTTCAGCATCGGCTCCAAGTAAGTCGTTGCCGGAAACAGTGGATTTGGCGGTATATTTCGCGGTGTGGAAGCAAATCAACAGGTCCTGACGCCTCTTCTCAAGACACTTTCGGATGTGGGCAGGATTCGAATCTTGTGGCTGCTCTCGCAGGCGGAACTTGCCGTGCACGAGCTTCAAGCCATCCTGGAATGGGGACAAAGCCGACTTTCTACGCAATTGGGCATCCTGCGCAGCGAAGGCTTGGTGCAGTTGCGTCGCGAAGGCAAGTGGTCGTTCTACGCCACTGTAGCGCCTGACGCCGCGCGACCGGAAGGCCGCATCCTGCGCGAAGTCTTGGATGCTTGGGAAGAAGAGGCCACCGATCGCCCGGCATTGCGGCGCATCTTGGAAGCGCGCACCCAAGAGGGACTCCAGCACTTCGATTCCGATCCGGCCTACATGGGCGAAGAAAGCGTCCCAGCACGTACCTGGGAGATCATGGCCCGCTCGCTCTTTGCCCTGGTGCCGCCCTGCCGCATCATCGACCTCGGCGCGGGCGACGGCATTCTGGGCTGCATGGCCGCGGCCGCCGGCCACAAGGTCACGCTCGTAGATCTTTCTGCTCGCCAACTGGAGCGCGCCCGCGAGCGCGCCCATCGCGAGGGCCTGCTGGATCTTGCCTACGTGCAGTCAGACTTCACCTCCACCGGGCTTCCTGACGGCAGCTTCGACCGCATCCTGCTTTCTCAGGCGCTGCACCACGCCAGCGACCCATGGGCCGTCATCCAGGAATCGCATCGTCTGCTGGCACACGACGGCTGGCTCTGGATCCTCGACCTGTCGTCTCACGAAGAAGAATGGATGCGCGCCACACTTGGCGATTTTTGGCTCGGATTCGACGCCGGCCAGCTGACCCGTCATCTTCGCGATCTCGGCTTTTCTGAGATCAAGACCTTCCTGCCAGGAACCGACTCGCGCCACATCCGCCTCTCGGCGCTGTGTGCCATGGCTCATAAGGCCTAACTAAACAGAAAGGTCGGGCAGCAAGAAATCTGGCCAGATGCGCTGCTCGCGAGACATCTCAAGCGCCGTTGCTTCAGGAGTCACGCCCGTGAGCACCAAGGCCGCCGCAAAGCCGGCGTTGCGCCCTCCCAGGACGTCCGTGGCCAGCGTATCGCCCAAGGCCACGCAGCGCGAGGCCTCGAGCCCCGTCCGCCGCAGCGCCATGGCATACATCTCCGGAAACGGCTTTCCCAAGAGATGCACTTTGCAACCGGTGCGCTCCTGCAGAGAGCGCGCCGTGACTCCGGAAACGCGGAACATTCGGCCACCTTCGCGCGGCGCCACGGTATCGGGATTGAGCACTACCAAAGGGACCTTTCCCCGCTCCAAAATTCGCATTGCCTGGGCAATGCGGCGCATGCGATAACCGCGCGAGCTGGAAAGTATCACGGCCTGAGCAAGCTGAGGATCCTCCGTAACAGCAAGGCCGGCTTTTTCCAGATATGCCAGTCCCCCTGGAAGCCCTAAGAAGAAAACCGGTCCTTGGATCTCGCCACGAGCCGCCAGCGGAGCCAGCAAGCTGCCCGAGCAGATCACTTCCTCAGGATCCAGAGGAAAGCCCAGCTGATTCAGAAGCCGACAATTCTCGGCTTCCGAGAGGGCCGCATTGTTGGTCAGCACCCGCACCATCTTCCCCTGCGCCTTGAGCCACGCGACACCTTGGGCCGCCTGCGGCAAGGCCTCACCAGCGCGATTCAAAACCCCGTAGGAATCGAGAAAGAAGCCGTCAAAGCGCTCGGCCAGGAAGGCTAGATCGACCTTCGGTGGAGAGGCCACCTCGTCGGTATGTCCTAGCCAAAGGGCGTAATCTCGATAGATGCGGTCCTCGGGGGAGCCGGGCAAGAAGAGCATAGACACGTAAATCTAGCCTTTGGAACTAAAGACCCACTGCGGAAATGCCGATAGATAAGTCAGGTTCGCATCTTCTCCAGGGACGGAGATCGCGCACTTTTCAAGGACTCTGGCGGGCCCAGGGAAGGAAACGCCAGAGTCAACCTAGAGAATGCGATATCCGCGCAGGCTGCTGTGAAATTCGACGATGGCTCCCCGCAGAATTCCCAAGAGCGGCACCGCCACCAGCATTCCAAGGATCCCCCCCATCTCCCCGCCCACGGCAATGCCCAAAATCACCGCCACCGGCGGAATGTGCAGCGAATGCCCGACGGTCATGGGGTAGATGAAGAAATTGTCCAGCATGTGGATGCCGGCGAGTACCGCGAGTACGGCCCACCAAGGCGTGGGAGCCACTCCCAGCAGGCAGAGCAGGACCGCCGGCACACCGCCCACGATGGGCCCCAGGAAAGGCACGGCATTGGCCATGCCGGCAAAGGCGCCAATGAAGAAACTGTAGGGGATATCGAGGATCCAGAGGGCCGAACCGATCAGAAGCGCGTTGGCCAGCGAATCGAGCATCTGACCGCGGATGTAACGCGAGGTCTGAGTCTGAACGCGATGGATGAGCCGCAACGCCATCTCGAAATAGCGGTTGGGCACCAACGAGACGAACCAGCGTCGAATCTCGGTGCCGGAAGCCAGCAGGAAGAAGGTCACCACCGTGGCCAAGAGCACGTTCTCGGCAATGGGAAAGATGTTGAAGAGCTGGTCGATGGAGTGAAACGGACGGTTGCCCACGTTGAACTCGTGGACAAAGGAGGCGCGCGCCTTGTTCAGCTCGCGACGCGGTACGAGATTTTCCAGAAACTTGAAAACTCCGTCCAACTGCTGATTGACCGCCGCGAGATAGCTCTGGCTGTTGTGGATGAAGTTGTTGTATTGCTCCTTCAAAGATGGCGCAGCAAACCAAAGTCCGATCCCGATCACCCCAAGCAGGATTGCAAGCACCGCAAAAGCGGCGAGTCCCTTGGACAGCCCCTTGCGATGCAGGAAATCTGCCGGAGGCGAAAGTACGGCAGCAAGCAGATAGCCGACCACCAAGGGCACCAATAAAACCCATGCGCTCCAAAGAAAGGCAAACACCACGCCGGTGGCCAAGCACCACCACATCACGCGCAGGAAACGGTCGCCAGCGGCCAGATCTCCGAGCGGGGTCATATATCAGCCAGGGTGCTTGGGTCGCTGGGCTCCAGCTCCTGGAGCCGCTCATTGGTGACCTTGAGACGCAAGGCAAGCATGGTGCCGAGATTGCGCAGCAAATTGGCGGCAAGCCCTGGACGAGTGGCTTGCAGGCGATCGAGATCTCCTTCAAACAAGCCGTAGAGAATGGTCGGAACCAAAGCAATAGCCGTTGCCGAGCGGGGAGAGTTGTCAAAGATGGACAACTCCCCCACGATGCTCCCCTCGGGAAGGACAGCTAGAGAGATGTTTCCCTTGCGCGGATCTTCCATGCGCAGACGAACCGATCCTGAACGAACTAGGAAGAAGCCGCTGCCAATATCCCCTTGGCGAAAGATCACCTCGCCGCTTTCGTATTGGCGACGATGCAGGAGCGCCGCGATATGGCGGATATCGCGCCCCCCGATCCCTTTGAGGAGGGGGTGGCTCGAAAGCCACTCTCTCAAGGACTCTTCCTCTCCATCCAAGCGATGGAAGAGGTTGGCCCACAAAGGGCTTTCGCTCATATCTACCTCTTGGCCGCAGCCTTCACGGCACTGTCCAGTCCGCGCAGGGTGGCGTCATCGGAGCCATTCCAGTAACGGTAAGCTCCCTTGTGATCGACCAGCAAGATGAGAGGCACGGAACCGGTCCCGTACTTGGCCGAGAAGACCTTGTCCTGATCGCGGAAGGTGGGCATGGTGAGCTTAAACTGGGCGTCGAAGTCAGCCATGTCCTCGTTGGTCGAGGTTCCCGAGGCGATGGCCACGAAAGCAATGCCCTTAGACTCGTACTGCTTCTGAAGAGCCTGGATGTGAGGGTAGGTGTGACGGCAATGGCCACAGGTGGGCGAGAAATAGATGATGACCGCCGGGCGCTTGCGGAAGAGCGAGAACTTGAGATCGCTCTGCTTGTAGGGCTTCAGCGGCACGTTGAAGTCAATCACCGCAGGCTTGCCCATGGCGGGCAAACTTCCCGGGGTAGCCTCGGTACCAGCAGACGGCGACTGCGCTGCGCAAAGAATAGCGGTGGCAAGGACTGCCAAGACGAGTTTATGCATCTTCATGTCTCCTCAAAGAACTTTGACGAAAATAGCATCCAGCCAAGCATCCGACCGCAAGTGCGGCATAAAATCATCTTACCCCGGCCGCTTATTTGGCGTTCTGGATGGCCTCGACCATCCACCAAATTCCAACTCCCAGCAATACCGCTCCGCTAGCGAAAGCGCCTCCGGAGATCAACTGCTTGGTGGTCGCCTCCTGACAGAACGGCTTGTTGCAATGGTAGACGTACTGGCCGCCGACCCCTATCAGGATCAAGCCACCGACAGCTGCGGCGATTCCTTTGGGCATGATGTCTGGATCTACCGGCGCCACCTCCACTACGGGCTTGGAGCGCGCAGCTTCGCGAAACGGCAGCAGCCCTCCCTTAGCCTCTACGAAAGAATCTAACCGGACCCGGTTGATGGGAGCGCGCAAGGTGTCGGACTGCCACGTCAGCCAAGCCAGGGTACGATAGCGCACCGGCCAAGTCTTAACTTGAATAGCCAGGGAATCAGGCGAGAAATCCAGCCATTCGTCGCCCCAATTGTGCAGGTATCCCTTTTCCACATGCTCGCCGTAAGTTCCCCAGGAGATCGGGTAGGATGCCTGAGCGGTCTCGAAACCGATCAGACAAACAAGAAGCGGAATCAATCGTCTAAGCATTGAGGAGCTCCGTAGAAATGGAGGTGGAAGATCCGGCCGGTGAATTGCCCGACGCATCTTCTTCGCAATCGTTCAGCGTCTGCATGGAATCCGCTTGAGCAGGATCGTTTTGCAGATAGGCATCCGTAGCATTCCCATCCTTGCCGCTAGCGTCGCGTTCCCGCTCATCGAAACGGCGCACGGCATCGAACAGCACGGCCATGGTATCACCCGTGACATTAGAAGGCAAATCCGCTGCCTCGTCCTGAAAGCGAAAGACCCCATCGCTCCATCCCAGGATATCGACCAGCACATCCTCTCCGGAAACCAGGCCGGAATCCGCATGGAAAAGAGCGCCGTCCCGAAACCCCAGCACGGCCCGCAAGCGGTGGCGGGTGATGGTGAGGAGCCCCGTCATCTTGCTTTGGTGGATGGATTCAACGATGGAGGTAAAAGGAAACAGCTCCAATCTCCCCCACAGACCAGGGCGCAGAATCTGCTCCAACTGACGGTTTGAGGCCCGCAGACGCCGCGCCAAGAGGCGCACGAGCAGCAAACTCAGGAGTGGATGGCGAAAGAGCAATTCGTTGAACGGTCCCTTGGCAATCGCAATCGCCCGCACCTCACCGACAGCGCGAGTGGCATTGGAGATGGGGTGCGGTGCCAACAAGGACATTTCGCCAAAGCAGTCCCCGCGTCGGATGGTGGCTATCCGCATGGTGCCGGCCTCGCGCTCTTCGAGCACTTCCACTTCCCCATCGCGCAGCAGGAAAAGCTCCTCGTTGGTGCAGCCGGCCTCAAGGATGCGCGTCCCGGCCGCGAAGGTGCGTTCCTGCCCGGCACGGATGAGTTCCGACGCCAAAGCCTGCGGCATCTGGAGCAGGAAAGGACGGAAATCGTCCTCGAC
Organism: Fibrobacterota bacterium; assembly: GCA_036771135.1. GTDB lineage: Bacteria > Fibrobacterota > Fibrobacteria > UBA5070 > UBA5070 > JBDKGV01. The sequence continues at coordinate 4,618 of DAIPHW010000040.1, read as the reverse complement.
CAGCTCAGGTTCAGGTGGCGCAGCGGAAAGCGACGCTCGCCAGCGCCCCTGGCAACCGTTCCATTGGCATTGCAAGACGCCTTCAGCAGCGCCCAAAGAAAGAGCGCAAGCCTTTTGCAACGGCACCAAGCACATGGGAGCACTTCCCGGCATGACGACAGGAATGTCGACATCCATGCGATCGCCAACGCGATGGACCGGGCAATCGGAAAGCCACAAGGCCTCCACGACACGTCGCCCTTGCGCAGCCGTCGATGGGGTCAGTTCCATGGCAACAAGCTAGTCTCCCTTGCGGTCGATGCCCATCACGGATGGTAGTTGGGCGCTTCCTTGGTGATCGTCACATCGTGCGGATGGCTCTCGCGCAATCCCGAAGAAGTGATGCGCACGAACTTTGCCTTCTTCTGAAGGTCAGGAATGCTGACAGCTCCAGTGTAGTGCATGGAAGCGCGCAGCCCCCCCATCAGCTGGTGCACGGTGTCCTTGAGAGGCCCACGGTAAGGAACCTGGCCTTCGATGCCCTCGGGCACCAGTTTGCGACTTTCCGTGACATCGGCCTGGAAGTAGCGATCCTTGGAGCCCTTCTGCATGGCGCCCTGGGAGCCCATGCCGCGGTAGGACTTGAAGGAGCGTCCTTCGAACAGGAAGACCTCTCCGGGGCTCTCGTCGGTACCAGCAAAGAGACTGCCGAGCATCACCGCATTGGCACCGGCCGCCAAGGCCTTGGCGATGTCTCCGGAATACTTGATGCCACCATCGGCGATCAGGCCGACACCGGCCTTCTTGGCCGCTGGGGCGCATTCCAGGACGGCCGAGAACTGAGCAAAGCCCACCCCCGCGACCACGCGCGTGGTGCAGATAGAGCCAGGACCGATGCCCACCTTGACGACGTCGGCACCGGCCTTGGCCAAAGCCGTCACAGCTTCAGGTGTGACGATGTTGCCGGCGATCACCGGAAGGCTCGGCCAGCGCTTCTTGACAGCCTTCACCTGATCAGCCACGCCCTTGCTGTGACCGTGCGCAGTGTCGATAATGAGGATGTCGAGGCCAGCCTCGACCAAGGCGGTCGCCCGCTCGAAACTATCGGGACCGGCACCCACAGCCGCACCCACACGCAAGCGTCCCTTGGCGTCTAGCAGGGAGCTTGGATAGTCGGTTCGCTTGGTGATGTCGGTGAAGGTCACGAGCCCCTTGAGCACGCCCTTTTTGTCCACCAGCGGAAGCTTTTCAATGCGGTGGGCGTGAAGGAGCCCGCGCGCCTTTTCAAGCGAGATGCCGGGCTGGGCCGTCACCAGATTTTCGGAGGTCATCAGTTCGCTCACCTTGCCGTCCACCTTGCGGGAGAGACGCAGATCGCGGTTGGTGAGCATGCCGACCAATATGCCGTTCTCATCGCAGACAGGAAAGCCGGAGACCTTCTTTTCCGCCATGATGCGAAAGGCCTTTTCTACCGGATCGTCAGGAGAAAGCGTCACGGGGTGGTAGACGATGCCCGACTGCCAGCGCTTGACGCGCATGACCTCGGCGACGTGCTGCTCCACGGTCATGTTCTTGTGGATGACCCCAAGGCCACCTTGACAAGCCAGGGCAATGGCCAGATCAGAGGTCGTGACCGTGTCCATGGGCGCGCTCAGGATCGGGATGTTCAGGGGAAATCCCGGGATCAGCTCGGAAGCGACAGACACGTTGGCCGGAAGGACTTCGCTGTACTGCGGCACCAAGAGGACGTCGTCGAACGTCAAGGTTTCGGGAATGACGGGCAATGGCATATCAGGCTTCCTTCCATCGCAGGGGCACCCGGATCGCCGATTGCGAAAATGCTGCGCATGGTTCCAGGCACCTTGGTTTCATAGGTGCGGTGGAAATCTAATTGCCTACAGCAGAAAAAGCCACAAAAAACGCATTCCCCAATGCGGAGAATGCGTTCCTGAATCAGGAGGAGCTTACTTCGCGGCAGCCACGGCGGTAGCGTGGGGCTTCACCAGCATGGTGCCGCGGTCGGTCTCCACCACCTTGGCCAGCCAGTTGCCACGAGCGTCGGCAGCCGAGATGCCGTTGTCTTCGCGGGTCAGCACGACAGTGCGCTCGCTCCCCGAAGGCAAAGTGAAATGCACAGAAAGGCGTCCATCGGAAAGACGATCAGCCTGCACGTGGGTACCGTCGGCGTAGGTCTTGTCCATGTGGTCCTGGGCAGCGGCCACGGGATTGGAGCCGGTCCAGAACTCGATCAGGTTCAGTACGATGGCATCGACGAAGGTCGTCACGCCATACACCGGGGCGCCCAGCACGAAGAAGACAATGGAGTTCAGCCACTTGTTGCCGAGGCTACCGTTGAACTTGTAGACCTTCTTGGTCAGAGCAAAAGAGCCATAGCAGCCTTGGAAAGTAGCGATGCCGGTGGCCAAAAGGCACAAGAGGGCAAAGCGAATCGAGGTTTTACGCATCTATCAAATCTCCTTGAAACAAAGGGTGCTCATTCAATATCTACAACAGCCATCTACAAATCCACCCCAAGACTTCAGGTCCATCCAGATTTTCCCGGTAGGCAATTAGAATTGACGATCAACCAAGCGTTTCGGAGCAGCTCCTGAGACCCGAGCCAAGCTCCGAAAACGCCTAAGACATCGGGGATACCTTCGACATGGATGCGACAGACACCTGGCCCAAGCGATTCTTCGCTTTGGACGTATCGAGAGGCTTTGCCGCCTTAGCTGTTGTTTTTTGGCACTGGCAGCACTTCACCTTCACCGGAACTTCGATGGATGAGAATTTCCAGCGCAGCAGCCTCCCCTTCTACAGCGTACTGCACCCCTTTTACGATAGGGGATTCATGGGTGTGGACTACTTCTTCATGCTCTCGGGGTTCATCTTCTTCTGGCTGTACCGAGACGCCATCGCCGAGCGTCGCGTCAGTCTGGGACGCTTCTGGGGGCAGCGTTTTTCTCGCCTCTATCCACTGCATTTGCTCACGCTGCTCCTGGTCGCCGGACTCCAATACGCCTACTTCAAGAGCGCGGGAGACACCTTCGTCTACCCCAACAACAACGGCTTCCACTTTGTGCTCAACCTGTTCATGGCTTCCAAATGGGGACTGGAGCAGAATCAGACATTCAACGGGCCATCTTGGTCAGTTTCTGTCGAAATCCTCTGCTACATGATCTTCTTCTTACTTGCGTTCCTGCGCCTGGGAGGCTTTTGGTTTTGCTTGGCGCTCTCAGTGGCGACGGTCTACGTGCGCCAGCACTTTGCCCAAGGCATCTCCTATTACATCGGAAGCATCGAGATCCACTACTTCAAGGACATCATGCGAGGGCTCTTGTTCTTTTGGGGAGGATTTCTCTTCTACGCCACGTCACGTATCGCAACGCGCCCACGGATGCGACGCGCCGTCCTGATTGTCTGCGCCACCTCCTGGCTTACGACGATTGTCAGCATGTACATCTTCGACATTGCCAGTCATGTTCGCGCCTTAGGTCCATGGGGAAACCCCTTGGTGGAGCACTTCATTACCTACGTGCTCTTCTCGTCCACCATCGTGAGCCTGGTCCTGACGGAACTGCATAAAGGTGATTTTGCCAAGCCCTTTGCCTGGATCGGAGACATCACCTATTCCTCCTACCTGCTGCATTTTCCGATTCAGATCTGCATTGCGCTGCTGGTGAGCCACGACCTGCTCCGCTCCAATTTCTACCTCAGCCCGATCGCCCTCGTGCTATTCTTCGCCCTACTAATTTCTCTCTCTTATGCGACCTTTCGAGGCTTTGAACGGCCCGTGCAGAACGCCTTGCGCCGGTTCTTCCAGCGGCACTCCTCCCCCCCACAGTCATCGCAAGCGCAAAAAGATTACCCTAAGGCGTCGGACCAAGCCCCTTTGAGGCGCGATTGGATGCGCGTGAGCGGCTTCCAGAGCCAAGCCGAAAGCAGTACGGCCGCCACGATGCCAAGCCCTTGGATGGCAAACGAAGGCACCAGATCACCGGAGAGCGCCAACACCCAGAGGTAGATGGGGATCAGACCAAAGACCGGTGCGATCTCCCGCAGGATCCGCCGCGGCGTTTCTCCCTTGCGGCCCGACTGCAAAGGAAAGGCAATCTCCCCCAAGATCATCCCCAAAGCCCGAAGTTTTCTGTAGATGGCCACCGTGAAGGGAAGCGAAATGATCAGGGCAAAAATCCAAAGGAGCGTCCCGCGCTTGGCCAGATGACTCCCCAGCAGCGGCAAGAACGAGATGGCAAAGAAGATGCCGCCGATCAAAGCTGCGTTGATGGCGATCTGCATCAAAAGACGCCGCACCATCTGGGCGCCCATGCGCCGCCAGGAAAGACCGCTCTTGCCGCCGGCCCACGCGAGATAGGAAGACAAGCCTTGACGCACCACCGAAGGCGTGGCCGAAAGACCGATCTGCATCAAACGGCCATGGCGCGCCAGCAAAAAGGGCGAACAAAGTGCCGTGGCCAGCGTCACGCCAATGGCCACAGCATGAAGCTCGGGCCGCGTGACTTCAAGAGTCGCTCCCAGAGCGGCAATCACCAGTGAAAATTCGCCAATTTGACCAAGCGACAAGCCGGTGCGAAACGCCATGCGCACCGACTGACCAGAAGCCACGGCTCCCACAGTG
>DAIPHW010000039.1:0-17522 GCA_036771135.1 Fibrobacterota bacterium | reverse complement strand
AGGCGATGATGCCGGTGCGCGATGCTTTGGACGAATTCGGCAAAGGGCAGCAGACTGAGCCCAACTACGAGACGGGCACCTTTGGACTGGTCGGTCCCTCCATGGTCAAGATTCGCAACACTCTGGTCAAGAACAAGAAGCGTTGGATCTTCTTCGGCACCTTCTACGATGGCCTGGAAAAGGATCTCAAGGGCAAGTTCCTGGTGATCGGCTTCATGCGCATCGACAAGATTCTCGACGTTCGCAAGATGCACATCCACAAGTGGATGCGCGAAGCGCGCGAGGACGACGTGCTTTCCAGCTACTTCGAGCTTGATCATTGCTGGGCTCTCTACAGCAACGAAATGAAGTTTTTCGCCCCCAAGGACGCCTTCGAGATCACGCAGCCGCTGGCTAAGCAGTGGGGTGCCACTAACGGCAAGCTCACCCGCCAGACCCGTTTGGCTCTGGACCCAACGGCTGTGACCCAACTGCGCGAATTCTTCACCTCCAAGACCGACATGACTGAGGAATACATCGCCACGGTGCGCGAATTCCAAGCCTACCTGAAGGACGACGAGGAGGACGAGGAGGCGTGAGCCTTCTTCCCGCAGATGTTTTATTGATTCCAGGTGCTTCGTTTGCCGCCCTTTGCTTGACGGCAAACGAAGTCGCTTGGCATGATGTGGACGGCATCCGCACCGGAACTCCGGAAGAGTTCCTTTCGGGCAGGAGCGCAGAAATCCTGCGACTCCCAGAAATCCTCCAAAAGCATGCGGGCGCCGCCTTCCCGGCGAGCATCGACCCTCGCCACGCCAGCATTCCCGAGCGGGAGTTTACGGCATTTTTGACCGCCGGCCAACGCGCTGATCGCGACGAAGCCATTCCGTTTATCCTGGAAGCGGCCCATTCCCAAATCGGGATCAATTTTCTCTCCGAAGCCGCAACGCCTGCCCAACATGAAGCGGCAGCCGTAATTTTTGTCCTCAATTCCCTGCGTTGCGTGGAATGTTGCCACGGAGTGATCCCCCATTCCGGCCTCTCCTGCGCCGATTTGCGAGCCGGAAGTTTTCTTAAGCCCTAGCGAATTTCCCCACGTCGTAGGCATCCCCCGCTAGATTCGCTCCAAAGAGGAGCCATCATGCGATCTATTCTGCCTACGATTTTGTTGTGCGCTTTGGGAAGTGCTCATGCCACCTTGGCGCCCGTGAATCCCAACGCCACGCCCGAAGCGAAAAAGCTCTACACCTATCTCCAGAATCTCTCGGGACAAGGGATCCTTTCAGGGCAGCTCTCGATGCTCAACGACAGCATCCTCTACACCGACACCCAGGTGACCTCATCTCGCGACCGCTACGTCATGAAGCACGATGGCGGAAAGCTCCCCGCAATTTACGCCTCGAATCTCGGCGACTGGCCGATGAACTACCAATTCGAAATCGTCAAGACCATCGAAGGACGCTGGAAGACGACCGGCGGCAAAGCCATCGCCATGCTCTGCTGGCACGCCGTCCAGCCCGATGGCTACGAAGACAGCGGCTATGCCGTGATGAGCAAGTTTTCCAGCTCAAACCCCTACCCAAGCTGGAAAATCGACAGCATCCTGAAGCCGGGAACGGCCCTCAATGTGGAATGGATGCGCCGCATGAAGGTGGCAGGCAGCTATCTCCAATCCCTGGACAGCGCCGGCATCCCGGTCTTGTGGCGCCCCTTCCACGAGAACAACGGCGCCTTCTTCTGGTGGGGGCAGCAGCCGCGCTTTAAGGAGCTTTGGCGGCAGATGTACGACTACTACACCGACAGCCTTCACCTGAACAACCTGCTGTGGGTCTACTCGACGTGCGGGTTCGGTCAAGGGGACCACTGGATTGATTCGCTTTATCCCGGTGAGAAGTACGTCGACGTCCTAGGTGCCGACATCTACGGCGGAAGCTACGATCCGTGGATCTACGGGACGCTTCTCTCCAAGGCGAATGGCAAACCCATCGGCATCACCGAAAACGGCAGCATGCCCAACGTCCCCAAGCTTAAATACACCCAGCCCAAGTGGGCCTTCTTCTGCACCTGGTGGGGCTACGAGGTCGACACCATGTGGGCCAACGCCTATTATCATCCGGCGGGCTACAGCATCCAGAATACTCAAAGCCTCTACGATGCCGTCTACAGCGACCCGTACACCATCACCCAGGACGAGATCGACTTCGGCATTGCTCCTGACACCCATGTCTTCCTTTCCACCGGCGTCTTTCCCACCGGAAGCGGCTCGATGCTCGCCACTCCCGACAGCAATGGCCGCTACCAGGCAGGACAAGCCATCACGCTCACAGCCAAACCAACGGCAGGATGGGATTTCGTGGGATGGTCCGGCGACGCTTCTGGAAGCGCTAATCCCTTAGCGGTCACGCTTTCCAAAGACCGCTCCTATACGGCCGTCTTTGCTGCCCGCAAGGGAACGAACCTCCTACTTAACGGCAACTTTTCCGACAGCATGAACGGCTGGAGCTACTCGCCTTGGGAGACCGGCACCGCAGCAGCAGCCACCATCGAGGGAACCGACAGCGTCTTCCACGCCGTCGTCACCGCCAAGAGCAGCCACGACTACGGCATCCAGCTCACCCAAGGACTCGTGTTGGACAGCGGCACCACTTACTCCTTCAGCTTCGACGTCCACGGAGCCGCGGGCGTCTCGATCGGCTACGCCGTTGGCGAGTCCGCAGGCAAGTACCGCAAGCTTCTTTCGGGCGGGGATACGCTTTCTAGCACTTCGGTCGCCACCGTGACCGGCTCCTTCACCGATACCCTTCCCTCGGCCACGGCGCTGCGCGTCGAGTTTGAAATGGGCGCCCAGCTCGGGGACCTCTGGCTCGACAACATCAAGATCGCCCGCACCTCGGGAAGCGACATCCCGGCGAGCATCTCCCATTCCACAGCTTCTGCAATCGCGCAGATCGCCTTGCACCGCACTGCGGCCGGGCTCGCCTGGAATCGCTCTGGAGACCTCAGCTCGGCCGCCACTCTGCGTCTTCTGCGTCCCGATGGCCGTCTCGTCGCGCAGCTTTCCCTTCCGGCCGGCCTTGCCACCGGGATCGTCCCCGGCGAGCTGCCGCACGGCACCCTAATCGCCCGTCTGCGCACGGCAGCCAGCAGCCAAGTCCAGACGATCGCACTTCCCTAGCACGTCACAACCACATGCAAAGCCTGGGGATTCAGGAAAGCGCCTTGCTCCCATCGGCACGCTAAGCCCTTCCCACACTTTCTGACAAATTCAGCCCCTTCCGGATTTTCCTGGAAGGGGCTTTTGGTTTCCGCGTGGAGCCAAAAATTCCGACCGATACGGCCTTGATCCTGCTGCCAAACGTCCACAAATCGCCTATGCTTTAGGAGTCGCACTCACCCCAGGGAGCGTACTATGCATCGATTTTACATCTCCGTCCTTACCGCTTTCGTCCTCGCCGCCGGTCTTTCCGGATGCGACGAATCAAAGCTGTCTCCGCTCGCCTCTTCAGATGCCCTCGGCGCTGTAAGTTTCCGCCTCTCCGCTGCTGATTCCAGCGTCCTTTCCGGGACGGTAGATTCCGTCCTGCTGCGCGCCATCTCCGGAAGTGACACCGAATCCATACGTGGCCCCATCGGAAGCGCACTTGTCCTCTCTGGCCTTCCCGAAGGCCCGTGCAGCCTCGAAGCCTTCCTTTTCGGGAAGAACGGGGCGCTGCTCTGGTCCGGGCACGACACCGTACAGATTCGCGCCGGAGTAGAAACACCAGCAACGCTTATCCTGCACAAGGCAACGGGATCCGTTCGCGTTATCACCGTCCTCGACTCGTCTCAAGCAAACGATTCAAACTTCACCCTCTACACCCTGATCGTTCACCGAGATTATCCCATTGAGTTCACCTATACGCTGGATGCCAAGGGAAACATCATCCTCGTCCGGAATAGCTACACAGGCGGAGCCAAGGCCTTCGACACCACGTACGCCCAACTTTCCTCCACGGACCTTGCGTATGCACGGAATCTCCTAGAATCCATGGCAGCTCGCCATCCCGGCACGATTCCTGAGCGCATAGCGATCGACACCGTCATTCAGAACGGGGACACAACCTATATCGACGACAGCTACAGTGGCGGCGATGTCCTGACGCGCACCGTGGCCTATGCAAACGGAACCAGCGACTCCTTAATGTTTAACAGCAACACCCAAGACGAATCCGCCAACTGGAGTGTCTTGGATCCAGTGGACAACCTGCTCGAAGCTCTGCTTCCGATGCGCTATCCGCTCGTTCGATAACGGCACATCGCCCTTACCAACCGCGTCAATGCGGGCCTCCTGCCTAAGGCGATTCGAGCCCTAGAATCCATCGAGTTCTGCGGGAGCTGTTCCAGTTTTTTCACCGCAGATAGGCAAACTTACTTGTGCCACCGCCGTGCAAGATCAGTAGAATTCTGCCAGTCTGGAAAGGGGGAACTCCTCATGCAATTCCGCATTGCCACCAAGCTTTTTGTCCCGTCCCTGGGGATGCTTGTCGTCGGAGTCGTTGGACTCGGACTTTTTTCGACGTGGAAAGCCTCGGAGGCGTTGCACGCCCGTTCCTTCCAAGAACTCCGCAGCGGCGGCGAGAATGCCGCCCACAGCATGGACACCTGGTTCACGGATCGGGTTCACGACCTGGAAGCCTGGGGGAACCTGCCCACCTCCAAGGCGGCGCTCAATGATCCGTCCCAACGGACCGTGCTGGATCAGGAATTGGCCGCCATCGCCAAGCCCTACAAGTTCTACCAGGCGATCAGCCTGCTGGACCTTTCAGGCAATACCATCGCAAGCTCCGACCCCAAGCGCGTCGGCAAGAGCATGGCCGACCGCGACTATTTCCAAAAGGCTAAAGCCGGACAAGAAGTCATCTCGGAGGTCATGATCTCAAAGGTGACGGGAAAGCCCTTCTTCACCGTCGCCTGCCCCGTGCATGACGCCTCAGGATCCGCAGTGATCGGCGTTTATTATGCCCCGGTGCAGATGGATGCCTTCAACGAACTCTTCCTCAAGCACTTCTCCAACGCCAACGGAGACTACGCATTCCTAACGAATGGAAACAGCATGGTGATCGCCCATCCCGACACCTCGCTGGTCCTGAAGAAACAGATTTCTGAGCTGCCAATCGGGAAATTCCTCACCTCCGCCGACTCCGGCACCTCTTTTGCCTATGAAGGCAAGCCCCTAATGGCCATGGATGCAGCTCTTCGCACCGGCTGGCGGTTGTGGATTGTTCAGGACCGGACTCAACAGGAAGCGTTCATTTCAAAGCTCCGTTGGGTGCTCATGGGCTTTGCTGTAGTCGCTGTCCTCATCGCCGGATGCCTCATCGCCCTCACGCTGCGTCCAATCGTCGGCGCCCTTTCTCGGGCGCGCACCTTTGCCATCCAGATCGGCGAAGGTGATACCCGTACACGCCTGCAGGTGGACCGCAACGACGAAGTCGGCGATCTCATGAACGCCCTCGATCGCATGGCCGATTCCATGACGGAGCGCGCACAGTTGGCCAGTCGCATCGCCCAAAAAGATCTCACCGTATCGATGCAGGTCAATTCCGAGCACGACACCCTCGGCGTCGCGCTTACGGACATGCTCTCGCACCTGCGCAATATTCTTTCAGCCGTACACGATGGCGCCGCTTCCACCACCTCGGCCGCCCAGGAATTGGAGATACTCAGCAGCTCCATGGCCAGCGCCGCCGAGGAAACTGCCGTCCAAAGCAAGGAAGTGGATCGTCTGAGCACCGAGGTCTCTCACAACGTGAATTCGGTCTCGGCGGCCTCCGAGGAAATGGGCTGTTCCATCACCGAAATTTCCAAGAACGCCACCCAAGCCGCTATCACAGCCTCCAAGGCCGTGGAGCTTGCCGACGATGCCCGTCAAAAGGTCAGCAGCCTTGCGCAAGCCTCCGAGGAGATCGGCAAGATCGTGAGCACCATCCAAGGCATTGCGACCCAGACCAACCTGCTAGCCCTGAACGCCACCATCGAAGCCGCACGCGCTGGAGAGGCCGGCAAAGGCTTTGCCGTAGTGGCCGGAGAAGTCAAAGAGCTTTCCCAAGCCTCGGCCCATGCCACCGAAGAAATTCGCGCCCGCATCGAAGTCATCCGCCAAGAAATGGGACAGACAGGAACCGCCATCGCGGCGGTCGCCGAAATCATCGGTAAGATCAGCGACTACTCCCACTCCATTGCCGGAGCCGTAGAAGAGCAGACCGCCACGTCCTCCGAGATTGCCCATTCTATCGCCAAGGCGGCCGGAGGCGTCTCCGACATCGCAAACGCCATCGCCGGAGTCACCCAGGCAGCATCCTTGAGCGCCGAAGCCGCCAGCGGCACGAAGCAGGCTTCGGAGCGGCTGGCTGGCTTTGCCGCAGACCTTTCCACCACAGTGGGAGAGTTTCGCTTCCACTAAGAATTATGGAAGAAATTCTTCTTGCGCGATAGTTCTCTCCTGCGATAAGATGAACAATATCGCAAAGGAGACCGCGCATGAAACTTCGCATCGCTGCCAAGTTGTTGGTACCGTCCGTGGGAATGCTCACCCTTGGCATTGTCGGCCTAAGCCTCTTTGCGACCTGGAAGGCCTCGAACGCCTTGCGGGAACGCACCCTGGTTGCTCTGTGGCTGGAAAGTTCCAGTCTCAAAAGCAGCATCGATGCCTGGATGGCCGGACGCACCTCCGACGTCAAGGCTTGGGGAAGATTGAGCCTTGTCCAAGCAGCTCTGCACGACCCTTCGCAACACGCTGCAGTCTCAAAGGATCTGGCATCCTTGGTAAGCCCCTATCCGTTCTACCAAGCCATCAGTCTGCTGGATTTGAGCGGCACCACCATAGCAAGCTCCGACCCTAAGCGCATCGGCAAGAACATGGCCGATCGCGACTATTTCCAAAAGGCCAAAATCGGCAAGGAAGTCGTTTCCGAAGTGATGATCTCGAAGGTGACAGGAAGACCATTCTTCACCGTCGCTTGTCCCGTCTTCGAACCAGCTTCGCAAGAAGTGATTGGCGTCTTCTACGCACCCGTAGAGATGGATGCCGTGGGAAAGCTCTTCCTCCAAGACCTCTCCAAGAATGGCAACACCGCCTTCTTGGCAGATTCGAAAGGGAAGATTCTGGCCCATCCGGATACATCCCTAATCCTCAAGAAATCCGTCGCAGATCTTCCCATCGGCAAGTTCCTGGACACTGCCAATAACGGAACGGCCTTTGATATGGACGGCAAGCCGTTCATGGCCGAGGATGCTCAACTAACCACTGGCTGGACGCTGTGGCTGGTAGAAGACCGTTCTCTCCAGGAAAGCTTCATCGCAAAATTGCGCTGGACCCTTTTCCTGTTTGCCCTTGCAGCCATCGCCGTTACCGGCGCCATCAGTGTCATGGCCTTGCGCCCCATCGTCGCCGCACTTTCCAAGGCTAGTGTCTTTGCCATACGCGTGGGCAAGGGAGACACTCGCGATCGCCTTGCCATAAATCGCGATGACGAAGTGGGCGATCTCATGAAAGCTCTCAACCAAATGGCCAACTCGCTGGCCGAACGCGCCGAGTTGGCACGCCGCATCGCCAAGCGCGACCTCACCGTAAATGTGCAGGCAAGCTCCGCGGAGGACACTCTCGGTGTAGCGCTGGCCGAAATGGTCCAGCACCTGCGCGAGGTCATCTCGGCCGTGCGCGATGGCGTGATTTCCACCGCTACTGCCGCCGGCGAGCTGGAAAACCTGAGTCGCTCCATGGCCGGAGCCGCCGAGGAGACCTCCGCGCAGACCAAAGAGGTGAACCGCTTGGGAGAAAGCGTATCTCATAGCGTTCACGCAGTCTCCGTCGGTTCGGAGCAGATGGGGCTTTCCATCACGGAAATTTCCAAGAACGCCACCCAGGCAGCCTCCACCGCCACCGAAGCGGTCCAATTGGCCCAAAACGCTCAAGGTACTGTCGACAAACTGACGCTAGCCTCCGAGGAGATCGGCAAAGTGGTCGATGTCATCCAAGGCATCGCCACCCAGACCAACCTGCTGGCCTTAAACGCCACCATCGAGGCTGCACGTGCCGGAGAGGCCGGCAAGGGCTTTGCCGTGGTAGCCGGAGAAGTCAAGGAACTCTCCCAGGCATCGGCCCACGCCACCGAAGACATCCGCAATCGCATCGGCGTCATCCGTTCCGAGATGGCCCAGGCAGGCTCGGCCATCGCTGCGGTAAGCGAGATCATCCGCAAAATCAGCGACTATTCCCATTCCATTGCCGGAGCTGTAGAAGAGCAGACCGCCACCACCTCCGAGATCGCGCGCGCTATCGTTAGCGCCGCCGGCGGCGTTTCCGACATTTCCAACGCCATTTCGGGCGTCACCGAAGCGGCATCTTTGAGCGCCGAGGCCGCCAGTGGAACTCGCCAAGCCTCCGAAAAGCTGGCAGGCTTCGCTAGCGATCTCACCCAAAAGGTGAACGAGTTCCGCCTTCCCTGAGAAGGGCTTGCGAAACGAAATTGCCGCTGGTGCAGTTAGATTTCAAACATGTCCGAAACTGTTTTCGATCACAAAGCCATTCTCGAAATTCTTCCGCACCGCTATCCCTTCCTGCTCGTGGACCGGATCACCGCCTTTGAAAGCGGCAAAAGCGCTTCCGGCCTCAAGTTGGCAAGCTTCGGCGAGCCCTACTTCACAGGCCATTTTCCCACCGATCCGGTGATGCCGGGCGTGTTGCAGATCGAAAGCATCGCGCAGGTCGCCACCATCTTGATCCTGAAATCTTTCCCCGAAACCGACGGCAAGCGCCCGGCTTTCTTGGGAATCGACAAGGCTCGTTTCCGCAAAGCGATCCGCCCGGGCGACGTCCTCAACATTGAGGTGGAACTGATCAGCTGGCGTCGTGGCATGGGAACTGCCAAAGGCAAGATCACGGTGGATGGCGCCGTGGCCTGTGAAGCCGAGATTCTGGCCACGCTGATCTGATGGAAGGCATCCACCCCAGCGCCATCGTCGATCCGTCGGCGAAGTTGGGGGGACGAGTCACCATCGGTCCCTATGCGATCATCGCCGCAGGTGCCGTTTTGGGCGACGACTGCGTGATCGAGCCTTTTGCCAAGGTGGGCACCAATGTCCATTTGGGAAAGGCCGTACGCGTCGGCCAAGGCGCCGCCTTAGGGGGGTGGCCCCAGATCACCGGATTTCTTCCGGAAAACGCCGGGAAATGCCGCATTGGGGACCGCTGCCGCATCGGTGAGTTTGTCACCGTCCACGTCGCCTCCGAACGAGAACGCGAAACGACGGTCGGCGCGGATGTCTTCTTAATGGCTTATTCCCACGTGGCCCACGACTGCCGCGTTGGAGAACATGTTATCCTGGCCAACGCCGTACAGCTGGGCGGCTTCGTTGAGGTTGAGCGCGGCGCTTTCCTGGGTGGCGCCTGTGCCATTCACCAAGGCTGCCTAGTTGGCGAATACGCCTTCGTGGCCGGAGAGATCCCCATCGACCGGGACGTTCCGCCGTGGTCACGCGTGCTGGGCCTGCCCGCCGCCTGGGCACGTCTGAATTTGGTCGGCTTGCGACGAGCCGGCTGGAGTCGCGAAGAGATCTTGGAAGCCGGGCGCTTGCTGGCCATCGTGCTGCGACAGGAGCACACGCTGTCCCAAGCCGTGGATTGCATCCGCTTGAGGCCTGGCGAATTGGCGCGTCGCCTCACCGATTTTCTGCAAAGGAGCCGCCGTGGCTTGGTCCGTCCCCGGAAATGACCGCGGCGTCCAATGGCTGCGCTGGCTTTGGATTCCCATCGTGCTGCCGGCGCTCATCCTCGCATGGCTGGCTTGGCGCGCCGTCGCTGGAGAACGCGAGCTCTATCGCACCGAACTGATCTCGGCGCATCAGCGGCTTGCGGGCCAATTGGCCGGTCGGGCTGACCTCCGCCTGGAGGAATCCCTGGAGGAGATCGCCGCCCATATGCAGGAATGGGGGGCCGTTCCCGAATCCACCTGGAGCGACACTTCAGGCGTGGTGCTGCTGGGACTGCGCGTGGAAGATGGGAAAGAGCAGTTGCTTTCTGGGCCCACCCGATGTCCGGACGTTCCTCCCTTCCCCGACATCGAGCAGAGCAACGATTCCCTGGAAAGCACCCAGAATGGACTCCTGGCGCTGGTGCATACGCCCTGCGCCGCCTGGAGCGCCGACACCGCTCGCATCACAACCCGGCAGCAAGCCTTGGAGAGGCAACTCGTCCAAGCCCCCCATTGGCGACCGCTGTTGGACGAACTATTCCACAAAGCACGCTTCCAGACGCAGGAAGCTGCGCTCTGGAAACAGGATTCAAGCCAATTGCGCGCCCTGTTGAGCGAAGGGGGGCGCGGCATGACCATCGTGCGCAGGAATGCCCACTTGGCCATCGTGCTGCGCGAGCCGTTGGTTCCCCGCGGCACGGCCGTAGTGTCGCTATTGAACGAAGACCGCATGGCGCAGCAGGTGTTGTCGGGGCTGTGGGCCGCGGAGCTTGGCAAAGTTCCCAGCGGCTCCTGGGGATGGCGGCGCCCAGGAATACCTTGGCGGGTCCTTTCCGGACACGCCGGAGACGGCGTCCCCATGGCTTCGGTGCGCCTTTCCCGCGGCAGCGGCGACTGGCTGATCGGCGTCTGGCCAGAGACCGGAGAGCTGCGCGAGGCCGCACGAGGCCGCACCGTGCTGCTGGCCCTGGTGCTCGTGATTTCCCTGGGGATCCTGCTCTTCACGGCCTGGGCGACCGCCAACGCCGTGGACGCCCAGCGGCAGCTGATGGCCATGAAGACGGATTTTGTCAGCAACGTGACCCACGAGCTGAAGACTCCGCTGACCTCGATTCTGTTGTTCGCCGAGCTCCTCGAATCGGGCAAGGCCACCACTCGCGCCCAGGAATTCGGCGGCATCATTCGGCGAGAAGGCGCTCGCCTGGGATCCCTGATCGAAGGCATCCTCGCCGTAGCGCGCCAGGAAGCTGGCATGGGCCGCCTGGAGATCGTCCCCCTGGAGGTGTTTGGTCTGGCCGAGGAGCTTTGCCGTTCGCTGGAACCGCAAGCCGCTCGCAAGGGCATCCGTCTGGGCCTTTCGGGAACCTCGCCGCTTTGGCTGGACAGCGACGCTTCGCTTGTCCGCAGCATCCTGCAGAACCTCATCGACAACGCCATCAAGTACGGCGGTGCCGACGGTCGGGTGGACGTGAACATCTCTCTGGACGGCGCCTCGCTATGCATCTCAGTGCTCGACAACGGGCCGGGAATTCCTGTACAGGATCAGAAGAAGGTCTTCGACCGATTCTTCCGAGGCGGTAGCGGACTGACCCGCTCCATTTCAGGTACCGGCCTTGGCCTTTCCATCGTCCGCTCGGCAGCCCAGTCGCTCGGCGGAAAGGTCCGCTTGGAAAGTTCCTCCGAGTGGGGAACCCGCGTGACAGTTACTATTCCCGCCGGGAGTTCCAAAAATGGCTGAACGCATCCTGGTCGTGGAAGACGACACATCCATTCGCAGCGGTCTTCGCCTGACGCTGGAGATGGAAGGCTTTGAGGTCGACGAGGCCGGCGACGGCGAAAAGGCCCTAGAGATTCTGCGTGGATTCCATCCCGACGTCGTGCTGCTAGACCTCATGCTTCCGGGAGCCTCAGGATTTGACGTCTGCCGGGAAGTGCGCAACATCTTCCCCGAAACCTTCGTACTGATGCTTACGGCCCGCGGCGACGAAGCTTCCAAGGTGGCAGGACTCACCATCGGCGCCGACGACTACGTGACCAAGCCCTTTGGCGTAGCGGAACTGGTCGCCCGCATTCGCACCCTGCTGCGGCGGCGACAGAAGCATGCCCGCACCCCCGCAGAGATCGAGACCGCCAACTGGGGGCGCGTGCGACTGGACTTCCGTCGCTTCCTCTGCCTGGTCGAAGGCCAGGGCGTGGAGCTTTCTACTCGCGAATTTGAAATCCTTCGCCACTTCGCCGCACACCCAGGCGAGGTCGTCTCGCGCGAAGACCTGTTGGAACAGGTCTGGGGCTACAGCCCCGACAACCTTCCCTCCACTCGTACGGTGGACAACTTCCTGGTCCGACTCCGCCAGAAGCTTGAGGAGGACCCGGCTCGTCCTCAGCTTCTCGTCTCGGTGCGCGGCGCCGGATATCGATTGAGCATTTCCCAAACCATGGAGAGATCATGAGCAAAGTGAGATATGCCGTCCCCAACGCCTTCACCAGTCTGAATTTTCTGATGGGCACCTTCGCGATCGCTTTGGCACCTCTGGATATCCTCAATCCGTCCCTGCACTGGGCCGGCAAGAGCTGCCTGGAATGGGCCACCTGGCTGGTGGTCTACGCGGTGCTTTTCGACAAACTGGACGGTTTCTTCGCCAAGAAGCTCAACGCCTCCAGCGAGTTCGGCGCCCAGCTCGACAGCCTAGCCGACCTAATTTCCTTCGGCATCGCCCCGGCGATGATCGTGCTCTTCTCCCTCTACAAGTTCGAACCGGCCTGGTTCTTCAGCCACCTGCCGCTCGCGATCGGCTCGCTCTGCGTCTACGTGCTGTGCGCCGCCTACCGGCTGGCGCGCTACAACGCCGCCCAGTCCGACCTCAAGGGCTGGTTCATCGGCATGCCTTCGACCCTGGCCGGCGGCGTGCTTGCCGTCCTCGTCCTCCTGATGACCCGCGACAGCAACTGGTTTGGCTTTCACTTCACCCCCATGCCCCTGGTGTTGACGGAATTTGTTCTGGGAGTGCTGATGGTCTCGGATCTCTACCTCAGCAAGCTGGTGGCCCGGCAGAATCGCCTGATCAACTTCCTCCAGATCGCCTGCATCCTGATTGGCTACGCCTTCGGCCTGGCGCAGGTTTACCCGGAGATTCTCTTCCTGGAAGTCGGCCTCTACGCCGTCATCGGTTTCGCCTGGGGAATCCTCTTCCGCAAGCGCATTGAGGCACAAGTGCTTCACGCCGCCCAGGACTGAGCCAAGCCCACACAAGAACCTCGGCCCTCTTTCGCAGAATGTGAAAGAGGGCTTTTCTTTGCCCAAAGGGACCGCTAGCGAAAGAGCCGGGAGAGATCCTCGCCCGAAAGCCGCGCCACCACGGGGCGTCCCGAAGGCGAGGTCCACGGATCCGAAGACGCGAACAGATCGTCCACCAGGCGGGAGCGTTCCTCAGCGGGGAGATCCTGGTCACGGGGCACGGCGGCGGCCTGCGCGTAGGCGCGGGCAAAGCCCAGGTCCAGCGCCTCGCGGGTCGGCTCTTCATCAGAAAGTTGCGAGAGGATTTCCAGAAGGATCGCCTCGGCGCGTTCCTGGGCGATGGAGACGGGAATGCCGCGCAGCAGCATGGCATTGCCGCCAAAGGGCTCCAGGTCGAAGGAGAGGTCGCGCAGCCGCTCCAAGCTTGCCAGGGCGGTGTGGTGCTCGCGCACCGGCAGTTCCAAGGTGCGCGGGAACAGCAACTGCTGGCTCGGCATCGGGCGACCGCGGGAAAGCCCCGACATGGCCTGATCGAAGAGGATACGCTCGTGGGCGGCGCGCTGATCGATGACCATCAGGCCGCCCTGAATCTGGCAGACGAGATAGCCCAAGGTTCCCAGAAACGGCACGTCGCCCAAAAGTGGAGTGCGCGGATTGGGGGCGACTTTGGGCTCCATGCCGGGAAAGGCCACCAGGCGCTGGCTGCTGGCAAAGAGGTCTTCCTGGATCGGCTCGGGTTCCTGTGGGGCCGAGGCGAGCAGTTCGGGAAAGGCGATGGGGGCTTCGCTGGCAAAGAGCGTAGGCAAAGCCAAGGCCTCTTCCGAGGCGCTGCGCGCTGGAGGCGGCGCGTAGAGGGGAAGCGGCGTGGCAAGATCCAGAGCGCCCGCCACGGCGTCGGCCACGGCGTGAAAGATGGGCGCCTCGGCTTGGAAGCGGACTTCCTTCTTCTGAGGGTGGACGTTCACATCCACCGTCTCCAGCGGAAGCGCGATGTCGAGCACCGCCACCGGGTAGCGACCGACCGGCAGGTTGAGCCCTTTGGCCACGGCGCGCTGGAGCATGCCGCCTTGGACGGGACGGCGATTGATGGAGACATGGACTTGGTCAGCGCGACCGCGATCGGTGCCGGGACCGCCGACAAATCCCGACACGGCAATGCCATCGGCTTCCCAGAGCACCTCGCAAAGGCTCTCGGAGAGATTGCCTAAGAGGCGGCGCACCCGGGCCTTGCGATCTTCAGCGGGGGCCGCGAGCAATTCCCGACCACCGTGAAAAAGCCGGAATTCCACGTCGGGGCGCGCCAAGGCCTGGCGCACCAGGGTGGTGAGCACCCGTTGAGCCTCGGCGGCCGGGGCGCTCAGGAACTTGCGCCGCACCGGTACGCCGGCAAAAAGCCCGCGCACCTCCACGCAGGTGCCGCGAGGGCGGCCGCTGGGCTCCTCCTTCAGGAGGTTGCCGTCGCGCACGACGATGGCGTGGCCTTCCAGTTCGCCCTGGGCATGGGTGTCGATGCGCAGCTCGGCCACCGCCGCTAGCGACGAGAGCGCCTCGCCGCGGAATCCGTAGGTGCCCACGTGCATCAGGTCTTCGAGGCGGGAAAGCTTTGAAGTGGCATGCCGCTGCCAGCAGAGGCGCAGGTCGGCAGCGTCCATGCCCGAGCCGTCGTCGTCCACCGAGAGGAGGTCGAGTCCGCCGCCTTCCAGGCGCACCCGGATGCGGCGGGCGCCGGCGTCCACCGCGTTTTCCACCAGTTCCTTCACCGCCGAGGCGGGACGGTCCACCACCTCGCCAGCGGCGATGCGGTTGATGGTCAGCTCGTCCAGCAGGCGAATCACGCCGTCGCCCTGCGCCAGGGATGCCGGCCTTCGGCCCGTGACACCCGCGTTCCCAATTCATCGTAGGGGTCAGGCAAGCCTGACCCTAAAAACGGGGCATTGGGCCGCGGGGGCACGGCAGGCAGCCCGGCCCCGAGCCCCGCCGAGGGGAGGCGCCCATATTTGACAGAAAGCGTCACAGATCCCCGAGCGCCACGACCGATTGCTCGCCAGTGACGAGGTCCTTAACCTCCACGGAGCCTTCGGGGGCGCGATCGGAACCCGAGAAGACCACCTTGCGGGCCCCCTGTTCGCTTGCCGCCTGCAACTGCTTCCCGAGCTTGCCGCCACCGAAGGAGAAGCCCACGCTGCGGCCGAGCCCGCGCAGATGCGCCGCCAAACCGGCCACCTTGGCGTCGTCGCCGTCGAGACTCGCTACCCAATAGTCGCTACCGTCCACCGCCGTGGAGAGGAGCCCCTTGTCCTTCAGAAGTTCGGCGATCACGACGTCGCCCATGCCGAAGCCCACCGCTGGGAGCGCCTCGCCGCCGAGCTTTTCCAAGAGGTTGTCGTAGCGTCCACCGCCAGCGATGGCCCGAAGCGACCTTCCGGCGTCGAAGAGCTCGTAGACGATGCCGGTGTAGTAGGCAAGGCCCCGCACCACTTTGGGGTCGAACACGCACCACTCCCCGAAGCCGTGGGCCGCGATGAGGGAAAACAGGGTGCGAAGCTCCGTGACGGCGGCGCGCGAGTCATCGGAATGACAGATCTTGTCAAGGTCGTCGAGGCTCTCGGCAGCAAACAGAGCATCGAGCTTCTCAAGCCCCGCCTCATCGATGCCGGCGGCGTGGATGCCGGCCACGAAGTCCTCGCGCGGCAGCTTGTCGCGGCGGTCCAGGGCCAGGTACACCGAGGGCTTGTCGGCGCAACCGAGCTCGTCCAGAAGCCCCGAGATCAGGCGGCGGCTGGAGATGCGGGCCTTCACGTCCTCACTTGATAATCCCAATTCCTGACAAATAGCGCAGGCGGCCGAAAGGAGCTCAGCGTCGGCGGCCACGCTGTCGCTTCCCAGGATGTCGAGGTTGAGCTGGAAGAACTCGCGCAAGCGGCCGCGCTGTTGCTTCTCGTAGCGCCACAAGCGCGGGATCGAGAACCAGCGGGCCGGGCGCTTCAGGTTGCGGCCGAGTTGGCCGGCCATGCGGGCAAGCGTGGGGGTCATCTCGGGGCGCAGCGCCAAGTCGCGCCCGCTCTTGTCCTGGAAGTTGTAGAGCTGGCCGACGATCTCGGGACCGCTCTTGCCGGTGTAGAGCTCCAGATGCTCGAAGGCGGGGCCCTCGTACTCCTGGAAGCCGAAGCGGCGGCACACGGCGCGCCAAGCTCCGAAGATGCGGTTCTGCACCGCCATCTCGGCGGGAAAGAAGTCTCGGGTGCCCTTAGGGGGCTGGATCTTCTGGCTCATGGTGGAGGCAAAGGTAAGTCGCGGGAGCAGGCTGCGAGGGCGCAGGAAGAGCCGTGGGACGATCACCTCAAGGCCGATTCATATGCAATCGCCAAGGAATGAGGTACAATGAAGCCATGCGAATGCTTCCCATCCTCTTGACGCTTGCGGTTGTCGCTGGAGCCCGCAAGCCATTGGCAGTCTACTTCGGCGGCTGGCACAGCCTGCATCCAGATCTTGTCAAAGTGGCCGAGGAGCGCAGCCGCGAAGAATTGGAACGTTCCGACAAGATCGAGCTCTTTTCCGAAAGCCGCGCCGAAGCCATGAAGCAGCGCCTGGAGTTGCCCTCCGAGGCACCGACTCCCGAAGAAGCTCTAGCCGTGGCCCGCGCCGTGCGCCGTCCTATCGTGGTGTGGGCGCGCCTCTCCCGCCTGGACTACGAGATCTCCCGTCCCTTCTGGAGGCCCTTTTGGGGCGATCGCGCCTGGCATGCCGAAGCTGACTTCTTTCTCTTCGACAGCACCAAGAAGACCGTGAAGCGCCTGAAGGCAGATGCCGACACGCGAGTGTTTCTGGGCTTTACCGGCTTCACCGGCGCATCGCTGCTGCCGGCACCCGAGCTTGAACGAGCCCGTCAGAGCGATGAATTGTTGCAGATATTGTCCCGCAAGCTGCGCGAAGCCGTGGAGGACCTGTAGCCGGTCGAAGAGGTGTCCGATCGGCTAAAGCACCTAGAACTGGTAACCGATCGAGAAGGATGTCGAGGGAGACAGAGCCGAAGTCAAGACGTCTGCGACGGTTTCGTTGGCCTCGTCGTCCAAATTGGTTGTCGTGGACTTCCCGGTTCTCTTGTTGCGCTTCGTGATATTTCCGTCCGGGGTGGTGAGCAGATTCAGTCCGACGTTCCAATCGAGGCTGATGCGATCCCACTTGCCGTTGAATCCCAGGGAAGCAGCGACACCAAAGCGGTTCCAGCCGATATCCCAGGTCTCCTCGTCGTCGTTACTGCTTGCGAAGATTCGCATGTAGTCGAGCTGTGGCTGCAGATAAAAGCCGCTAAAATGCTTTCCTGGATAGAAACGGGCACCCGCCAGCACATCAAGAAAGCCCAAGTTGGCGTCGTTCGAGGATTGTGCAGATAGATAGATTGAGATACTGGATCCCGCCGATGGCCGACCAGCCCGGCGCCAGATAGCGCTCGTAGTCAACCTGAAGCCAAGTCGCGCCATAGTCGGCGGGCTTAACCTCCGAGGCCACGATCATCGCGGTGATCTGCACGGGATGGACATAGATGGCATTGCGCAATTCTGGAGTGGCGGTATCCT
>DAIPHW010000038.1:0-17527 GCA_036771135.1 Fibrobacterota bacterium | reverse complement strand
AGCATGGCAAGTTCGTCTACGGACTGGCCGGCATCAAGAACGTGGGTCGCTCGGTGGCCGAGGCCATCGTGGCCGAGCGCAAGCAGGACGGCCCCTACCAGGATATCTTCGATCTGTGCCGCCGCATCGGGACCCAAGCCCTGCCGCGGCGCGCCCTGGAAAGCCTGGTGATGGCCGGAGCCCTGGACAAGCTTCCCGGCACCCGCGCCCAGCTTTTTGCCGCCATTCCCGATGCCATGCAGTTTGCCGCCAGCAACAACGGCCCGAAGGAGCAAGTGAGCCTCTTCGACATGGGCGGCGGCGACGGTGGCCTGGAATTGCCGCCTCCCACCCTTCCCGACATTGCCCCCTGGAGCTACGAAGACGTTTTGGGCAAGGAGCGCGAAGTGCTGGGGATGTACTTCTCGGGGCACCCCTTGCAGCCCTTCCGCGACGAGGTGGAGGGCCTTTGCGTGCCGCTCTCCGCCGTGGCCAGCGACGACCCGCTGCCCGAGGAATTCGTGGTGGGAGGTCTCGTGCGCAGCTGTCGCACCCGCCTCAACAAGGACAACCAGCAGTTCGCCTTCGTGGAGCTGGAAGACTTCACCGGCACCTGCGAAGTGGCCTTCTGGACCGACGCCTGGCGCAACGCTTCCAGCGAAGTGGAAGAAGGCCGCATGGTAATGCTGCGGGTCAAGACCCGCATGCGCCGCATGGAGGCAAGCGAAGACGGAAACGACGAGACGCCGCCCCGACGCGAACTGGAAGGCCTCAGGGCCGCCCCCCTCTCGGATGCCCGACGCGCCCTGTGCGATACGGTCCATATCAGCCTCGACACGCGCGTGCTGCCGCCAACGCTTCGCGAGAAGGTGGAGGCCATCTGCGCCGCCCACCCCGGCAACTGCCGCCTAGTCATGCATGTGCGCTCCCCCAGCGGCACCTGGCTTCTGGAAGCGCGAGCCTTCCGGCTCGATCCTTCCAAGGAGACCATCGAGGAGCTGCGCGTGGAACTGGGGCCCGAAAACGTCTGGATCTCCGGAAGGAAATGAGCGATGCGCAATGACGACCTCGTCTGGTCCTCGGACCCCGAAGTGCGAAAGAACCTGCCCACCGGCTCAATGTCCGGATCGCGCAGCCGTCGTCCGCCCCCGCCACCTCCCGGCGCTCCCGAGCGCAAGCATCTGCCCAAGGGGCCCTGCGTCTCGCTGGAAACGGCTGGCCGCAAGGGCAAAGGCGTGACGCTGATCACCGGGCTTGCCCTGCCGCCTTCGGAACTGGAAGCCTTGAGCAAGAAGCTGAAGGCCTTGTGCGGCACCGGCGGCACCGTCAAGGACGGCGTGGTAGAAATCCAAGGCGACCACCGCGTCAAGGTGCAGGACGCCCTGGCCAAGTCCGGCATCGCGGCCCGCAGGATCGGAGGGTGAGCCCCGAAGATCTCGAGTGGCTGCTGGACGAAGGCGTGGAGATCCTTGCTGAACTCCAGAGCTCCCCAGCAGAAGACGCCTTGGCGCTGGGAACGGCGCTGCGCAAGCGGCTCCCCGCTGCCCGAGCGCGACTGGTGCAGGAACAGCTGGAGCTGCGGGAGCGGGCCGTTTCCAAGTTCGGCGACCTGGCCTGCCGCATGCTCTTCACGCGACGTCTCTTGGAACAGGCCACCGGCGCGCAAGTGGCCCGCCACAAGGTCGAGCGTTTCAAGGACCTCGCGGCCCATCCTCTCTTTGATCTCTGCTGCGGCGCTGGCGGCGATGCCCTGTCTTTCTTCCAGGCGGGCCTTTCCCCCACTCTCGTCGATCAAGACCCGGTAGCGCTCGCCCTGGCGCACCACAACTTGGCCCAAGCGGGATACCAGGCGCACACGCTAAAGGCCACTCTGCCCGAGCTTCCCGAGACGCCGGGAGTTTTTCACCTCGATCCCGACCGCCGCGCCCAAGGGCACGAACGCGCCGAGGACCGCTGGGACGCCAAGGGGCTCTCGCCCGACCCGGCCGGCATTCGTCAAATTTTGTCCCGCTGTCCCGACGGGGCCATCAAGCTTTCTCCTGGAACCCCACCCGAGGTGCTAGAAATCTCCTGCGAGCGCGAGTTCGTGGGGGTGCGCGACGAGGCCCGCGAGCTGGTGCTGTGGTGCGGCTCCCTGGGCGAGCCGGGACTGGTGCGCGCCACCGAATTTGGCCCCGAGGGGCGTTGCGAGACCTGGGCGACCAGCCAATCTTCTTTGGAGGAGGCCTTCCAAGACGACCCCGCCGAAGAGCCGCTGGAATACCTGCACGAGCCGGTCAAGGCGCTGGTGCGCAGCCATCTGTTTGCCGCCTACGGTCAGAGCCGCGGCCTTTGCCTGCTGGATGCCACCACCGCCTGGCTCACCGGTGCGCAGCCGCTAGAATCGACGCTCCTGAAGAGCTACCGCATCCTCGCCCACGCCCCGCTCACCAAGAACGCCGAGACGCGCCTGCTTCAGGAGACGGGTCGTTCCTGTGGCGCCGTGAAGAAGCGCGGCGTGGCCGTGGTCCCCGAGGACGCCCAACGCCAGCTGCGCAAGCTGGAAGGCCCTCCGGCGATCCTCGCCTACTTTCGAGTGCGGGGCCGCAAATGGTGCGCAGTGCTGGAATCCGTGAGCGGTTAGTTAGATTCGTCTCATTATGGACAATAACCTCGTCGTCTGCATCATGGCCGGTGGCTCGGGAACCCGCTTCTGGCCGATGTCCCGCCCCGACCGCCCCAAACAGTTTCTCAACCTCACCGGCGACCGCACCATGTTGCAGGTCACCTATGACCGGCTTTCTGGCCTCGTGAGGCCCGCGCAGGTACTGGTGCTCACAAACGGCAAGTTCGTCGACCTCGCCCGCGAGCAGTTGCCCGAGCTGCCGCCAGAAAATGTCATCGGCGAGCCCATGGCCCGCGACACCTCCGGTGCCGTGGCGCTGGCCGCTGCCCTTTGCCAGGAGCGCTTCCCCGGCTGCGTCATGGCGGTGCTCGCCGCCGACCACACCATATCCCCCATCGCGACCTTTCAACAGGATTTGTCCGCCGCCGCTGCGCTGGCTCGCGCCCAGGGCGGACTCTACACCTTCGGCATCCCGCCGCGCGATCCCGCCACCGGCTACGGCTACCTGGAGCTGGGAGACGAGATCGGCCGCGAAGGCAGCACAGTGTGCCATCGCCTCAAAGCCGTCCGCGAGAAGCCCGATCTGGAGACGGCCAAGTCGTTCCTCGCGAAGGGCGGCTACCTGTGGAATTCCGGCATGTTCGTGTGGCGCGCCGAGGACATCCAGCGCGAGATCGCCGCTCATCTGCCGGCCCACCACGCCGCCATGGCCCCGGTCGCCAAGGCCTGGGGAACTGACGCTTTCGAGGCTGCCCTGCGCACGGCCTTTGAGCCGCTCCCCAAGATCTCCATCGACTTCGGCGTCATGGAGAAGGCAAAGGACGTTCGCTGCCTCATCGCCCGCTTCGACTGGAACGACGTGGGCGGCTGGGTCGCTCTGGAGGAGGTCTTACCGCGCGACGACCAGGGCAACTGGACCCAGGGCAAGCTCCTCTCGCTCGACGCCACCGGAAACATCGCCGTCAGCGAAGACCCGGATCACCAGCTGGTGCTCCTGGGAGTCGAGGACCTGGTGGTCGTGCACACCCCCGGCGCCACCCTGGTGTGCCGCAAGGATCAGGCCCAACGCATCAAGACCGTCGCCGAGACCCTCGCCAGCCGATGAACGGCCTCGCCACCGCCATTGCCTATCTGACCATCCTGCGGCTTCCCGGCAAGCGGGAGTTCGATCTGCGCCGCGCCGTGATCTGGTTTCCCATCGTGGGGCTCTTGATCGGCTCCTTGCTCGCGGTGGCCTGGACAGGTCTTGTCCATTCGGTGCCGCGCCCGGTGGCGACCTTCCTCACGGTGCTCCTGTGGGTGTGGCTCACCGGCGGCATGCACCTGGACGGCCTTTCCGACACCGCCGACGCCCTGCTTTCGTGGCGCAACCGCGACAACATGTTCGCCGTGATGCGCTCCCCGCAGATCGGCGCCATCGGCATGGTCTCGTTGGTGGGGGTGCTCCTGGCCAAGGCGGTAGCGCTCCACAACCTGCCCGACTCCAAGGCCGCGGCGGCGCTCCTCTGCGCGCCGCTCTTCGGGCGCTCGGCGCAGTTGCTTTCTACCTGCCTGCTCCCCTATGCCAAGGAAAAGGGCGTGGCGGTGACGGCCTTTGAGGTCACCCGCAAATGGCCGCGCCTCCTGGTTGCCATTGTGCCCCTGGGCCTCTGCATCCAGCTCGGCTGGGAAACCGCCATCATCGTGGCTATCGGAATCGTCGCGCTGACCTCCGTGCTCTTGCGGCGCATTCGCAAGCTGCTAGGCGGCATGACCGGCGACACTTTAGGAGCTCTGACAGAAATTGTCGAAGCCGCGGTGCTGGTCCTTGCCACCGCCAGCCTCCCTCCTTGGCCCTGGTTCTGAAATTCCTCGGAAGGGCCTAAGCCCTCCCGAGGCTCATCTTAGGCCAGCGCCGCCGAGACGATCTCGCGAGCCTCGTCCTGGATGGACTTCAGGTGCGACTCGCCCTTGAAGGACTCGGCGTAGATCTTGTACACGTCCTCGGTGCCCGAAGGACGAGCCGCGAACCAGCCATTCTCGGTGGTCACCTTAAGACCGCCGATGGCCGCACCGTTTCCTGGGGCGTTCACGAGCTTGGCCGTGATGGCCTCGCCGGCAAGCGTAGTGGCCTTCACCGACTCGGGCGAAAGCTTCGAGAGCTTGGCCTTCTGTTCGCGGTTGGCCGGGGCGTCCACGCGCTCGTAGACCGGCGATCCAAATTTCTTCTCGAGCTCCTGGTAGTGCACTCCCGGATCCTTGCCAGTGACGGCCGTGATCTCGGCGGCCAGCAGGTTCAGGATGATGCCGTCCTTGTCGGTGCTCCACACCGAGCCATCCTTCTTGAGGAAGGAGGCGCCGGCGCTCTCCTCGCCGCCGAAGCCGAAGGAGCCGTCCACCAGTCCGTTCACGAACCACTTGAAACCCACCGGCACTTCGCAGAGCTTGCGCCCGAGGCTTGCCGCCACGCGATCGATCATGCTGGAGGAGACCAAAGTCTTACCAATGGCGGCGTTGGCCTTCCATCCCTTGCGAGCGCCCCCGAAGAGGTACTGGATGGCCACGGCCAGGTAGTGGTTGGGATTCAGAAGCCCCACCGAAGGGGCCACGATGCCGTGACGGTCGGTGTCGGAGTCGTTGCCGAAGGCGATGTCGAAACGGTCCTTGAGCGCCACCAGGCTCGCCATGGCCCAGGGGGACGAGCAATCCATGCGAATCTTGCCGTCGCGGTCCACCGTCATGAAGCTGTAGGTCGGATCGACCACCGGATTGACCACCGTGATGTCGAGGCCGTAGCGCTCGGCGATGGGTTCCCAGTACTTCACGCCGGCTCCGCCCATGGGGTCGACGCCGATCTTGAGTCCAGAGCGCTTGATAGCCTCGAACTCGATGATGGAACCGAGGTCGGCCACGTACTCGCCCAGGAAGTCGAAGTCTTTGACAAATCCTGTCGCCTTGGCCTTGGCCAGCGTGACGCGCTTCACAGCCTTGAGGCCGTCGCGCAGGATCTCGTTGGCGCGATCCTGGATCTTCTTGGTGACGCCGGTGTCGGCCGGGCCGCCGTTGGTCGGGTTGTACTTGAAGCCGCCGTCGGACGGAGGGTTGTGGCTCGGGGTGATGACGATGCCGTCGGAAAGGCCCGAGGTCTTTCCCTTGTTGTAGGCAATGATGGCGTGAGAGACCGAAGGGGTTGGCGTGAAACCGCCGCCGGTCTGCACCAGAGCCGTGACGCCATGAGCCGCCAGCACTTCCAGGGCGGTGTCGCGGGCCGGCACCGAAAGAGCATGAGTGTCGATGCCCACGAAGACCGGACCAGAGATGCCCTCTTCCTTGCGGTACTCCACCAGCGCCTGGGTGATGGCCAGGATGTGGTTCTCGTTGAAGGCCGTCTTGAAGGAGCTGCCGCGATGCCCGGAAGTCCCGAAGGTCACCTGCTGCTCAGGAATGGCCACATCCGGCTTGCCGGTGTAGTAGGCGGTCAAGAGCTCGGGCAGGTAGACGAGGATGTCGCGCGGAGCAGGCTTTCCCGCGAGCGGATGGATGGACATGTGGACTCCCTTGGCGTTTGGGTCGATGCGACTGGCCCGACGACGCCGCGGCGCCGCGGACCATTTTTGTGGTTTCAAAGATAGACTTTGAGCAACTCCCACCTCACCAGCCTCTCGCGACTTTCGCAATTACACAGCAGCAACCTGCTGATTAAGGGCACCACTCCTGCTGCTAAAGCCAAGTAAATTCCTGGCTCCGGGACAATATTTGTTGTCTACGAAGAACGGGACAGTCCGCTTCGTCGTCATGCGGCCTTAAGTCTCAAGCTTGAAAGGGCATTTGGCAAGCACATGTATTTTTGACATCGGAGGATTGACCGATGATCGCTGCCAGTGCCCTAACTCTTTGCGCCGCCTTGATGGCTGCCCCCAAGGGAAACCTTGAGGCAACTCTGCACGCCCTCCATTGGAACGGCCAGTCCAGCATCCGTCTTGATGTCCAGGGGAAGAGCATTGCCATCGACCCCTACCAGATTCACCACAGTTACGTGGCCGACGTAGTACTCATCACCCATCCCCACTCCGACCACTTCTCGCCCTTGGACCTCGCCAAGGTGGTCGGAATTCGCACCGTGATCGCGGCCCCGCCCGAGTGCCTGCCAGAACTCCGCAAGCACTTCCCGCGCAATACCTTCGTTGCCGTCCATCCCGGTTTTCGTCAGACCTTAGCCGGCATTCCCGTGGAAGCCGTACCGGCCTACAACATCGTCAAGAAGGACAAGCATCCCAAGTCCAAGGGATGGGTGGGATACATTCTCACAGTGGACGGCGTGCGCCTCTACCATTCCGGCGACACCGAGCGCATCCCCGAGATGAAGGACTTCACCGCCGACATCGCTTTGCTGCCACTTGGCCAGACCTACACCATGAACTCGGTTCAGGAAGCCGCAGCCGCAGCCCAAGATGTCCACGCCAAGATCGCCATTCCCATCCATTACGGCCTCTACGAAGGCAAGGCAAGCGATGCCGATCTCTTCGCCAAGGACTTGCAAGGGAAGGTACGAGTCGTGAAATTGGTCCGCGAGTAAACGACCCCGGCCCCACAATTCCCTCCCCTCTCCGCTCCGTAAAAGGGTATCTTCGACCGATGCGCGTCGCATTGCTCACCAACGAATATCCCCCCCACGTCTACGGCGGGGCAGGCGTCCACATTGATCACCTCTCCCGCGAGCTCGCGAAGCTCTGCGAGGTCAAGGTGTTCTGCTTTGGCGAGCAGAAGGTGGAAAGCGGCCCCCTGCAAGTAGAAGGCTTTGCCCCCCTCCCCGTGAACTGCCTGGACAAGCGCCACGAAGGTGCCTACAACGCCCTCTCGCGCAACCTTGCCATGAGCGCCGCCATGGAGGGCTTCGACCTCGTCCACTGCCACACTTGGTACACCCACTTTGCCGGGGTGTTGGCGCGCACCGTCCACCAGATTCCGCTGGTGCTCACCACCCACAGCCTGGAGCCGTCGCGCCCCTGGAAAGCCGAGCAGCTCGGCCAGGGAGGCTACAACCTCTCCTGCTGGATTGAGGGCACCGCCTACAAGACGGCCGACGGCGTGATGGCCGTGAGCCAGGGCATGAGCCGCGACGCCCAGCGCTTCTACGGCGTCTCTCCTTCGCGCATCGGCATCGTACACAACGGCATCGACCTCTCGGAGTGCCGCACCGAAGCCGACCCCGCCCACTTGGAAAGCCTGGGCATCGACACGGCGCGCCCTTTCGTACTCTTCGTGGGTCGCATCACCCGCCAGAAGGGCATCCACCATTTCCTGCACGCCGCTCGTCACCTTGATGACAAGGCGCAGATCGTGCTCGCAGCCAGCAGCCCCGACACTCCAGAGATGGAGGCCGAAGTCGAAGAGGCCGTCAAGTTCCTGAAGCTCACCCGCAGCGGAGTCGTCTGGATCCGCGATGCCGTAGACCGCGACCGCTTGGCGTCCCTCTACGCTGGCGCCGCCGTCTTCGTCTGTCCCAGCATCTACGAACCCTTCGGCATCACCAACCTTGAAGCCATGGGCTCCAAGACCCCGGTGGTGGCCTCCCATGTCGGCGGCATCCCCGAGATCATCACCGAAGGCGAAACCGGGCACCTCGTCACCTTCTCGCCCGTCTCCGACACCGACCCGGAGCCTCAGGCCCCCGAGTTGTTTGCCCGCGACCTCGCGCTTCGCATCAACGCCCTGTTGCGCGATCCGGCCAAGGCCGCCCGCATGGGCGAAGCCGCCCGCGAGCGCGTTGAGAAGGTCTTCAGCTGGCCCGCCATCGCCCGTCAGACGCTGGAGTTTTACCAGAGCACCATCGGTCGCTACAAGGCTGAAAACCGCCTCTGAGACGAAAGCCCACGCAAGAGGCATCTTTCCTTCCGTGGGACATCTGCAAAACAAGTTCGATCGGGCAAGCTCCACCTACGAGGAGCATTCACAGGTCCAGAAGGAGATGGCGCAAGCGCTCGTCTCCCAGTTACCTGAAGATTTTTCACCAACCTCCATTCTGGAACTGGCCTGCGGCACTGGGCATCTGACCCGGCTGCTGCGCCGGCGCTTTCCAAACTCCCCGATCCTGGCCACCGACGCCTCGGCCGGCATGCTGGAAAAGGCCCGCAGCAAGTTCCGTCCCGACGAGCCGCTGGCCTTCGAGTGCCTCGATGTGCTGGAAGGCTTGGCGGGTCGTCAGGCTGACTTGATCGCTTCGGCGGCCCTAGTCCAATGGCTTCCCGACCTTGGTGGCCATTTCCAAGCCGTGGCGGCAGCCCTGCCGGAAGGAGGGCTCTATGCCGTCTCGGCCTTTTGCCGCAGCAACTTCCCCGAGCTCAACGTCCTTCTGGCGGAGCCTCCCTTCAGCTACCACGACTTTCCCGGCCATCGCCTGGCAGACGCCGAAGCTATGGCCCAGCGCTCCGGCTTTGAAGTCGTGAGCTCCGTCCAGCATTCCTTGGCGGTCCCCTATGCGTCGGCCCGCGCCTTCCTGGCCATGCTCAAGGCCACCGGCGCCGTCCGCGCCCCGGAACGTCCGCCCAGCCGCGCTCGGGCCATTTTCCTACTGCGGGAACTGGAACGCACCGCGGCCCGCGGCGACGGATTGCCAGGAATTGTCGCCACCTGGAAGCCTTGGTACCTGATCTTGCGAAAGATCGCCCTTTCCAAGGGCACGGTGGCGGGTTAAATTGATGAACGGAGAGGTGGCAGAGTGGTCGATTGCGGCGGACTCGAAATCCGTTGTGGGGCAACCCACCGGGGGTTCAAATCCCTCCCTCTCCGTACTTCCCTCGCTGTGAGGGAACAAGAATGCCAGGGCCTGCGCGGCATTGGACGACTGAATCCGCCAGGGCCGGAAGGCAGCAACGGTAAGACGAAACCAATGAGCGCCGCAGCAACCCTGGTTTCTTTCGTTTTGGCATTATGCAGACCGCCAAAAGGTACTATGCTGAAGTCCATGCGTAGCTTGCCGCTCCTCGTCGCCTGCCTTGTCATGGTAGGCTGTCACAAGCAGACACCTCCTGCCAGCGGTGGGGTTCCGCAGCGCATCATCTCCATCACCATCACTGGCGATGTCTTGCTCGACGCCTTGCACATCGCCCCGGCGCGCGTCCAAGCGGTCAGTGCCCTGGCAGATGATTCTGGCATTCACGAGGCGGCAGGATGCTTCCCAGGCAAACCGCGCCTTGGAGCCAACCTGGAAAAGATCCTCGCCTTGCGCCCCGACCTCGTGATCGTCGGCTCCTTTCACGACCCGGCCTTTCTGCAAGGTCTGAATGATGCCGGTGTGCCATTGCTGCATCTTGAGGATCCTTCGAGCATCGCCCGCGTGCGCGACTTTCTGCACACCGCCTCCACTCGCTTGGGAGCCGCCGCTACCGGCGATAGCCTCGTGCATTGGATGGACTCGACACTTGCCGCCGTGGAAGCCCGCAACCGCAGTTGCCCCGCAGACACGCCGTCGGTGCTCTACTGGTCGGACGGCTACACCGCCGGCACCCAATGCACCCTGAACGAGCTCATGCACATCGCCGGGGTCCGCAACCTGGGGGCCAGCATTGGCCGGGTACGTGCCAGCCGCATTGCCACCGAGGACTTGGCAGGACTCTCTCCCGACTGGATCTTGCTTTCCGATTGGCACCATCAGGGGGAGATCCCCTTTCCCGAGCAGGCCAAGCGCCTCTCGGCCTGGAAAAACGGGAAGATCGTCCACCTCTCTGGCAAGCTATTGCTTTCCACCAGCCACCGTCTAGCCTTAGCAGCCGATTCGCTGCAGAAGGCCTTCCATCGAGGCTGTGAGAAATGACAGTTTCATGTTATCTTTACCGATCTTTGCAGGCCACTTTAGCTCAGTTGGTAGAGCAACGCATTCGTAATGCGTGGGTCGGCGGTCCGAATCCGCCAAGTGGCTCTTTTTCGATTTCCCTTTCGAGCCATAAGAAGGACTCTCCATGAGTCCTCTTTTGCGTCGCAAGCGCCCCGTCTCCTCGCTGCTGCACAATCCCATCATCATCGCTTGGGATCGCCTGGTGCGGCGCCTGCACGACGCCCGCTCCATCGGCTATTTGACGGTCTTCCTCATCCTCGTGGCGGTGTTGGGAATCAGTTGGCACCTGTGGCAGGTGACGATTTCCGGTCAACAGAAGGCGTGGGTGGTCTTCTCGCACAACGCCGAAGCCATCTCGGCCCTGCAGAATGACGACCCGGTGGTCATCAGCGGCGTCTTGGTGGGACGCGTAGACCACATCGAACCCATTCCGGACGGCGCCCGCGTATTGGTGACCTTTTTTAACTACCAGAAGCTTCGCGTGGACGCCCACGCCATCAATTTTCCGCAAGGCTTGATGGGACAGCGCGCCGTCGTCATCGATCGCGGCGATGCTGCCGAACAGCTCCGGGATGGCGGCTCCATTGCCGGTCGTTTCCAGCCGGGAATGGCCGAGACCATGAGCCAGATCCAAGTGCTGGTCGCCAAGGTGAATGCCGTCAATCGGCAGAGCCAAGCTTGGATCCAGGGGGATAGCCTCCACGCCCCGGCCTATCAGCGCATCCAGAAGACCATCGCGACACTGCAGACGGTGGCCGCCGACATCGATGCCGCGACGAATTTTGCTGCCCAGGCCAGCGGCAAGCTTTCCCAGGTCGACGACTTCAGCCGTTCATTGCAGGGCGGCCTGCATTCTACCGACGCCACCATCACCAAGGCGGATGGCGCCTTGGATCCGGCGCTAGACAAGCTGCAGCGCGACATCGCCGCCATTCGCCCCCTGATCAGTCGGATGGACACCTTGAACGCCCAACTGCACGACACCAGTTCGGCCCTGATTCGCACCCTCTACGACGACTCGCTCTACCGCCAACTGGAATCGCTCAATCACTCGGTGCGCGAAGCCGAAGACATGGCGAAAGGGCGCATGAAGATTCCGTTCCACTTCAATCTGTGGCGCACCTTCCGCTTCAGCCGCCCTGAGCGAAAGAATCTTCCTTAGCCCTTCCCGGCAAGTTCTCGCACTACTTCCAGCACCCGCTCGACGGCATTTTCTGTCCGCTCCAGCTCTTCGACGAGGCGCGAGGCCACCACAGCAAGCTCGACTTCGCCGGCCAAGGCTTCCAGCTGCTCCCGGGTGCGGATGCCAAAGCCTGCCATCAGCGCCGTCGCTCCGTTCGCACGGGCCCAGCGGACTCTTTCGCGCAGCTCCGAAGCATCGGCCGCGCCGCGCCCCGTGGTTCCCGTCCTGGTGACCAGGTAGGTCAGCGTGTCGCTTGCCGCAAGCACCCGGCAAGCCCGTTCTTCACTCGCGGTCGGGGCCCACATCCCCAAGAGCGCCACACCACAGGCACGGGCTGCGCGCGCCCAGGGATCTCGGTGTTCCAGCGGCAGATCCACCAGGATGACTCCATCCACTCCGCAGGCAGCGGCACGGACAAAAAATGCCTCAGGTCCTGCAGCCAGCACCGGATTAAGGTAGCCCATCAAGAGAAGTGGCGTGACAGAATCTGTCTTACGGAAGCTCTCTACCAGCTGGAGGGTCATTTCCAAGGTCTGCCCAGAGGCGAGCGAGCGCCGATGCGCCGCCGCGATCGTCGGTCCGTCGGCCACCGGGTCGCTGAAGGGGATCACGAGTTCCAGGGCCTCGGCACCGGCGTCGGGAAGCTCCCGCATCAACCGCGCCGTGGTGGCGGCATCCGGATCGCCGGCCACCACGCAGGCCACCAGTCCCGTGCGGTTTTCGATGCGCAGCTTGGAAATCAGGGTTTGCAGTCGCTTCATGCCTCCGCCTCCTGGTGCGAGAGCACCGTGTCAAGATCCTTGTCGCCGCGCCCAGAGAGATTGACGGCCACCACCGCGCCCTTGCCAAGCCTTGCGGCCAGCCGTCGCGCGTAAGCCACGGCATGGGCGCTTTCCAGAGCCGGGAGGATCCCCTCGCTCCGGGACAGCCAGTGAAAGGCCGCCAGCGCCTCCTGATCAGTGGCCGAGCCGTATTCCACCCGCCCGAGGTCGCGCAGGTAGGCGTGCTCCGGCCCCACTCCGGGATAGTCGAGGCCAGCCGAGATGGAATAGGCTTCCCGAATTTGTCCGTGACCGTCCTGCAAGAAGAGGCTGCGACTGCCGTGCAGGACGCCTTCCGTCCCGGCGCTCACGCTGGCCGCGTGCTCTCCCGTGGTTAACCCCAGCCCGGCAGCCTCCACCCCAAAGAGTCGCACCGCAGGGTCGTCCAGGAAGGGATGGAAGAATCCGATGGCGTTTGAGCCACCGCCCACGCAGGCCACCAGGGCGTCGGGGAGCTTTCCCGTTTCTGACAAGATTTGTCGCCGTGCCTCTTCCCCCACCACCTTCTGGAACTCGCGCACCAGCCACGGATACGGATGCGGACCGGCCCCGGTCCCGAGCAGGTAGTAGGTGTCGACGTTCTCGCTCCAGTCGCGCAGGGCCTCGTTCATGGCGTCCTTCAGGGTGCCCGTGCCTGTCTCTACCGAGCGCACCTCGGCTCCCAGGAGGCGCATCCGCGCCACGTTGGGCGCCTGGCGACGCATGTCCTCGCGGCCCATGTAGACCACGCACTGCTTCTGGAAGAGGGCGCACACCGTGGCCGCCGCTACCCCGTGCTGCCCCGCTCCCGTCTCGGCGATCACGCGGGTCTTTCCCATGCGCTCAGCAAGCAGAATCTGCCCCAGGCAGTTGTTGAGCTTGTGGGATCCGGTGTGGTTGAGATCCTCGCGCTTCAGGAAGAGCCGGATGCCGAGTTCCCGGCCGCAATTTTCAGCTTCAAAGAGCGGCGTGGGCCTTCCCGCGAAGCACTTCTGCAAGCGGGAAAGTTGCTGCCAAAATTCCTTGTCGTCGCGAGCCCTGCGGAACTCGCGCTCAAGCGCCAGCACCGAGGGCATCAGCACCTCGGGCAGGTACCTGCCGCCGTATGCCCCGAAAAAGCCTTGTTCGTCTGGATCCCTTGCCACCATTGCGCACCTCCTGGAACCAAGGTAGGGGCGACCAGGACGTCTGCGCTACGGACGAATTCTCATAGAGATATGAGTAAAATTGATACCTAAGGATTTGCCTCGCGCAGCCCGTCCTGGCGGCGGCACCACTTGGTAAGCCCCCGCAGCGCAGCGTCCCGAGAACGCAGCGAGAGCATGGCCACGACGAACTCGCAGGGACCGTCCACGAACCCCAGCGGCGCCACCAGCCGGCCGTCAGCAAGCTCTGAGCGCACCAGCAGCTCGGGAACCACGGCCACCCCTAAGCCGGCCTTGGCGGCTTCCACCATTGGCGCGAAGTGGTCAAAGCTGCGCTCCGGGGTCTTTAGAGGGCGATGCCCGGACGACGCCGCCCATTCGTCCCACGCCCGCTCGCGCGAGGCGCAGGCCAGGCGCGGTCGGGCAAGCAGGCTTCGCTCCCCGATCCGACGACGAGTCGGGACACACACGGGGCCGATGCGCTCGCTGCCCAGCACGACGATATCGAGATCGGCGGGCCAGGGCGCCGGAGCGCAGAGCACCAAGGCATCCAGGCGGTGGCGGCGCAAGTCGTCCAGGGTGCCGTCGGTGGAAAGGCGGATGCGGATGCCAGAAAGTGCCTTTTCAAGGCTTTCCAGGCGCGGCACCACCCAGTGCGAGAGAATGCTCGCCGAGGCCCCGAGGTCGAGCGTCCCCTTGCCGTCGGAGCGCAGCCGTTCGCAGGCGTTCTGCAGGCGCACAAAGGCCTCCGCAGCGGCTTGCGCCAAGAGGCTTCCTTCTTCCGTCGGTCGCACCCCGCGAACGTCCCGCAGAAGCAGCGGCCGTCCGAGCCAGTCTTCCAGCAGCGCCACTTGGTGGCTCACCGCCCCCTGGGTAACGCACAACTCGCGAGCCGCCTGCGAGATGCTGCCCGTCCGCACCGCCGCATTAAAGGCCCGCAGGGCGTTGAGCGAAGGGAGATCGGATGTGGATCCATGAGATTCCTTCATGTCTCAAAGAAAGCATCTAAAATGCCTCGAGAGAAGATGCCGCGCCCGACGCAGATTTCTCATTTTATGCCCATGGAACTTCATCCGGTCCTGGAACTCATGGCGCGACGGCTTTCCGAGCGGAGCGAGCCGGGAAACCGCAAGGACGGATTCCGTCTCGCCCTGGTGGTGGAGGGCGGCGCCATGCGCGGCGTGGTCTCCAGCGCTATGCTCTGGGCCCTGGAGGAGGGCGGTTTCCTGCCCTGCTTCGACCTCGCGGTGGGCTGCTCGGCTGGCGCTATGAATGCTGCCTCCTTCCTGGCCGGAGCCTCGGGAGGCTGCACCCGCGAATACGCCGGCGCCTTCCGTTCGCGCCGCTTCATCAATCCGGCCCGGGTGCTGCTGGGACGCCCCATGCTCGACCTCGACTTCAGCGTGGACTTCTCGAGCACCGTCTTGGACCCGGGACGGCACCGACGCGTCCTAGAAAGCTCTATCCCCCTCCACTGCATCGCCACCGATGTCGACGACGCCCGACGCGCCGTACTTTCAGACTTCCAGGATATCGGCGAATTGAGGCTCGCGCTGGAGGCTAGCTCCTGCATGCCGCTGGTGGCCGGGCCTCCGGTCGAGTTTCGTGGCCGCCGCTATCTGGACGGCGGCATCTGCGAGGCCATTCCGCTGGCCTCGGCAAGGGAGCTGGGCGCCACCCACGCGCTGGTGCTGCAGACGCGGCCGCGCGGCCTGCGCTATCCTCCTCCCCAGGGCTTTCTCACAAAACTCATCGAAATCCGACTGCGCCGAATCCACCCAGTTCTTCCCGCCCTCTACCATCATCGCAACCACGTTTACGACCTGACCTGCGACCAGGTGGATGCCGACCAAGCCAAAGGCGCCAATGCCCTTCCGGCCGTCTTTGGTCTGCGACTTCCCGAAGCTACGCCTCCGGTACATCGTCTGGAGCGCCGCGCCAAGGTGCTGCGCGAAAGCACCGCCACCGCCCGCGAGTTTACCCGCCGCGAAGTGGTAGAACCGGTGTTAGAGAGAGCCGGTCGATAGAGTAGGCCCCCAGCGTCGAGAGCAACAAGGACTTGCCGAAACGGCGCGGACGAGAGAGAAAGTAAACGCGTCCTTCGCTGGCAAGCTTATAGACAAAAACTGTCTTATATACATACAACTTGGCCACTCTTGCCACGAAGGCCAAGTGCAGAAAACCTTCCGCGAGCGCACCAGCTCAGACCAGAGCTTGTGGCTTTCGACACATCGAAAACAGCGTACTTGAATCGGATCTTGCCGGATTTGGCCACGAGGAATCACATTGCCCTACCGCTTATGTATCTGCCATCTCGTCAAAGCGACTGTCGGAACCGTCGTCAGAAAGCTCCCTTTCATCAGAATTCTCCTTGACCGTATCGCCAAGGGATTCACTCGCCTCCGGGCCATCCCCCTCCTCGTCCTCGACGAGACCTCCATCCGGGCCGAGCAGCACCGTCCGAGGATCGAACCCGTCGGAATCAGCCATCTCGCCAGCACCTTCGGCGCCATCCTCCATGCCATCCTGTTCCTCAACTGACACGCTCTCGAAATCCTCGATCCACGTCTCAAAGTCCGAGGTATCCAGAACGCCCGGCGCGGGAAGGACGAGCATCATCCCCATCGGAAGCGGCGCGGAGGGCGAGGCAAGGGAATCCTTGTTGAGCTCCCAGAGAAGGGTCCACGAACGAATTCCATAGAACTCGGCGACCGCACCCAAGGTTTCGCCCTTCTCCACTTCATGGCTCCTGGGAACCTCTTTGTCTAGGGAACGCAGAGGGCCGATTCCCTCCGCGAAGGCGCGGAAAGCGTCCATAAGTTCCTCGTCGCATTCCGAACACTGTGGAGGCTCGCGACTCTCCTTCACCAGCCATTTCGGAGCGCTAACATTGAGGGTACCGGCAACGGCAAGGAAGTCGCCCAGCGCCTGGCAGCTCATCAACTTGGGCATGCCCTCGCCCAACGGGTACGGGTAATCGTCCAGGTTTCCCTTGGCACGAAGTCCCTCGTCTGTGGCTCCCGGAAGGATCAAAAAACGGCTGGGCATCAGGTTCGGATCGTTTTCCGGGTCGTCAAGCTCGGCCAAAGCGCAGAGCGAGTCGTAATCGAGAAGATCCACGCAGCACAGGGCCAGCGCATAGCCGTGCGACGAAGACGACTCGAGCGACTTGAGCTTCTCCGCAAGCTTGCGGACGGTAAGTCGCGGTCGCACCACCACCGTACATTCGCCTGCGGCCAGGACATCAACCGCACCGCCTTCGGCCATGGTAGCTGCCGTCATTTGCCACTCCCCTTGGCCGCATCGTCCGAAGCGGACTTCATGACGGCGCGATGGCGGCCCACGCAGCCGCGCCCCAGAGAGATGCGGCCCTGCGCGTCGGCCTTGAGCGTTTCGACCTTGCCCGGGCGCGTTTCCACGTCGAAGCTCGCACCGGCAAGTGGCCGCCCCTTGGGATCCCGGAACACATAGCTGCGATCCATCTCGATGGCAAGTTTCCCTGAGGCCGTGGCCGACTGCTGGCACACCGCCACGAAGGTCACTCCCGTCAATTCGCCCACGTGCGCCGCCATCAAGGTCTCCAACTGCTCCCGGGTCGGCATCCACTCGACTTCGGCCTTGCCACCGGATAGGCACGCCGGAAGGCCCGCGAACCAAGCCTTCTCGCGGCCGTCGATCTCCCCGGTCAGATGGAATACCAGTTCCTGTCCTTCCTCGAAGCCCTCGGCCAGGACGGACAACCTTACCGATTTGCCGATTTCTGTCTTGCCTGCCGACCATTTGGCATCGGAGAGCGTGCACAGCCGCAACTGGTAGCTGCCGGCTTCGGCATAGCCCTCGTAGCGGATCTTGCCGTGCTGGGTGGTGGCTCCCTTGAGTTCGGCCCCTCGCGGATCCTTGAGCGAATAACTGACGCCGGCAAGCGGACAGCCTTTCTTGTCGGCCACCGTCACGTCGATGAAGTGGTTTTGCAGGGCGCTTCGGGGAGCCCCTGCATCCAGG
>DAIPHW010000037.1:0-17557 GCA_036771135.1 Fibrobacterota bacterium | reverse complement strand
ATGGCTATCCTCACGGTGACTTCGGCGGTCGGGCCATTCCTGGGGCTGTTGGGCACGGTGTGGGGCATCATGGACGCTTTCTTTGCCATTGGCAAGCTCGGTTCGGCAAGCCTCACGGTGGTGGCCCCGGGCATTGCCGAAGCCTTGGTGACGACCTTGGCGGGGCTTCTGGTGGCGATTCCTGCCGCCGCCGGATACCAGCTTCTGGCAGCGCGCATCCGGCGCCTGGAAAGCGATTGGCTGGTGGGAGGTTCCCGCTTGCTGTCCTTCCATCGTCGCGGCGAGGGCTGAGTCTTGCGGCGACGTTCGAGGGCACCGGCTCCGCAACCGGAATTGAATCTCACCAATCTCATGGACGTGGTCTTCGCGATCCTGGTGGTCTTCATGATCACGGCGCCGATGATGACGCAGGGCGTGAAGGTGGAACTTCCCAAAGGCTCCTCTCCGGCCCTGAACGAAAAGAAGACCGTGACGGTGAGCTTTGATAGCCAGCAACGGGTTTTTGTGGATGGCCACGAGACCACCCTGCAGGACTTCCCGACGGCCTTCGGGCAGGCCTGGGGCGGCAACGAGGAGCGGGCCGTATTGATTGAGGGGGATCGTTCGGTGCCCTACGGTCT
This sequence comes from Fibrobacterota bacterium, assembly GCA_036771135.1. Lineage (GTDB taxonomy): Bacteria > Fibrobacterota > Fibrobacteria > UBA5070 > UBA5070 > JBDKGV01. The sequence goes on along the minus strand of DAIPHW010000037.1, from coordinate 16,937 downwards.
GGTGCTTGAGACGGTGGACAGAATCCGTCAAGCCGGAGCTACCCGCATTGGTTTCTTGACCCAGCCTGGCGTTCCGGCGGTCGAGGTGCGATGAGCACTCGCGAGGGGGACGGCTTTTCCCGCTTTGTCGCGATTTCGATCGCAACTCATGCGGGAATTTTGGCGGCGCTCTTGGCGTTTGTCTTTCTGGCGCGGCCCAAGGAAGAGCCGGTGGCAAGCTTTGAGTTGGTCGGCGTGCCGGGCCTGCCGCCGGGCTCTGCCGGGGCACCAGAAGGCGGTTCCGCTTCGGCGGCTGAAGAGGGAAGCTCTGTTGCGCCTGCCGACTCCAAGCCTCCGGAAGAGTCTTCCGAGCCCTCCATGGTGCCGGCAGAAAAGGCGGCCACCGCATCCAAGAGCCAAGTTCACCAGCCGCTCAAGCCTCCGGGACGCAGCGATGCCAACGCGGGGACCTCAAAGACGCCGGGCAAGACCTCCGCGAATGCGGGCCGAGGCAGTGGCACGGGCAAGGGCTTTCTCAACGGCAAGGGCGGCTCCGGAACCGATACCATTGAGGTCGGAAATGGCGGCGGGGGCGGCGGAGCGCCGTCCTATATGTCTTCCTGGCTCACTCGAGTGCGCACCTTGGTGGAACGCCAATGGAGAAATGTTCCTGCGAGTTGGGGCACTCCCAAGGGCGCTCCGGTAGTAGTTTTCGCGATATCACGGGACGGGCGGTCGGGACGTCCCGAATTGGTCCATGCGTCGGGCAATCCAATGGTGGATCGCATGGCGCTGCGGGCCATTCAGGCGGTGGATGCGTTTCCTCCACCTCCCCAAGCCTGGCCGAAGGAAGAGGTCAAACTTCGTTATGTGCTGGAAGTCAATTCTCCGTAATCTCCTAGCGATCACGTTGTTTCTGTTCCTGCGGGCCGCCGCCCAGGAAGACTTCGTGCTGCGCTCGCAAGCTGGCTCTTCTGATGTGACAAAGCTTGCCATTTTGCCGTTTACCGGGCTCGAAGGGGCGCCGGAGTTCTCGCAACAAGCGCGTCCTGAAGAAGTTCTGCGCGCTGACCTGACCTATTCCGGACGCTTCGAGATCACCGCTTTGCCGAGCGGGAAGAATAGTGCCGACGCGGCTGGAGCCGCAGCGATGCTGGTGCAAGGAGCCGTTCATCCGCTTGGCGGCGGTGATGTCGAGATTCGCTATCAGCTGCTTGATGCCACCAGTCGCGAGCCTTTGGTCGAGAAGACCTATTCGGGAAAGGCTCGGGACTTACGGCGGCTCACGCACCGCTTCAGCGACGATGTCGTCTTTCAGGTCTACGGCGAGCGAGGCATCGCCTCGACGCGCATCGCCTATGTCCAAGGACGGCCTGGCCACAAGGAGATCTGGGCCATGGACTACGACGGCTTCAACGCCGAACCTCTGACAAAAAACGGTTCCATTAACTTGGCGCCGGTATTTGACCGCGAAGGCAACCTTGTGTGGATTTCCTTCCAGGGAGGCAACGGGGCGCGGGCCTGGAAGCGCACTCCTGGAGGCAAGACGAGATTGCTGCTGCCGTCCTTGGGCGGGATGCATTCCTCGGTGACGGTCAGCCCGGTGGATGGCGAGATCGCGGTGGCGGCCTCGGCCAGCGGGCAGAGCCAAATCTATCGCGCCAATGCCGGTGGTAGCGGTTTGGTGAGGCTGACCTACAACGACGCCATCCAAACCTCTCCGTGCTGGTCGTCATCAGGGTGGGAGCTGGCCTTTACCTCGGATCGCACCGGACATCCGCAGATCTACGTCATGGATCGCGAGGGGTCATCCACGCGCCGACTCACCTACAAGGGCGGCTACAACGACCAAGCGGCGTGGTCTCCCAATGGCGACCTCATCGCCTTCGGACGTCTTGCCGGTGATTGGCAGGTCGTCACCATCCGTCCCGACGGGTCTGGAGAGCAGGTGATCGCGGCTGGTCGGAACCCTAAATGGTCACCGGACGGCAGGCACATCGTCTACATGGTGGAGTGGCAAGGGCGAAGCGACGTCTGGACCTGTAACCCCGACGGCTCTGGCCGGCGCCAGCTCACGCATCGCGGCAACGCTTCGCTTCCCACCTGGTCGCCCTGAAGCTTCAGATGCGATTCGGGTTGGCGGCTGAGAACTGGGCCTGAGTGTAGGCGCGGCTCACGCGGTGGCGTTGGTCGGTCTCGTGGGCCTCGTGGCGCAGCTGATCGATCTTTCGTTGCAGCATGCGCTCGATTCGAGCGTCGCTGTGCGAAACGTCCACTCCCAGCGCCACCAAGTGGCTTCGTGCCGTACCGACGCGCGTCCGGTCTTCGCTAGAAACGGTTTCCGCTTCCCATTGGTGCCATAGGCCTTGAAGCTCGTCCAACAGGGGCTGCGCTTGGGATAGCGCCTGATCCCGAGCTTTCACAAGCTGCTCCAAGGGTTCGCCTCCCTCGGCCCAATCGGCTCCAGGGTTTGCAAACGGAGCGTAGACATGCAGCAAGGCGCCGAAAATCTCGACGAGCCGGTCGGAGATCTCGGAACTGGTCATACCGACAGGGCGATGCCATGCACCGCGCCGGAGAGAAGGGAAGCGTTCGTCTTGCGAACATTTTCTGCCGCGACGGCCCATGCCGAGCGCAGGTCGTCGAGAAGTCCGCGGACCTTGCGGACCTTTTCATGGTCGCCGCTGCGCGAAGCCTGAGCGAGATACCAGGTCATGAAGTCGTAGAGCCGCCACAGATTGCGGGCGATCTCGCCGCCCTTTTCCATGTCTAAGGCACAAGTCAGTTCCGTGATGCCGCTCTGCACTTTGGAAATGGCGGAAAGCTTCCCGGGAAGATCCTTGGCCTCGGCGCATTCCATGGCCTTGTCGCACCAGTTGATACAGTAGTCGTAGACCATGACGACGAGCTTGCCCCGATCTGCCGTCTGGATCGTGGTGTTGCGATAGGTTTGGATTGGGTTTCCCATCATGTCCTTCCAATCTGTGACATAAAGGAGTTGCTCTGACTCTTGATGTTTTGCATGGATTTTTCCATGGCCGTGAACTGGTTCACAAGGCGCTGTCGGTAGGAATCCACGCGATCCTGTTGCTCGGAGATGTGCTTGGTAAAGTCATCGATGCGCGACTGGGTGCTCTTAGAGGCCGAGGTGAGGGTGCCGCTGGCGTAATCGGTGACTTGATTGTAAAGCTGACTGATCTGATCGGCCACGCCGCGAACGAAGGTGACTTTGGCGGTTCCCACGGAGGCGGGTGCGTTGAGCATCATGCCGCTGGAATTCCCGTCGCGAGAGACCAGCAGATTGTCGCTACGGGTGGCCGAGACGGTGGAATTCGGATCCACCGAACCATCAGCTCGAAGGTTCGAGATGGTGTTGCCAACGGTGTCGATTTCGTAGCTGCCGGTCTTGGTCGTGTTGCTCCAGCGCCCTACAGTCACATGCGGGTCACTGGACCAACCGGAGGCCGCGAATAGGCGTCGCACGCCATCAAAATCGGAGCTGAGCGCCTTGTTGAACTTAGCGTCATCCAGCTTCAGCGTCCCTTCCTTGGCATCGGTGGTGATTCCGATGGAGGCGAAGGAGGTGAACTTGGTCTTTCCGGAAAGCGCCTCGATGGAGGAGGTCATGATGGAGCGAAGCTGGTTCTTGAGGGCCGCGACCGAGGATTCCCCGACGAAAGGGCCGTAGGTCGGTGTGTTGACCGTCTTGCCGTCGGCATCCTTGGTCTTTTCGATGGTCACGGTGCTGTTGGCGTTGATCATCCCGATCAGCGAGTTGTAGCTGTCGAGGAACTCCGAGACCTTCCCCTTGATGGCGGCATCGTCGCGCGCGACCTCCACTTGCACGGGCCCTGAACTTCCGGTGGTCTTGCGCAGTTCTATAGTGGCTCCATCCAAGGCGTTTTGGTCGCTGTTGGCGGCGCTTTGCAAGGAAAGTCCATTGAGGGTGTAGAAGGCATCTTGGCCTTCCTGGATGACGTTGGCGAAGGCCCCCTTGCTTTCCATGCTGCCCAGCACTTGGCTGGATCCGTCGGAGGCGCGGGTCAGTTTGACGGCCAGAGTCGAGACGTCGACGCCTTTGGCGATGATGCGGCCGGAATTGTCGAGGGAGATGTTCCCCTCGGCGGTTCCGAGATCGGTCGCCATGCGGCGCATCACGTCTCCGAGAGTGTTGTCAGCGGTGACCGTGTAGGCTTTGTCCAGGTAGGTGATGGTGTCGCCGACGGCGATGGTGTGCCCGACTCCGGTGAAGATGTCGGTAAGCTTGCTGGAATCCTTGGCGGCGCCGCCAGCGGCAAGCCGAAAGGAAAAGTCTGATTCCGAGCGGGTGCTGCCGCTGGTAAAACCCAGTGCCTTGGCAAGATCGCTGCCGAGGGAGGCGTTGGGGTCAGAGATCGTAAATCCTGCGGCACCGGAATCGACGCCGGTGAGCACCAGACGGGTGTCGCCGCTGGAGACGTTGAGCACCGTGGCCGAGGCTCCGGCACCAGTGGCCGTGTTGATGCGGGCTGCGATGTCCGAGAGGGCGTCGCTAGCATTGACGCCGACGTCCACGTAGGTGCTGCCGGCCGTGCCGGTGGTGCTGGCCTGGTGGGCGGTGGAGGTCGAGATGCGAAGGGTTCCGCTAAATCCTAAGGCGGTCGTGGCATCCGCAAAGGAATTGCTGGCGACCTTGAGACTTGAGGCAAGCTGTTTCACATCTACGGCAAAGTTGCCTTCAACCCCTTTGCCGTCGGCACCGGTCTGGATGTCGGCCGTGTCGGAATCAGAACTGTTCGACTTGTAGATGCTAAAGCCGTTGATGGTGGAAAGCCCGGTGGCCTTGTCCTTGAAGGTGGCCAGTTGGGACTTCAGCTTGCCCAAGGTGGAAAGCGTCGTTTCGGCCGTGGCCTGACGCTTCTGGATCTTGGTCACCTTCTGCTGCTCGAGGGCCACGAGCTGATCGATGATCGAATTCGTGTCGGTGCCCGACGCGAGTCCTCCTACCGACAATGTGCTGGCGCTGCTCATGGGCGACCTCCTCGTTCACATATCGGAAACGGTGGGCTGAAACTGTTGCCTTTCCGTAAACTCGGGAATGGCTTGGCCACAAATTATCGCAATTCTGAGCGCCTTGTGCCAAATAAGGATAAAACAAAAAGGATGATCGTTTGGGCAGAAAACGCTTGTGCCACTGCTCTGAAGAGCAGTATCTTGTAAGGCATGGCAGAAGCACTTACAGCTCGGCAGCGCGATGTCCTGGAAATGATCCGCAAATGCATGCACGAAACGCAGCGACCGCCCACGGTGCGGGAGATCGGCGAGCATTTTCAGATCAGCAGCACCAACGGTGTACGGGCCATTCTATTGGCTTTGGAGCGCAAGGGTCATCTCAAGCGTTCCCCTCGCCTTTCTCGCGGACTTTTGCCGATGGACATGGCGGAAGCTCAGGAAAATGAGACGAATGCCGACTGGCTGGAAGTGCCCGTGCTGGGGCGGGCTGCTGCTGGTGCACCTATTCTGGCGGAAGAGACGCGCGATGGCGAGCACTTACGGGTGCCGCGCTCTTGGGTGCCCAAAGGGCGCGATTTCTTCGCCTTGAAAGTCCGCGGAGAGTCCATGTGTGAAGCTGGAATCATGGACGGCGACACGGTGGTGGCAGCCAAGGCGGCCGAAGCGCGCGACGGAGAAATCATCGTCGCTCTGCTAGGCGATGAGGCGACCATCAAAACCTTCTATTCTCGGCCAAACATGGTGGAGTTGCGACCAGCCAATCACACCTTCAAGCCGATTCATGTGAAGGCGACCAGCCCGGAATTCCGAGTGCTGGGAAAAGTCGTTGCCGTCTGGCGCAACTACCCGATCTGAGAGAGCTGAAATGAGGTTTTAGCAGCTATTTTGCTGCTATGACCAAGGCTTTTTACGCGACCACTCCGATCTACTATGTCAATGATGTCCCGCACATTGGGCACGCCTACACTTCGGTGCTGGCCGATGTCCTGTGCCGATACCATCGTCTGTGGGGCGAAGACGTCTTCCTGCTGACAGGAACTGACGAGCATGGTCAGAAGGTTCAAGAGGCCGCTCACAAGGCAGGGCTGACTCCCAAGGAGCATTGCGACCGCACTTCTGCGCGCTTTCAGGCGTTGGTCCAGCTTCTGGGCATCTCCAACGACCGCTTCATTCGCACCACTGATGAAGACCACATGGCCTATGTGCAGTCGGTGTTGCAGAGGCTCTGGGACAAGGGCGAGATCTACAAGGCCACCTACAAGGGTCTCTACAACGTGCGCGATGAGCGCTTCTACAGCGAGAATGACATCCGCGAAGGCCGCGGCCCGGCCGAGGGCGAGCCGGTGGAGGAAGTGGAGGAGGTCAACTACTTCTTCAAGATGTCGGCTTACCAGGAGCGCTTGCTCAAGCACATCGAGGAACACCCGGACTGGATCGTTCCCGACTACCGCAAGAACGAGGTGCTCGGCTTTTTGCGGCAGCCGCTGGGCGACCTTTGCATCTCGCGCCCCAAGCGTCGGCTTTCCTGGGGCATCGAGCTGCCTTTTGATCGCGACTACGTCACCTACGTGTGGTTCGATGCGCTCTTGAACTACGTGAGCGGCGTCGAGGGACGGGACCGCGCCGACGGCTCCAAGTGGTGGCCGGCCTCGGTGCACCTGATCGGCAAGGACATCCTCACGACCCACTCGGTGTACTGGCCCTCGATGCTGATGGGCGCCGAGCTTCCGCTGCCGAAACAGATCCTGGCCCACGGCTGGTGGATGGCTGATGGACAGAAAATGTCAAAATCACTGGGGAACGTGGTCGACCCGTTCGCGGTGGTGAAGCGCTTCCAGGCGGTAGGCGGCAAGGATGCTTTCCGCTTCTTCCTGATGCGCGAGATGGTGGTGGGCGCCGACGGCTCCTTCTCGGAGAAGGCCATGCAGGCGCGCATCGACACCGACCTTGCCAACGACGTGGGCAACGTGCTTTCTCGCATTCGCAAGCAGGTGCAGACAAATTTTGGTGGACGCATCCCGGCACCTCCGGCCGTACTTTCGGCGGCCTCGCAGGCGCTGCAGTTCCGCGCCGAGGCCACCTTGGCCAAGGTCGCCGAGCTCGTCGAGGCCTTTCGCGTGAGCGTGGCGCTGGAAGAGATCTTCGCCTATGCCAAGACCATCAACCGCTATCTGGAGGAGACCCAGCCCTGGAAGCTCTCTAAGGATCCTGAAAAGCACGAGGAACTCGCGGAGGTGCTGGCGGTCAGCGCCGAGGCGCTGCGCCTGCTCCTGACGCTGCTTTGGCCGGTGATCCCCACCAAGTCTGAGGAAGGTCTTGCCACTATGGGGTTTGCCGCTCCCGCGCCTTCCGACTGGGCTTGGGGAGTCTTGGGGGCGGATGTCGAATTTAAGGAGGCACCAGCCCTTTTCCCGCGGCTCACCACCAAGGCCGAGAAGCCCGCTGCCGCTCCTGCAGCAAGTGAGGCTTCGCATCCGCTTGGGCGGGTCGATCTGCGCGTGGGACAGATTTTGTCGTGCGAACCGCATCCTTCGGCCGAGAAGCTCTGGGTGCTCAAGGTCTCGCTTGGGACTTTGGGGGAGCGCCAGGTGTGCGCCGGGCTGAAGGCTTTCTTTACCGCCGAGGAGCTGACGGGCCGTAAGGTGCTCGTGGTGGCCAATCTCAAGGCGGCGAAGCTTCGCGGTGTGGAAAGCCAGGGCATGGTGCTGGCCGCCGACGAAGCCGACGGCTCGGTGCGCCTGATCGCCCCCGAAGGCGAGCCGGGAGCCCAGGCGGTGCGCGAGGGGATCGTCTTTGCTCCGGCCAAGAACGTGAAGCTCGATGACCTGGACGCTTGCCCGCTGGAAATCCATGGCGGGAATCTGTGCCACGAAGGAACAGTGCTTACGGCGGGTGGCAAGCCGGTCCTGTGCTCGGCCGCAGACGGCTCGAAGGTCCACTGAGCTGAAAATTGTGAAATTGCTGGACAGCTTGTCGTCAAAGCGATAGCCTTGCCGATGGTTGGGACTTTGCCCATCATCATTCTACCTTGCGACCTATGAAGATCCTTCTGGTCGGCGGAGGCGGGCGCGAGCACGCCATGGCCCGCAAGTTGTTTGAAAGCGCGCGGAAGCCCGAGTTGCATTTTGCACCGGGGAATCCGGGCTTTCACAATCTGGGACGATTGCACGCGGTTAAGGCCGACGATGTCGATGGTCTGGTGCGCTTGGCCTCCGAGCTTGCCGTGGACTTTGTGCTGGTGGGGCCTGAGATTCCGCTGGCATTGGGACTCGTCGATCGCCTGGACGAGGCTGGCATTCCCTCGGTCGGACCGACCCGGGCGGCTGCCCGCATCGAGTCGAGCAAGGCGTTTTCCAAGGATCTCATGGCGCGCCATGGCATTCCCACGGCGGCGCATCTCACCTTCACGGAACTGGAGCCGCTGCTTGCGCATCTCTCCGAGTGTCCGGTGCCGGTGGTGGTGAAGGCTTCCGGCCTTGCCGCCGGCAAAGGCGCGGTGGTGTGCATGGACCGCGAGGAGGCCCTGGAAGCCGCCCGTTCGATGCTTGGCGAAGGCCGGCAATTTGGCGAGGCTGGCGATGAGGTGGTGGTCGAGGAGTTCATGCAGGGGGAGGAGATTTCTGTCTTTGCCCTGTGCGACGGTTCCCACTACGTGCTGCTGCCTTCGGCGCAGGATCACAAGCGCATCGGCGACGGCGACACCGGCCCCAACACCGGAGGCATGGGTGCCTATTCGCCAGCCCCTCGCGGCACGCCGCAGGTCTTGGCCACCGTGTGCCAGACCGTCATCGAACCGACGCTGCGCGCCATGGAACTGGAAGGCTGCCCTTTCCGCGGCTTTCTCTACGCCGGACTGATGCTCACCAAGACCGGCCCCAAGGTGGTTGAGTTCAACTGCCGCATGGGAGACCCCGAGACTCAGGTGGTTTTTCCGGTACTTGAAGCCGACCTTGTCGACCTGTGCTTGGCCGCTGTGGAAGGGCGCTTGGGGGAGATCCACATCCCTGCTCCGCGCCGCCATGCCGCCGTGGTGGTGATGGCCTCGGAAGGTTACCCCGCTTCAAGTCCCAAGGGACGTCCTATCACAGGACTTTTGGAAGCGGGAGCGCTGGAGAACGTCAGCGTCTTCCATGCCGGAACGGCCATGGACGACAAGGGACGGGTGGTCACGAACGGTGGCCGCGTCCTCGGGGTCGCGGGTGTCGGCGACACTCTCCAAGACGCCGTGGATCTCGCCTACCAGGCGGTCGACCGGATCTCCTTTCAAGGAGCGCAGTACCGCAAGGACATCGCCCAGAAGGGCCTTGCCGCCTGGAACGAGATCGTTCCAGCCTGATGCGCGTCCTGGCGGCCTTATTTCTCGCAAGCCAGCTGGCCAGCGCTCAAGTCGGATCTTTCGTCGGCGAGCGCCTGCGTTTCCAGGTTACCTGGAGCGGCATGACCGCCGGCTATGCCGACATGATGTGCCTGCCCTACGGGAGCGGTGCCGTGATCCGCACCGTGGCCACTGCCAACTCCGCCATCCAGTCCCTCTACCCGGTCTACGACACCCTGGAGTCGGTGGTGCAGATGGACGGCTACCCGCTGCGCTTTGCCAAGAAGGTCCACGAAGGTTCCTACTGGGCGAACTTCCGCACCTTTTTCCGGCGCGGCAGCAACACTGCCGTGGTGACGGGACATGCCAAGGGAAAGCCTGCCCGCCCCGACAGTTCGATGGCCACGACGCCCGTGGTACACGACATGCTTTCGGCTTTTTATGAGTTCCGTACCATGGATCTGAAGCCCGGCGATGTGGCGCGCATGGACATTCTGGACAACCGCAAGATGTTCCACGGCGTCGAGATCCACTGCCTGCGTCGGGAGCGAATCAAGGTCCCCGCTGGCACCTTTGATTGCGTGGTGATCGAGCCCAAGATTCATTCCGAGGCGCTTTTTAAAGCCAAGGGAAGCCTCTACATCTGGCTGACCGAGGACGCACGGCGTCTCCCTGTGCGCATGGAGTCGCGCATCTCGCTGGGGCGCATCCGCTGCGACCTGTTGCGCGTCACGCGTTAAAATCTCGTTGAAAAAAGTCTCGGGCGTTGGCACTATTTGCGGCCTATGCCCCTCGCGCTTGCGCTCTACGGACTCGTGTTCCGCGCCCTTGTCTGCGTCTGTCCTCTGCTCGTCTGGGAGATCCAGCCCGATCCGATGCGTGTGGACGACGCCTCCGGGGAGTGGTTTGAACTGCACAACCCAAGTGCAGAAAGCTGCTCGCTTGCGGGATGGAGCTTTGCGACCGGCTCTTCCGCCAAGCTCTCCCTAGATTCTTCCCTAAAAATCCCGGCAGGCGGCTTCCTCGCGCTGGCGCGCGCCGACTCTCTCGCCAACGGCGGATTTCGTCCAGGACAAATTTTGTCATCAGGCTGGACGCTTGCCAACAGCTCTGGCGTTCTGCGGTTGTGGGGACCGGATGGGGTGCTGCGCGATTCGGTGGCTTGGGAAAGCGGCTGGCCGCTAAAGTCGGGCGCCTCGCTGGAGCGCATCTCGGCGGCCTGCTCTGGAAGTGCTGCCGCCTGCTGGGGAAGCGCCACGACGCGCTATGGCCTGGGAGATCTCGGAACGCCCGGGCGCCGCAACAGTTGCGATACGGCGCGGGTGGAGTGGGAAGGCGCGGTGCTTGGGATGGACACCGCCGGGACGATGATCACGGCGAAGGTCTGGAACCGAGGGCTGCGCGACTGGACGGCGCGCGAGCTCACATGGGAAGGGGCCTCGGTGCTGCGCAAGAATCTGTCCTGCCGCGCCGGCGACACCTGCGTCGCCAGTGTGGCAATGACAGAAATTGGCGCCGGGGAACGGACGCGGGTCCGGGTGCGGGTCCGGGTGCGGTTACCGACCGATTCGCGTCCCGAGGACGATAGCGCCGGCATCTGGATTCTGTCGGGGAAAGGGCGGGCGCTGCTTTCCGAGGTTCAGGCAAGTTCGGTGAATGGACAGCCGGAATGGGTGGAGATTTCCCAAGGGATGGCCCAGAACTTCGACCTGTCGGGATGGAGCCTTGGGGACACGCTCTCCCGCTACCGCCTGGCGGAGGGTGCGACCCTTCCTACGGGAGGCTATCTGGTGCTGTCGTCAGATTGTGCTGCCTTGCGCGCTGCCTGGAAGCTCTCGGCCATGCCGTGCGCCGAGCCGCAGGGCTGGCCGCGCCTCTCTCAGAGCGGAGATCTTGTCATGCTGCGCGACGCCGAGGGGCACGTGCGCGATAGCCTTTCCTGGGATTCAAAATGGGGAAGTTGGCCGGTGGGAAGAAGCCGTGAACGGAGAAGCCGCGACCTCCCTGCAAGCCTTGCCGAAAATTGGGTCGCTTCCCCCGATGCGCTTGGTGCCACGCCCGGCTGGGGCCTCGCTTCGGTGCCCGGATGGAGCCTTCCGGGAGAGTCCGAGGTGGCGCTAGTCCTTGAGGAAAGGCTTTTCTGCCCCGGCGACGCGGTCGTGGCGGCGACGCTTGGAATGCGGGTCGAAGCCCCCGCCGACGGGAATTTGACGATTTCCGTCTTTGACATGAACCGCCGCAAGGTCCGGTCGCTGTACGCGGGAACGGTGCCGCCGAGCGGACGGCTTGTCTGGGATGGACTGGACGATCAGGGAAGAAGCTGTCGCATGGGAACCTATCTCGTGCTTCTGGAAGCCCGCCTGGGCGACGGCCCGCGCCGTGTGCGCCGTGAATGGGCGGTGCTGGGGCGGCGCCTGTGAAGCAAATTGCAGCGCTATTCCTGATCGCTTGCCTGCCCGCCTGGGCATTGCTTAACGGTGCGGACCCAAATCCCGAGCGGTTGGCGACTGGCGGTTGGCAGCCGGCCCTGGAGGGCGGCGCCTCGGCCATGCGCGAGAATCCGGCTCTCTTGGGCAGTCACGCTGGCTGGGAATTCGGCGCTGGCCACACCGAGGCTTTTGGAATGGAGGCCCTGCCGCTCTGGTCGGCCTGGGGCGCCTATGCCGATTCAGCTTGGGCTGTCGGCGGGTGGCTGCGCGAGATGCGGGCGGGTGAGGTGTTCCGCGAAGACCTGGTGCTGGCAAGCGTCGCGCTGCGGCGACAGAAATGGTCCGTGGGAATCTCTGGGGAGGCCGTGGGGGTGGCCTTCGGGCAGGGGCTCGGGCATGCCTGGAGCGGAGACTTCAGCATCGGGGCGCAAGGGCGTCCGCTTTCGTGGCTGTCGTTAGGGGCAGCGCTTCGCCAAGTGCTGCAAACTCCGCTGGGAGCAAGCGGCGAAGGCCTGGAGCGGGACGCAGCTGTGGGCCTTGCCCTAGAGACGCGTGACCGGCGCTTTGCCACGGCGGTTTCCTTGAGTGGCCGCACCAATGCCGGCGACCGGCCGACCTGGCAAGTGGGACAGTGTGTGCGTCCTTTTCCGTGGCTTTCTTTGCGCGGCGGGATTCGTCTGGAGCCGCTGGATCTTTCCTGCGGGTTTGGACTCGAGTGGATGGGTGCCGGGTTGGACGCCAGTTGGAGCGGGGAGGATCGCCTAGGCACCCAGTTCGCGCTAGCGCTGCGATGGCGACGATAGATGGCCAGACGGATATTGTCTTTTTTGGTGGCGGTTTCTTTGGGAACCTTCGCGGCAGAACTTTCGTCCCATCGCGCCCTTCAGCAGGAGCTGCGGGACGGCCGCATGGACAGCGCTACGGCGCTGCGCCTGGAGGAGCTGCTCGCCTTCCCGGTGGCGCATCCGTCAGAAATTCCGGCCGATTTGCTGGAGAGGATTCCCGGCGTGGACCCTGACTGCCGCGAGCGGGCGCTTCGCTTGCCGCGTCCCCTTGCGGGGCGCCAGGTCTTTGAGGATGGCGTCGGCGACCTCTGTGCTGAGGCGCTGGAAGACTATCTGGAATTTGGCGATGCACCCGCGCACGGAGCCGTGCAGGTGCGCTCGGTCTCCCTAATGGAGGAAGATCCGCAATGGAAACGGGATCTTCGGGCCAGTCAGAAAGCGGGCCCTGTACGCCTTGATGCCGGATGGGCTCCGGACCGAACCTCGCCCTGGACAGTGCGCCGCGCCGAAACGGTGTTGGACGGTTCCCGTCTGCGGTTTGGGGACATTGAAGGCTGGCGGGAGGCTCCGGATCTCTGGAGTCGTCCTAGAAAAGCGCTGCCGTCACGTTCTTTCCTAGACGGCTCGGGAAGCTGGATGAACGGCGGCCAGATCTCCATGCGCGCAGGAGCCCTGGAGACGCGAGTGGCTGTTCATGAGCGCCTAGGCGAACATTCTATGGCCAGTGGCATTGGAGCTTTTGGACAATTCCTGTCGATTGCCGGAGGACGCGGGACCGCAGGCCGCTGGCTTGGCGTCGGGGCGTACTTTGGCCTTGCCTCTGATGGCGCGGAGCTCCTGCTGCTGCCGACGGCTGCGCGCAACGGCGACACCTGGAACCGTTCGCTGCGGATGGACGCTCACGGGCATGGAGAAATCTTCGCGTGGTCGAGCTGGGCCGCGTTCCGGGAAGAGAATTTTCCGTCCCCCATGGCGTCGCTTCCCTCCTGGACGGGCCGTTTGGGGCGCGACAGCCTCGGGACCTGGAAGGCCGGAGGCTTTGGTCTGGACGGCGGCGACACTTGGCGCTGGCACGGATCGCTTACGGCGGCCTCGCAGGAGGGTGGCAATGCGGTCTTGCTTCCCGTTGCTGACCTGTCGCACCGGCGCGAGGATGTTCGTCTGGAAACTAGCGCCCGCGGCTTCTGGCTGGTGCATCCTGAAGGAGAGGCGCGACGAGGCTGGGCTTCCCGACAAAGCATCTCTTGGACGCTGGGAGCGCTGACGCCAGCCGTGTCTCAGGAATTGGCCCTAGATACGCTTGGATGGCGCTGGGAGGTCTCGCCTTCACTGCGCTGGTCGCCATGCCGCGACTGGGAGGCGTCAGCTTCGTTGCGGCAATTTCTGACTGATCTGAAGCGCCGCGAACTTGCTTTTGCCGCGACGCTTCGGCCGGTACACGGCACCTCCCTGGTTTCCGAGGTGGTGCGCCGGGAAGGGGCCTGGGCCGATGGCCAGGAGCGCTGGTATTTCCGTCTGGAGGGACGTTCGCGATGGTGAAGACGATCTTTCGGCTGCTTGTGGTGGCAGGGCTTGGCGCCTGCGATCGCGGCCTGGAGACTCCGTCTCCGTCCACTGGAGCTACGGTTTTTTTCCCAGACGTCGGGCAGGGCCAGGCCACTGCCGTTCGGTCCGGTGCTGCGTGTGCGCTGGTCGATGCCGGTCCGGTTCCGGACACGGCGGTCCTGTTTTGGGGACGCACCATCCCCTGCGACTCTTTCGCGGCGGTGCTGGTCACCCACTGGGACCTTGATCATCGCGGCGGGCTTGATTCCCTGCTCGCCGTGCGGCCCGTGGGAGAGCTGCTCTATGGGCGCCTCCCGGAGGAAGACTCGGTGCTCGCGCGTCTGCAAGGCTATTGCCGCCGCACGCGTCGGGGCTGTCGGCAAGTGCAGGCCGGTGAGAGATTGGAGGTCTTGGATGGGGTTAATTGGCAGATTCTGTCCACAGGTCCTGATTCTCTTTCCGAGGGCAACGAAACTTCGGTGGTGTCGCGTTTTTCTGACGCTCGCGGGAGCCTTTTGATTGCGGGTGACCTCGATTCGTTGGGGGAACAGACATTGGTTTTGACAGGTTCCGTCACCGTAAAGTCTGATCTGCTGCTGCTTTCGCACCACGGCAGCGCTGGATCCAACAGCCTCGCCTGGCTCGGTGCGGTGCGGCCGCGCCTGGTGGTGGCACAGGCGGGCCGAAACAATCGCTACGGCCATCCCTCCGCCGCAACGCTGGAACGGCTCGCTGCCATGGGAATCCCCTACTGGAGCACCGCAAGCCTTGGCGGGGTGCGGATGCGTCTAGACGGATCGGAGCGGGAAGGCATGTAAAAAGCCCCGAATCTCAGTGAGATCCGGGGCCTTAAGACAAAAATTGAAAAACGCTTAGCGCTTCTTCGGCTCGACGCCCCAGATGTTTCTGGCGTAGTCCTCGATGGAACGGTCCGAGCTGAACTTGCCCATGCGGGCGGTGTTCAGGATGGAGCGACGGGCCCACTCGTCCGTGTTCTTGTAGGCCTCGGCGGCGTCCTGGTGAGCCTTCTTGTAGGCCTCGAAGTCGGCGCAGACCAGGTAGGTGTCCTTGCCCAGGATGGATTCGAGGATGGGATCGAAGAGAGCCGGCTTCTCGGGCGAGAAGAATCCCGAGCGTAGAAGCTCGATCACCTTCTTGAGGTCGGGGCTGGCCTCGACGTAGTCGGCCGGGCGGTAGCCCTTATTCTTGAGGGCGATCACCTCGTCGGACTTCAACCCGAAGAAGAAGCAGTTCTCGATGCCCACTTCCTCGGCGATCTCGATGTTGGCGCCGTCCCAGGTGCCCATGGTCAGGGCGCCGTTCAGCGAGAGCTTCATGTTGCCGGTGCCCGAGGCCTCGTAGCCGGCGGTGGAGATCTGCTCCGAGAGGTCGGCGGCGGGAATGATCTTCTCGGCCAGAGATACGCGGTAGTTGGGCAGGAAAAGCACCTTGAGGCGTCCACCCACGGCCGGGTCGTTGTTCACCACCGTAGCCACCGAGTTGATGAGCTTGATGATGAGCTTGGCCAGGAAGTACCCAGGAGCGGCCTTGGCGCCGAAGAGGAAGACTCGCGGCACGAACTCGGCCTTGGGATCGGCCTTGATGGTGTTGTAGAGGTGGATGATGTGCAGCACGTTGAGAAGCTGGCGCTTGTACTCGTGCAGGCGCTTGATCTGGACGTCAAAGAGAGCGTCCGGATCCAGGCGCACGCCCATCTCCTGCATCACGAAGTCGGCAAGGCGCTCCTTGTTGGCGCGCTTGACCTTCTTCCAGTCGGCGCGGAAGGCCTTATCTTCAGCCCACTTTTCGAGGCCCTTCAGCTTGTCCAGCGAAACGATCCAGTCGGAGCCGATCTTGGACTCGATGAGCTGGGTGGCCGGGACGTTGCACTTCACCAGCCAGCGGCGCGGGGTGATGCCGTTCGTGACGTTCTTGAACTTGCTCGGATAGAGGTCGTAGAAGTCCTTGAGCGTGAGGCTCTTGAGGAGCTCGGAGTGGAGCTCGGCCACGCCGTTCACGGAATGGGCGGCCACCACGCAGAGGTGCGCCATGCGGATCTTGCGGACCGGGCCTTCTTCGATGATGGACATGCGGGCCAGGCGATCATTGTCGCCAGGGTAGCGGAAGGCCACTTGCCGCAGGAAGCGGAAGTTGATCTCGTAGATGATGTCCAGGTGGCGCGGCAGGAGCTTGCCAAACATCTCCACTGGCCATTTTTCCAGGGCCTCGGGGAGCAGGGTGTGGTTGGTGTAGGCGAAGACCTTGGAGACGATGCCCCAGGCCTCGTCCCAGCCGAAGCCGTGCTCGTCCAGGAGCACGCGCATGAGCTCGGGAATGGCCACCGTGGGATGGGTGTCGTTGAGCTGGATGGCGGCCTTGTCGGCCAAGTCCTTGAGGCTCGAGTGGTACTTGAGGTGACGGCGCACCACGTCGGTGATGCCGGCGGCCACGAAGAAGTACTGCTGCTTGAGGCGCAGTTCCTGTCCGGCGGTCACCGAGTCGTTGGGGTAAAGCACCTTGGAGATGGTCTCGCTGTCGTTCTTGGCAAGCGAGGCGCGCACGTAGTTGCCGTCGTTGAAGAACTGCAGGTCGAAGTCGTTGGTGGCCTTGGCCGACCACAGGCGCAGGTTGTTGACCACGCCGTTCTGGTAGCCCGGGACCGGAGTGTCGTAGGGGGTGGCCATCACCTTCTCGGTGTCCACCCACTGGAAGACGGTCTTGCCGGTGCGGTCGGTGTGGGAGGCCACGCGACCATAGAAGTTCACCGCCACCGAATTCTCGGGACGGGGGATTTCCCAGGGGTTGGAGAGGTGCAGCCAGTTGTCGGGCTCCTCGACCTGGTAGCCGTCGACGATGTTCTGCTTGAAGATGCCGTACTCGTAGCGGATGCCG
>DAIPHW010000036.1:15430-17878 GCA_036771135.1 Fibrobacterota bacterium | reverse complement strand
CCCAGGAGATCCTCATGTCGTTCCAGCAACCCTCCATCCTTCTCATCGGCCGCAACGGCCAGGTCAGCTGGGAGCTCCTGCGCACCCTGGCACCGCTGGGCAAGGTGACGGCGCTGGACTATCCCGACGTCGACCTCACCGACACTGACGGCCTGCGCAAGCTGGTGCGCGAAGTGAAGCCGCAGATCGTGGTGAACGCCGCCGCCTACACCGCCGTCGACAAGGCCGAGGAGGACGAGGCGCGCTGCCGCGCCATCAACGCCACCGGCCCCGGGGTGCTGGCCGAGGAGGCCGCAAAGATCGGGGCCGCCATCGTCCACTACTCCACAGATTACGTGTACAACGGCACCGGCGAGCGCCCCTGGTGCGAAACGGACGAGGTCGGCCCTCTCTCGGCCTACGGACGGACAAAACTTGCCGGCGACCAGGCCATCGCGACCGCCAACCCGCGCCACCTGATCTTCCGCCTTTCCTGGGTGTACGGAGCCCGCGGATCAAACTTCCTGCTCACCATGCTGCGACTCTTCCACGAGCGGGAGACGGTCTCCGTGGTGAACGACCAGATCGGCGCGCCCACCTGGTCCCGCCAGATCGCCGAAGCCACGGCCCTGGCCATCGCCCGTTGGGAAGACCAAAGCGGCGTCTACCACATGCCACAGGCTGGATTCACAAGCTGGCACGGCTTTGCCGCGGCCATCCGCGACCTCGATCCCAAAAAGTCCGAGCAGGCCCTCAAAGAACTCAAGGGCATTCCCTCAAGCGCCTACCCGGCCAAGACCCATCGCCCCGCCAACAGCCGCATGTCGGGCGAAAAGCTCGCCGCTGACTTTGGCATCCGCCTGCCACATTGGGAAGACTCGCTGCGCCAGGTGATCGAGACGCTGTAAGGAGCCGCAGACTCCCCCCGACCGTCACCCGGCAGGGCCAAGACCCCGCAGGCTGAGCGGAGTCGAAGCCGAGGAGGCTTGGCGAGCCCATGGACGGAATGTGTCAAATTGACGCCATGGGCGAGTAGGGCGGGACAAGGGCCAGCCGCTCGCATTGCCACAAGCGCTGCGCCAGCCGGGACCCGATCGCTGAAATTCAGTCCACTCGGATGGGAAGCACCATGAAGGGCAGGCCGCGCATGTAGAGGCGGCGCTGGATGGCGAAGACCACGTTGTTGTGGAGCAGCTTGGTCCAGATCCCCTCGTTGCGGAACACCAGCTGCCCGCCGAAGAAGACGCTTTTGGGGAAGCTCAGCACCGTCTCGCGGGCCAGTTCCTCCAGGGCGTCGACCACGTCGGCGTGGACCATGCAGCGTCCTTCAGCGTAGCGGCCGTTGGCGCGCAGGTAATCCACGTATTTGTCGGTTTCTGTCTGTGCATGCAAGCGCAGCGCCTCGATCTCCTCGGCTCCCTTGAAGCTGCCGGCATCCAGGATGCCCACGTGCAGCACCACGAAGTTGCGGTAAAAGTCGCCGTAGAGCCGCAGGATGGAAAGCAGGCTGTGAAGCCCCAAGCCGTTCCAGCCGTTCACGAGGAGCACCGCCGTGCGGGCCTTGGGATCGGCCTCGGGCACCTCGACGACGGCTCCCGAGCGCGGCGTTTCAGCAGCCTTCACCAGCGTATCGAGGCGCACCAGGGTCTGGGCGGTAGCGCGGTAGTGGCGCTTCACCAAGATGGCGCAACCGGCAAAGCCCAGCGTGATGACCAGCGTGAGCCAGCCGCCCTCAGCGAACTTCTCGAAGATCACAAAGCCCAGGATGAAGGCCGAGAGGCCGCAGCCCAAGGCCGAGATCGCCATCGGGCGGAGCCAACGACGGCCAGAACGGCATTCCTGGAACCAATGCTTCACCATGCCGGCCTGCGACAGGGTGAAGGTGATGAAGACGTTGATGGAATAGAGAACCACCAAGAAACCCACATCGCCGCGGCTCACCAGAAGCACCAGGAAGGAAGCGGTGGCCATCACCAATACGCCATTTTGTGTCACTAGGCGATCGGAAAGCAGCGAGAAGCGAGAGGGCAGCCAGTGGTCCAGCGCCATGTTCGAGAGCACGCGCGGCCCGTCGATAAAGCCCGCCTGGGCGGCCACGAAGAGCAGCGCACCTTCGGAGACAAGAGTTGTCAAAACAAAAGCCGTCCCAAAGCCACCCCAGCCGGCCGTGAGCTTCTCAAAGAGCACGGCATTCAGGGTCTTGCCTTCCATCGGCGCGACGTGGAAGAGGAGGTAGGCGAGCATCAAGCCAAAGGCCGTGAAGGAGAGCGAAATGGCCATGTAGGCCATGGTGCGCTTGCCGGTGCGAACCTTCGGTTCGCTCAGGATGGGCAGACCGTTGGAGACCGCCTCGATGCCGGTAAAAGTGCCGGCGCCCATGGAGTAGGCCCGCAGCACCAGGAAGATCATGGGCAAAAGCCCGAGGTCGCGCACCGCCGTCGAGACGTCGTGCGAAGTGCGCACCGCCAC
>DAIPHW010000036.1:0-15330 GCA_036771135.1 Fibrobacterota bacterium | reverse complement strand
GGAGAGAGGAGCTTCGAGGCCACCAGGTAGCCGCCGCCGCCGGAAGGGAAGAGCTCGATGATCTGTCCGTAGCTCGCCGAGATCACGAAGACAGTGAGGGTGGTGCAGAGGGCCACGAAGAGGGCGAGCACCGGATGTGCCCCTAAGGCCTTGAACGCCTCCTCGGGGCCGTAGCAAGAGGATGAAAGGCCATCGGCCCCAAGCCCTACCCAGGCAAAGAAGGGCAGCAAGGCGAGCTTGTGGAAGATGGAGCGATCGAAGGGGTCCTTGGGATTTCCCAGGGCCAGGTGGCGGATCCGCCGCCAGAGATTGTCCTTCGGCTGCGAGAGGTCGGGCGCGGCGGCAATCACGGTGTCAGGATTCATCGTTTACTCCCAAAGAGGAAGGACTGTACAGATTCTGTCTTTTGGCGGCAGCAAGAGATCAAGGCTTCGGTTTCTCCTGTAACGTGCGATTCGGTCCGTGCGAGGATGCCCACCAGGTCGTGAGGATCTCGCGGGCGCTTTCCGGCCCCTCGGCCATGAGGAGACGGCGGCGCAACTCGCGATCGCGCAGAAAGCGCGTTCCGGCCGACATCAGCTTGAGGTGGAGCTTGGGATTTTCCTTGGGGGTGAGAAGCAGAAAAACGAGATCTACAGGAAGTCCAGCCGGAGCGTCGGAGATGCCCTCGCGCGCCACTCCGATGGCGCAGCGCGGCGCTTGCATGTTGCCGAGCCTTCCGTGCGGAATGGCAATGCCGTCGGGAAGAAAGGTCGAGCCCTGCGCTTCGCGTTCCCGCACCGCCTCCAGCGCCTCCCACATGCGCAGCGGATCATCCCCTTCGATGCAGTTGCGCACCAGGGAGTCGACAGCCTCCTCGCGCGTCACGGGCCGGTTCCAGAGTTGCACTTCCATGGAAGGCAGCAACTGCTCAAAATCTTCGAGAGCGCGGGCGGCGGGAGCCGCGTTTCCAGAGTCTGGCACAGCCACATCCGCCACATCGACGGTGAGCCCATTGGCGCGGCGCACCAGATCTTCAGCCACCGAAGGACGAAGCAGGCGGCGCCACCAAGGCTTGCGCGAAGGACGTCCCACCACCACGTAACCTACGCCGTACTCGCGAGCAAACGAAAGCAGCGTCCCCGCCACGTCGCGCCCTTTCAGGCGGAAGACGGTCGCCCCAAGCCGCCCGGCTAGGGTCAGGGTATCGGACAATTCCCGTCGTTTACGAGCATCTTCGGAGAGCACGTCTTCCGGCTCCACATGCACCGCGTACCAGTCGCGCGCCAGACGCCCCGCAAGCCGCGAGGCGTGCCGCAGCAACCGCTCACTTCCGTTCTTCCCCGAGATTCCCACCATGACCAGGTCCGAGAGTCCGGTCGGCGCGTCCTCTTCGGGATGCACCTCGCGGCGCCGGCGGTCGAGCCGCTGCGCCAGTTCGCGCAGGGCCAGCTCGCGCAGGCGCTCGAGGCGCGCCGTCTGGAAGTAGTTGGCCAAGGCCTGGGGCACGCGCTCGCCGGGGTAGATCCGCCCCTCGCGCAGGCGCTGCAGCAGGTCTTCCTCCGAGAGGTCCACGTTGACCACCTCGTCGGCCTCCAGAATGACAGAATCTGGCAAGCGCTCGCGGACCCGCACCCCGACAAGCGACCCGACGGTGTCGTAGAGGCTTTCGAGGTGCTGGATGTTTACCGTGGTGACGACGTGGATGCCGGCCGAAAGCAGCTCCTCGACATCCTCCCAGCGCTTCCCGTTGCGCGAACCCGGAACGTTGGTGTGAGCGAGCTCGTCCACCAGCACCACCTGCGGATGGCGCTCGAGAATGGTGTCGAGGTCCATCTCTTCCAGGCGGATGCCCTTGTAGTCGACCATCCGCGGGGCGATCGCGGGAAGCCCTTCCGCAAGCCGCGTGGTGCCCTCCCGCCCATGCGTCTCCACCAGGCCCACCACCACGTCGATGCCTTCGGCGCGCAGACGATGGCCTTCTTCCAGCATGCGGCAGGTCTTGCCCACGCCCGGGCAGTAGCCCAGGTAGATCTTGTGCCGCCCCCGCTCGGCGCGGCGGATCAGCTGCAGGAAAGGCGTCTCAGAGCCCATGATCGGCCTCCGACGCAACAGGCATTTGGCTTGGCAGCTCCAGCACAAAGCGGCTTCCCTCGCCGAAGCAGCTTTCGGCGCGGACGTGCCCGCCATGAGCCTCCGCCACATCGCGCACGATGGCAAGTCCCAGCCCTACGCCGCTAGCGGCGTCCTGCCCCGGAGCGCGGTAGAAGCGCTCGAAAAGGTGCGGCAGGTGCTCGGAGGCGATGCCTTCGCCGTCGTCTTGAACAGAAATTGTCAAACAGTCTCCGGAGAGCACCTCTACGCGCACGGTACCGCCTGCGGACGTGTAGCGCAAAGCATTGGAGAGCAGATTGCCGATGGCCAGGGAAAGTCGCGCCGCATCGACTCGCGCAAGCGCCACATCGCTTCCCTCTGGAATTTCTAGGGCCACATCCTTGGCTCGGAAGGCTTCTCGCCGCTCCTCCGCCACCTTGCGCACCACGGCATGCACGTCCGCCACCGCAAGTTCCAAGGCAGCGCTTCCCGCCTCCATCCGTCCGACATCTAGCAGTTCCTCGACGATGCGCCAAAGCCGCTCGGAGTCCTCGCGCAAGCCCGTGGCAAGCTCCTCCTGGCGCGGTGACAATTCTCCCATGCGCTCATCCAGGAGCAAATGGGAAGCCATCCGCAGCGAAGTGATAGGAGTGCGCAATTCGTGAGCCACCACAGAAAGGGCGCCGCTCTTCATCTCGTCTAGCCGGCGCAATTGGGTGATGTCTGCTAGCACCAGCGTCACGCCGGCAACCGCCCCATCCCCGTCCAGGACCGGTAGGGCGTGCGGCAAGAAGAATCGCTCCCGCTCGTCGAATACCTGAAAGGCCGCGTCAAAGCCGTGCGAAAACACCGGCTTGCGGGACTCCACGGCCTTCTGGAAAGCCGCCAGGAAACGCCCTTCGCAACAGTCTTCCAGGCGCTTTCCGGAATCGAGCGAAAAAAGCCGACGCGCCGCCTTGTTGCCCATCTCCACCTCGCCGTTCGGAGTCACCACGGCCACCGCGTCGGGCAGCGAGTCGATGGCGTTCTGGGTGGCGCGATGCACCCTCCAAAGTCTTTGGCGGTCCATGCGGCGGGATTCCCGGAGCTTCCCGGCCATGGCGTTGAAAGCCTCGGCGAGCTCGCCCAGCTCATCGTGCGAAGGCACCGGCACAGCGAGGTCTAAGTTCCCGCGCCCGATCTCGCGAACAGAATTTGTCAAAGCCGAAACAGGCCGGAGCACCCAGGCCGCCACCAGGCTGGAAAGGCCGAGAAAAAGCAAGACGCCACCGGCTAGGAGCGTGAGGAGCATCCGACGCGCCCAGGCGGCGTTGCGCCGGACCTGACCGTCCACCGAGAGAATATTACGGAAATTGACGTCCACCACAGCCTGGGCCGAGGCCGAAAGTCGTTCTGTAGAGGCATGCAGGGAATCGGTCCAGGCAGCCCGCATCGCTTGTTCGGCAGGGCGCCGCGAAAGCAAAAGCCGGTGGCGCTTCCAGCGCATCTCCAAGGAATCCACCGTCACATTTTCCCCAGGAACGGTGACGTTGCCGCGCTCCAGCACGAGATTTTTCTCGAAGCGCCCGAAGCCGGCTTGCAATCGCAGCGCGACCGAATCGTTGCCCACGTCCTGCTCGGCGATGCGTTCGATCTCCTCCAGGGCGTCCTTCATCTCCTGGCCATAGCGGACGCTGTCGTAGTTCTCGCGGAAGATGCGATCGAGCGTGCCGCTGTAGCGCTCCAAGAGCGCAATGGCAAGGATGCCGGTGACCAGCAAAATGGCCAAAAGCGAGCCGAAGCCGGCCATGAGCTTTGGACGAAAGCCGATCATAGGAGTTTTTATTCCCGCAAAGCCTACGCCAACGCCCCTTGCGAAACCTGCGTGAACGCCTCTCTACGCCACCAGAGACGCGCCTTGCAAAATGCAGGATTCAAATCGCACGAATCCATTGCAAAATGCAAGACTGAGGCTTTCCGATTCAGATGCCGAAACGCTTGCGCTTGCGCCAGAGGGTTGCGCTATCGATCCCGAGCACCCGTGCCGCCTGCTCCAAGGTGCGCGTCACCGAAAGTACGCGCCGGATGTGAAGCTCCTCCAGACGCTCCAACGGCATAAGCTCTCCAGCAGGAACTGTCGCAGCTGCCGTTGGACCTTCGGAACCAAACGCGTCCAGTCCGATGCTGTCGCCCTCGCACAAGGCCACAGCCCGCTCCACGGCATTGAAGAGCTCGCGCAGATTGCCGGGCCAGGGCCGTTCTGAAAGCGCCTCGGTCGTCCCTGGCGCAAAGAGCACGGCGCGCCCGCCGCGGCAGGCGCGGGAAAGCGCCACGTTGGCAAGCACTGGGATATCCTCGCGGCGCTCCGAAAGCGCCGGAAGTTCGATCTCCACCACGTTCAGGCGCCAGTACAGATCTTCCCGGAAACGACCGTCCCGCACCGCTTGGGCGAGATCGACATGGGTGGCCGTCACGATGCGGACATCGGCCTTGCGAGTGCGGGTCTCGCCCACCCGCTCATACTCGCGCTCCTGCAAAAGCCGCAAGAGCTTGGGCTGGAGCTCGAGCGGCAACTCTCCGATCTCGTCCAGAAAAAGCGTCCCCCCGGCGCAGGCCTCGACGCGCCCTGGGGCATCGGCGACGGCTCCGGTGAAGGCCCCGCGGGTGTGCCCGAAGAGCTCGGAGGCCAGAAGCTCGGCCGAGAGGGTCGGGCAGGAGATGGTGGCAAAGGGCCCCGCCGCGCGGGCGCTCCAACCGTGCAAAGCACGGGCCAGGGCCGACTTGCCGGTTCCCGATTCGCCGCGCAGAAGCACCGTAGACTCACGGGGCGCCACCTGACGCGCAAGCCGCAGGGCCTCGCGCATTTTTTGACAAGAACTGTCAAAAATGAGGCCATCGTCGCCCGAAGCCGGCAGCCGCAGCGCGGCCACCTTGGCGGCGGCAGCCACCACCTGCGAGGGCTCGAAGGGCTTGGGGAGGTAGTCCCAGGCACCGCGCCGCATGGCTTCCACGGCCGTCTCCACCGAGGCGAAGGCGGTGATCACCACCACCTTGGTGTCCTGACGCAGCCGCAAAAGCTCCGGGACCAGATCCAGCCCGCTACGGGTTCCCAAGCGCAGATCCACAAAGGCAAGATCGAAGGCCTGGCGAGACGCCAGCGAAAGCGCCTCCTCGGTCGTAGCCGCTGCGGCAACGGCGTGGCCTTCCAGCTCCAGGCAGACGGTCAGCGAACGGCGGATGCTCGGCTCGTCGTCGACCACCAACACCGACAGAGGCTTCGTTGGACTCATGGGAGCAATGATAACAGCTTAGGCCGCAGAAAGGTCTCCCAAGAACACTAGCCGCAGAACTGGCTCGCGAGCCGCCCGCGAAGCGGGAAGATCTACTTCCAGGCGCATTCCCCAGTCGTTGAGCCCCTCTTCGTCCTGCAGGATCTGCTCGACGTGCCACAGCTCGTCGTCCTTCTCCACGCGGGTGTGGCGAGCATTTCGCCCCTCAGCGTCCAGCCGCACAGTGCCGTGCTCGGCGGAATATTCGCGCCAGGAACTGTCTAGGCGCAGCGGCGTCCACAGCATACCGGTGACATCTTCGTGAGGCCCCGTCCCCAGCACTTCCAAGCTCTCCTCAAAGGAACCGCGCGACCACAGCCGCAGCGCCGACAAGATTCGTTCGCGGATCTTCCCCAGGAAGACGCGGGTGTCCAAGGTGATGTCGAGCTCGGCCGCCTCGGCGCCCAGAGGCCGCAGTTCCTGGGATTCGTCGGGAACAAAGCCGGGATCGCGCAACCGCTCCCACTCCTCCAAAAGGCTCGAATCGACGCGGCGGATCATCTCTCCGAGGTAGGTCTCCATCTCGTGGACCTCCTCGGTCTTGGCAGCTTCCGGAACCGTCTGCACCAGCACCCGAAAGACCGCATTGAGGTGCCGCAGCAGCAGACCTTCGCTTCGCTCCAAGTCGTATTCCTTCACGTAATCCGAGAAGGTGCGGTAGGTCTCGAACATCTCGCGGGCGATCGCCTTGGGGCGGATGCTCTCGTGCTCCACCCAAGGGTGCTTCTCGGAAAACGTGTTAAAAGTGCCATAGACGAATTCGCGCAGCGGCTTGGGGTATTCCACCTCTTCCAGGCGCGCGATGCGCTCGTCGTACTCGATCCCCTCGGCCTTCATCTCGGCCATCAGCCGCGTCTTGGCCACGTCCAGCTGCTTGCGCAGGATGAGCTCAGGGTTCTCAAGGATCGATTCCACCAGGGTGAGCAGGTCCAGGGCGTACTCGGGACTCTCGCGATCGAGGAGCGGCCAGGTATCCAGGAGCCAGAGCGAAAGGGCGTGGTCCATGGAGAAGTCCTGCCCGAGCTCGGCCTTGACGCGAAGCTTGGCCATCCCAGGTCCAGCGGGCTCGATAAACTCTATGATTCCCCGCTCCACCAGCGGGCGAAAGAGCTGGAAGGCGCGCTTCTTGTGCTCCTTCTTCTGCCGCTCGGTCTCGTGGCATTCTGACAGAATCTGTCGCAGCGCCCGGCAGCCGTCGGTGGGCCGCGAGAGCACGTTGAGGAGCATGCCGTGGCTCACCTTGAAACTCGACTGGAGCTTTTCTGGCTGCGCCTGGATGAGCTTCCGGTAGGTCGCCTCGTCCCAGGGCACGAAGCCTTTTTCGGGGGGCTTGGCCTTCTGGAACTTGCGGCCGTTCTGAGCGGCCTTGGCGGCGGCCTTGGCGTTCTCGATCACGTACTCGGGCGCCTGCGCCACCACGTAACCCACGTCATCAAACCCCTTGCGGCCGGCCCGGCCCGAGATCTGGTGGAAGTCGCGCGCAGAGAGGAGGCTTGTCTTGTCGCCGTTCCACTTGCAGAGCTGGGTGAAGAGCACGCAACGGATGGGGACGTTCACCCCAACCCCGAGCGTGTCGGTGCCGCAGATGACCTTGAGCAGCCCTTGCTGCGCCAACCGCTCGGCAAGGATCCGGTACTTGGGCAAGAGCCCGGCGTGGTGGAGCCCGATGCCCTGCTTCAGCCAGCGCTTGAGGTCGGGGCCGTAGGGAGAGGAGAAGCGGAAGCCTTCCAGAGCCTTCGCCAAGGCGATCTTTTCCTCCTTGGTGCAGAGATCAAGGCTCGTGAAGTTCTGAGCATTGCGCGCCGCATCGGCCTGGGTGAAGTGCACCACGTAGACCGGCGCGCGGCCGGCGCTCACCAGTCCCTGCACCTCGTTTGCCAGCGGATTTTCGGACCAGTCGAAGGTAAGGGGCACCGGTCGGTCGGTCGACTTCACGGTGACCGAGGGACGTCCGGTGCGTTTTGTCAGTTCCTGTTCAAAGAAGGAGGTCTCGCCCAGGGTCGCCGACATCAGCAGGAAGCGCGCCCGCGACAGGGTGAGCAGCGGGATCTGCCAAGCCACGCCGCGCGAGCGGTCGGAGTAGTAGTGGAACTCGTCCATCACCACATCCAGGATAGAGCAGTCCTCGCCCTCGTTCAGGGCGATGTTGGAGAGAATCTCGGCGGTGCAGCACAGGATGGGCGCGCCGTGGTTCACCGAGGCGTCGCCGGTGGAAAGCCCTACGTTCTCGGGGCCAAATTCGCGGCAGAGGGCCATCCACTTCTCGTTCACCAGCGCCTTGATGGGGCAGGTGTAGACGCTGCGGCGCCCCTGGGCAAGCGACTGGAAATGCAGCGCCGAGGCCACCAGCGATTTTCCAGATCCTGTCGGTGTGTTCAGGATGACGTTCTTGCCGTCCCAGAGTTCCAGGATGGCCTCTTCCTGGGCCGGATAGAGCGAAAGGCCGCGGGCGGCGTTCACTTCGAGAAAACGCGTCAGAAGGTCATCATCCGAGCACGCCTCCCCGCGAGGAAGGGCGTCGAAAAGGTTGGCTAGTGTCATGGCCCCGGCAAAGCTAGCTCGCCCGCCTCAGGCGATCCGCGAAAGCCACTCGGAAAACGCGGCGTTGCTCTCCTTAGGCGCCTCGCGAGAAACGAAGTGGCCGGTCTTAGGCGGAACGACCAAGCGCCCTTGCGGCAAGGCGGCGGCCACGATGCCCGATTCCGCAAGCGGAATGAGCTGATCCTCTTCGCCCGCCAGCACCAGGGCGGGAATGTCGAGGTCGGGAAGGCTTCCCGAAGCGTCGGGACGAGTCGCCATGGCCTTCTGGGCGGCGGCAATGCCCGCCGGGCGCAGCGGCTCCATCAGGGCGCGCACCTCGCGCTGGCCTTCGGTGCGGTTGTGCGACCGGCAGAGCATTTTGGTTGGCATGGCTTCCACCAGCGGAACCGGGTCGGCTCCGGCAAGCAGAGCCGATGCCATGGAGAGGCGATTTCCGGCCGCTTCGTGCGAATCAGACGTAGCCCGGGAAGCCACTAGACAGATTCCGGACAATTCCCCGGGAAAAAGCCGTGCCCAGGCGAGCGCAAGGTAGCCGCCGAAGGAATGCCCCGCCACCGCCGGCCGCACGAGCCCAAGGCCCCGACAAAAAACGCGCAGCGCCGCCACAAAGGTCTCAAGGCTTGCCTCTTCAGGAAGCGCCGAGCTCTCGCCAAAGCCGGGAAGGTCGACAGCTACAGTGCGGGCCGGAAGTGCGCCCAGCTGCGGCTCCCAGAAGCCCCGCCGGTAGGGAAAGCCGTGCAAAAAGAGAAGCGGCTTTCCCGTTCCCGCCTCGTCATAACCGAACTGGCGGCCTTCGAAATCCAGGACCATCGGGAACCTCCTGCCCGCCTTGCGGGCTATTGACAGAAATCGTCTATTCGGGAATAGCCCAGTCAACCGGCGGCAGGCCGTGCTCGGCCAAAAAGGCGTTAGCCTTGCTGAAGGGACGGCTGCCGAAAAAGCCGCGACTGGCCGAAAGGGGCGAAGGATGCGGGGAGGCGAAGACCCCGTGACGCGAAAGATCAGCGCAGCGCGCCTTACGCTGGGCCGGAGCCCCCCACAGCAGGAACACGAGCGGCGTCTCCCGCTCGGCCAGAAGCTGCACCACGCGATCGGTGAGGCGCTCCCAGCCGCGGTTCTGGTGCGAGAGCGGCTCGCCGCGCCGCACCGTGAGGCAGGTGTTCAGAAGCAGCACGCCCTGCCGAGCCCAGTGTTCAAGGTTCCCATGCGAGGGAATGGGCGCGCCCAAGTCGTCGTGCAGCTCCTTGAAGATGTTCACAAGCGACGGAGGCTTAGGGACGCCGCGATTCACCGAGAAGCAGAGCCCGTGGGCCTGTCCCGGCCCGTGGTAGGGGTCCTGCCCCACGATCATAACCCGCACCGCATCGAAGGGCGTGGTATTCAGGGCGTTGAAGATGAGGGATCCCGGCGGGTAGACCTCCTTGCCGGCGGCCTTCTCGGCGTGCAGAAAATCAGAAAGCTCCCCAAACCAGGAACTGTCAAATTCTGGCTGCAGCCGGGAGCGCCAGCTCTCCTCGAGCTTCACCTCGCGGGGCATCTTAGCCGCCAAGCTCCTGCGAGCGGCGCGTGGCGGCCATCACGGCCTCCATCACGCTGGCCGCAAAGCCACCGTTCTCCAAAGCACGCAGACCGTAGATGGTGGTGCCGCCGGGACTGGTGACCTGGCCGCGCAGCACGTCAGGTTCGGCGCCCGAAGCCCGCAGCAGCTTGCAGGTGCCTTCGATGGTGGCAAGCGAGAGCTCGCGAGCGGTTCCGCGCGGGAGTCCGGCCTGCACGCCACCGTCTTCCAGGGCCATTAGGAACTTGAGCACATAGGCCGGGGCACTTCCCGAAAGGCCGGTCACGGCGTCGAGCTGGGACTCGGGGACCTCCACCAAGGCGCCCGTGGGCTTGAAGATGGAGCGGACCAGCTCGAGATCTTCAGGCACAAGGCCACCCACAGCCACGGCACTGGCGCCGGCCCCCACCGTGAGCGGCAGGTTGGGCATCAGACGAGCCACCCGCTGCTCGGGGCGTCCCAAAAGCTCGCGCACGCGGCGCACCGCCACGCCAGCCATGATGGTGATGCACAGCGCCGATTCGGGCAGCAACTGGCCAATGCGAATAGCGATCTGCGGGAAGACCTGAGGCTTCACCGCGAAAATCACCGTAGAGGCCTTGGGAAGCGCCTCCTCCAGTGTCGAAGCCTTGCCAATGCCGTCCTTGGTCAGGGCGGCGATCTTCGCGGGGTCGGTATCAACCAGGCGGATGCTTCCAGCGGGAACACCTCCGGCCACGGCCCCGCGAATCAGGGCCGCACCCATGTTTCCACAACCCAGCAGCACTACCGTACCTTCGACCATTCCGCAGTCCTCCAAAAACCGAGGGATCTCATCATCCCGTCCGTTGCCAGGAAAACTGCATTTCCCCCTTCTGGCGGAAGCGAGGATTCAGGTCGAATAGTCGGCGTTGATCGCCACGTACTCCTTCGAGAAGTCGCAAGTCCAAAAGACCGTCTCGAAGGAGCCTTCGCCAAGGGTCAGATGAAAGCGCACGTCCTGCCCCTTCATGGAGCGGGACAGCGGTGCTGCCTCGAAATCGATGGGAGTGCCGCGGCGCAATACCGTGACATCCTGGATGGTCAGGGCGCACTGTTCCGGCTTGATGTCCCCACCCGAGTAACCGGCCGCACACAGGACGCGTCCCCAGTTCGGGTCGGCACCGTGGACGGCAGTCTTCACCAGCGGCGAATTGACGATGGCTCGGCCGACCGTCTCAGCCTGCTCAGGGCTCTTGGCGCCGCTCACCTTGACTTCGACCAGTACCGTGGCCCCTTCGCCATCGCGAGCAATCTCGCGGGCAAGGCTTGTCATCACGGCATGCAGAGCCGTCTCGAAGTCCGCCGCTTCGGGCGTTCCGGGAAGGATCTCGGGAAGCCCAGCGGCGCCATTGGAAAGCAGCACGCAGGTGTCGTTGGTAGACGTATCGCCATCGACACTCACGCGATTGAAACTCTTCTCCAGGCCACGACGGAAAGCGCCTTCCAGCACCTCAGGGTGAACCAGAGCGTCAGTGGTGATGTAGGAAAGCATGGTGGCGAGGCGCGGATGGATCATGCCGGCCCCCTTGGCGCAACCGCCAATGGTGACCGTCCCGCCTGCGACCGCGACCTCGGCCCCGCAGTGCTTGGCGTGGGTGTCCGTGGTCATGATGGCCTCGGCAAACTCGACGCCGCCTTCTGCCGTCGTCAGCTTGGCGATCTGGGGAATGCCGGCCAGAATCTTGTTCATGGGCATCTGATGGCCGATGATGCCGGTGCTCGAGACGATGGTCTCTCCCGCCTCGATCCCCAGTGCCGCTTCCAGTGCCGCGGCGCTTTTGCGGGCATTTTCCAGCCCCTCAGCTCCGGTGCAGGCATTGGCGTTGCCGGAATTGACCAGTACCGCCCGCAAAGGCTTGCCCTCGGCCAAGCGTTCGCGCCCGAACAGCACCGGCGCGGCCGCCACCTTGTTGGTGGTGAAGGCGGCCGTCCAGCGACAAGGCGTTTCAGAGACAAGCAAAGCGAGATCGGGTTTGCCGGAGGCCTTGATGCCACAGGTGTGGCGGGCGGCGGCAAATCCCTTGGGCGTGGTTGGATGGGCTTCGGCCAAGAATTTCATGGCGCCAAAACTACTTCCCACGCCCTGCGATGCTTCAGAGCTTTAGGCCGATCGCCTTTAAGCACCTATTCCTCGATGACAATCTCGTCTTCGCCGGCAGTCTCTTCCGTCGGGACACTGACGAAATCGTCGCCGCGCAGCGTCTCGCGGATGCGGTTTTCGATCTCCTCGCACATCGTCGCGTTCTGCTTGAGAAACTCAATGGCCGAGTCGCGTCCCTGACCGATGCGCTCGGGCCCGTAGGAGAACCAAGAACCGCTCTTCTGGACGATCTCCATCTCCACGCCGAGATCCAAAATGGAGGCATAGCGCGAGATTCCCTCGCCGTAATAGATGTCAAACTCGCACTGGCGGAACGGAGCCGCCACCTTGTTCTTGACCACCTTCACGCGGGTGCGGTTGCCGATGACCTCGTCGCCCGATTTGATGGAGGTGATACGGCGGATGTCTACGCGCACCGAGGCGTAGAACTTGAGGGCATTACCACCGGTGGTGGTCTCGGGATTGCCGAACATCACGCCGATCTTCATGCGCAACTGGTTGATGAAGATCATGCAGGTGTTGCTCTTGTTGAGCACACCAGTAAGCTTGCGCAGCGCCTGGCTCATAAGGCGCGCCTGAAGGCCCACGTGGTTGTCGCCCATTTCGCCGTTGATTTCAGCCTGAGGCACCAACGCCGCGACCGAATCGACCACGACCAAGTCCACAGCCCCCGAGCGCACCAGCGCTTCGGCGATATCCAGGGCCTGCTCACCGGTATCGGGCTGCGAGACTAGCAAATTGTCAATGTCCACCCCGAGTTTCCGGGCGTACTGGGCATCAAAGGCATGTTCGGCATCAATGAAGGCGGCCACACCACCGGCCTTCTGGGCCTGAGCGATGGCATGAAGCGAAAGCGTCGTCTTGCCGGAGGATTCGGGGCCATAGATTTCTATGACGCGCCCACGTGGCCAACCGCCCACTCCCAACGCAGCGTCGAGCTGAATGCAGCCCGAGGGGATTACCGACACTTCCTGATGGGTGCCAGAGCCCAGCGTCATGATGCTGCCCTTGCCGTAGTTCTTCTCGATCTGGGCCAGCGCTGCCTTGAGAGCGCGCTCCTTGTCGGCCGCCAGACCTGGAATGATGACAGCTTCCTTGTCGGCCTTTTTCTTTGTCGGGAATGCCATGCTTATCCTCCGCTCATTGATCGCGAATTACGCAGTTGGTGTTTGAGTGGTTTGCTGTTGTCTTTGACTCTGCCGTGTCCGGCGGGAGGCATCCTTGCGGATCTTTTCTCAAGATATACAGTAGGTGCTCAAAGGGGCAAGTGTTTTTTTGAGCAAAGAAGTCATTCTACCGCGAAGGCCAGACACTTGAGGTATTCAGTCTCGGGCATGGCGGGGTGGGAAGGGTGATCGGGGCCGGCAGCACTTTCGCGCACAAGGCGCAGGCGACGGCGCGCTTGGCGGGCACCGCGCAGCACGGCGTGGCGGAAATCGTAGCGATCCACCAGCCCAGTGCAGGAGCAGGTTACCAGCACACCTCCCGGAGCCACAAGCGTTAGTCCCAGTTTATTGAGCCGCTGGTACCCGGCCAGTGCATCGTCCACATTCTTGCGGCTCTTGGCAAAAGCGGGGGGATCAAGCACCACCACATCGAATTGGCGTCCAGCCTGAGCCAAGGCCTGCAGCATCTCGAAGGCATCGCCTTCCAAGAGCTCCGGCTCGCCGGGAAGACCAGCCTGTGTCCAGCCCTTGGCGCACCACTCCAAGGCGGCGCGGTCGCGATCGGCAAAGGAAACCTGGGCAGCCCCTTCGGCGGCAAAGGCCAAGCCCCAGCCGCCGGTGTAGCTGCAGACATCCAGCACCGAGCGTCCGCGTCCCAAAGGAGCCAAAGCGCGACGATTGGCGTCCTGATCCAAGAAAAATCCGGTCTTCTGGCGTCCAAGCAAGGCGGCGGCAGAAGCCTTTTCATGCACCGGGACCCAAGCGATCTCCAGCGGCTCGCCTTCCCAGACATCCTCCCGAGAGAGGCCTTCCAGTTCGCGCGAGCGGGTGTCATTGAGCCGAAGCACGCCCTGGTAGCCGAGCTCCAAGAGCGCCGGGACGATTTCTGTCATGCGCTTTTCCATGGCGGCCGTCTGGGCCGAGACCACGACGTGGGTCCCGTAGTCGTCAATAGTGAGCCCCGGCAGGTAATCGCCGTCAGAATTCACCAATCGGAAAGAGCTCTCGCGACCGCAGAGGCGACGACGTTCCTCGCGGCGGGCGGCGAAGAAGTCGCGCCACCAATCGGTGGGCGGCTTGGCCCCGGGAAGCAGCGGCTGCAGGCGGGCGGCAATCAGGGTACCGGGGTGGACATCGGCTAAGCCCAGCGGCTGGCCCCGATGCGAGAGGAGTTCCCGCGTCTCGCCCGGTTCGGGGCGGGGCGTGCGCTCCCAAGCGATCTCGTTGGAAAAGGCCCACAAATGCCCGGAGAGGACGCGCCGCTCCTCCCGGTTCTTCAGAAACAGTGCCTCGCTCATCCCACACCTCCCGCAAAGGGCGGGAAAGATAGCGCGGCGGCCCGGCGGCGGAGAGTTGGGCAGGCTTTGTGGCGTTGTGCCAGTTCGATCATTGGTGCGCTGGTGGACTACGCCGCTTCCCAGGTCACGATGTTGCGCGCCTCCGTCCCGAAGGTCACGGCGACCATTTTGACGGATTTTGTCGAACCGTCGGGAAGTTTGCGCCCCTCCCACTGGTTGGCGTATTCCTTCTCGGCGATCTGGGCCAAAGCCTCGGCGGTGTCGGTGTCGCGCTTGAACTCGAAGATCCAACAAACTTCAGGCAGGTCGATTACCAAATCCGAACGGCCTATGGCGTTGGGAACCTCCGCGAGCACGGTGGCCGGGGGGCAGAGTGCCAGGATGCACAAAGCTTGGAAAAGCCCATGGTAGCGACGTTCGGTGGCATCGTCCAATTGGTAGGCGATGCCGGTGTAGACCCGCTTCATCTCCGCGAAGAAGCGCTCCAGATTGCCGGCGAGAAGCGCCTTCGCCAGCGCTTGGGCGCGCGGGGCCACATCGCGAACACGCTTTCCATAAGATGCCCTGAGCAGGTGCTCCACAAAGGCCGTGCGCACCTCGCGGTTAGGAAATCCTAGGCGGTAAGAAGCATCTTCCCAACCAGTGATGGTGAGGTATCCAGTCTGCAGGAGAAGCGGCAGCACATCAGGACGTTCGGGATCCAAGCTCGCAAGGTCGGAGATTGGCAGAAAACGACCATCGACATCGGCCAGTTCCGTGTCGGTATTGCGCATGAGGCGGATGAGAAATTCGGGCGTGCCAGTTTCTGTCCAGTAGGAGCCGAACTCCTGGCTATCTAGGCATCGGCAGGTTGAGAAGGGATTGTAGACCGACAAAGCGTGTGCGCCCGCAGCGAAACGAAAGCCGTCGTATTCCGCTTTCAGCCGTTCCAACAGAGCGGGTTTGGTCATTTCTTGTCGGCTGGCCATTGCCGCAAGATAGGGTTCAAAATCGCGTTCCAACTCATCTTGGGTGATCCCACAAAGGGTCGCGTACTCCCCTGCCCAAGTAATATCCTTGAGGTGGTTGAGCTCCGAGAAGACGCTGGCCTTAGCGAGGCGACTCACTCCGGTCATGAAGAGGAATTCGGGGCTAGCATCCTTGAGGCAACTGTAGAAGGCCCGCAGATCCTGGCGATTTTCTTCCAGCACCGAGAGTTCCTCTTCGCGTGCCTCCAGGAAAGCTTTGCTGGCCGTTCCCTGAGCCCCGTCGAAGGGAACATCCC
>DAIPHW010000035.1:0-18461 GCA_036771135.1 Fibrobacterota bacterium | reverse complement strand
GCTTTCCAATGGGGATGCGGTACTGCTCCACTAGCAGCAGCCCCTTCTCGGTGACGGCCAGCACGCACACCACGGCGCGGGCGTTGGGGCGGCGGCAGAAGGTCCAACCATCGCGACGGATTAGGTCCAGGAAACGGGTGCTGGCGAGGATCTCTGAATTGTCAAAATTTGTCATAACATTCCTCAGATGGCCTGCGAGAGGTCGAAGGCAAAGCGCTCGCTGCCGCGCCCCAGGGCGTAGTCCAGGCGCAGCGAAAGCAGGCTGATCTTGTAGCGTAGTCCCACTCCGTAACCCCAAGGCATGCCGGTGCTTTCGAAGAGGTGGCTCGGCTGCCCCTCGTTCCAGAGGCGGGCCCAATCGTTGAACCACACCGCCTGAAAACTCCAGGGAAGGTTCAGGCGCAGTTCCGCCGAGGCGCGCAGGAAGCGCGGGCGCAACGCGCCGTCGCTGGTCACGCGCAGGCTGTGGTAATCGTAGGAACGCACCGAACGGCCGCCGCCCTGCCAGAACTTGGCGGCACCGTCCAGGGTGGTAGAATTGAGGAAACGTCCGCCGTCCAGGGCAAAGGCCGTAAGGAAGGGGCCCCACAAAGGAATCCAGGCGCGGTTGGCTGCCGAGATCCACGTGTAGGTGGTGTCGAAGCCAATCTCACCACCGTTGCCGATCTCGCCCGAGACCGACCAGCCTTTGGTGGGGTCGGTGGCGTCGTTCTTCCAACCGAAGTCCTGCCCGAGTTCCACCGAGTAGGCGTAGTCCACGCGATTGCTGCCGCCCGGGTAGTAGTAGGAATTACGGGCGGTGATCAGGGTGAGCCAGGAGGTGGTCCAGGAGCGGATGGGATAGGTGAAGGTTCCCTTGTTGGAAAGCGAGAGCAGGCGCGATGCCGTGGTATCGGCCAACTGTGCCGAGACTTGCTCTAGCGAGAGGGTGTAGTCCATGCTGGCATCGGAACCGAAGAGCAGCGGAGTGCCGTAGCCCAGCTGCAGCAGTTGGTCGCGCTGGGCGAGCTTTCCGGTGAAAGAAAGTTCATTCAGGGTTCCCCAGACGTTGCGATGACGCACGATGCCTTCCAAGCTCGCGCCGTAGACGGGTTCGTAGGCCACCAGCCCATCGACCGAGCCGGGAATGCGCTCGCGCACGTTGACTTCGATCAATGAAAGCGAAGTGTCGGTGGGGTAGGGGCGCGGGATGATCTTCACGTTGGAGAAGAGCTTCGTTTGGTAGAGCTTCTGGTTGAAGGACTGGATGGTCTGGGGGCGGACCGTGTCGGTGTAGTTGGCGTTCCAGAGGCCGCGCACGATGTCGCGACGGGTGAGATGCAGGCCTTCGATCTTCATGCCGCCGAAGAGGATCAATTTTCCCGGGCGGATGTCGAAGGCGGTGCGGACTAGGTGCTGCGCGGTGTCGATGTCCAGCGCTGGCAGGCAGGTGATCTGGAGATAGCCGTGGCTCATGTAGAATTCGGAGATCTGCTGGATGGTCAGAGCGATAGCATCTTGCTGGAAGACGCTTCCGGCCTGGATGGCAAGCGCGGCTGTGTCCAGTGCGAGCGAAGAATTTGCCATTAGGAAGTGCGGCGTGGCAAAGGTGTAGACGGGCCCCCAAAGGAGCGTGGTCTTCACGGAGGCTCGATTGTGGGAGGAATCGAGGTCATGGATTTCCAGGCTCACGCTGGCGGAAAGAAATCCCTGTCCCCGCGCTTCCTGCTGGAGCGCGAGTTGGGCGGTTTCTGACCAGGCGCGCTGGGCGTCGCTTCCCATGCGGGCAAGGGTGTCTGGTGGCGCCGCGAGCTTTTCGGCCTGCCTGCGCGTCAGTTTGCCTTGCCCGGTCTGAATGAGATCGAAGTGCGTGCCGGAAAAGGCGGTCCCGATGGCCAAGGCGAGAAGGAGCAGGACGGTTTTCACCAGAACTCCCAACGGTAGCGGATGGATGGCTTGAGCAACGTCTCGTTGCTGGGAATCCACCCCTTGGTTTGCCGCGTTTCTACCTGCAGCAGCACGCGCTCCTGCAGGCGCTCGCGCGCCGCCGAGTCGTCCACCCACTCAAAGGGCGGGTGAAAGCGCAGGCGCAGGGTGTAGTCGTCCGCGTTCACTGACGAAGAGGTGGAGGTTGTTGTTGGGGTGGTGGTGTTTGTTGAGGTGGCGTCGGCGCGGGCCGTGAAGACGTGGGTGTATTCGGCCTCAATGTCGAAGCGGTCGGTGAGCTTCTTGCCGACAGCCAGCACCATGCGGTCCTGGGTGTTCTCGCGCGGCAGCTCCTTGAACATGACAGAATCTGGCAAAAAGGCCATGCCGTGGTCGCTCTGGCCCTTGAGCCGCGAGTTGACCACGTCGTTCACCCAGCTGCGCATTTGTCCCATTGCCAGGGCTGTTCCCATCTGCAGGTAGGAGGGGTTGGTGCCGTTGGAGCTGGCGGAGCTCTGGGGATAGCATCCCAGCGCCAAGGCTTGCAAGGAAGCCTGGGCGGTGGCGTCGGCGGCACATGTCTTGGCCACCGGCGCTTCCAGCTGCGGGCGGGCAAGTGTTCCGGAGGAATTGAGCACCACCGAACAGGAGTCGCTGGAGGCGACCGTGGTGGTCTGCGTTTCTTCGCTACAGGTGCTGCGGATCTGGCGGGAACCGGTGAGCTTGTACTTCCCCTGTTCCAGAGGTTGCCCTGCCCACGCCAGCTGGAACTCCTCAATGCGGAAGGGTTTGCCCACGTACTGGAAGGAGCTCACGGTGTCCGATGTGTTGACGGATCCTGTCAAAATTGGCGATGACGAAGGCCCGTTGACGGCGATGTCGAAGGCGAGTCTTGCCTGGGCCACGTTGTTGGAAAGGACGATGCTGTCTCCCAGGGACGATACGGAAAGGTCTAGCAGCAGTGGCTTTCCGGAGTTCGTGTTGGTGGCGCTGACCTCGTGGCGCGATCCCAGGGAGCGCAGGAAATCCTTGGGCTCGGGGATGGCTCGGGAATACAATGCCGAGGTGACCTGTACCGTTCCCGAAAGCTTGTTCCAGTCCTTGGCCGTCTGAAAATGCAGCGAGGCTTCTCCGATGTGGGCGTCCAGAACCTGCCCCGGGGCGTAGACTTCGCGGTAGCGGGCGCGATGGAGCTGGGCGTGCAGCAGGCCGTCGTCGCTGGTGGTGACGTCAGCGGCAGCCACTGACAGAAAGCGATTGGCTCCGACGCCCAAGTCGAGATCCTGCATGTGTCCTGCTACCTGGAACTTTCCGGTGGAGAGGCCATAGTAGCCTTGGAACTGCGCCATGCCGCCGTGTGTTCCCTTCATCCGCACCGTATCGATGCGCAGCTCTTGGGGATTGGCGCGCAAGCGGAGTGCTAAGTCGAAGACGTTGCCGCCGGGCGCAAAGAAGCGCGTTGTCGAATCGGCGGCTTTGGCGTGCCAATCCCAGGCACCGTTCTTCTTGTCTGCGTGGGCTGTGCCTTCCAGGGAGATCCGTTGCAGCATCCCGCCGCTTCCCAGCGACTGGCGACCGTCCAGGCGGAACTGCAGCGAAGCTCGGCTGAGGCTGTCGAGGTGCCCTTGGGCCTTGAAGCGCAGGGCTTCCTCGGGGAATGCAACCAAAGTGAAGTCGCGCCGGTCGTCGAAGATTCCAACCACAGAGGCCTTGAAAGGAACTCGCGAGGCACCCAAGGGCCAGAAGCCACCCACGTTCAGGCTGTCGTGCTGGCCCCAGATCATGAGGTCGGGAAGCTTCGTGACGCTGCCACCGTCCTTCTCAATCCATCCTCCCTCAAGGCGTGCGGATGCCTGCAGGCCAGCTCCAGGCCCCGAGCGAAAGCCTCCCTTGAAGATGCCTCCAGCTTGGGCGTGGGGGCTAGTCAGGTGGATAAGGCGCTCAAGGTGGATGGCGTCAAAGTCCGCAGCCAAGGTGTCGAGCTGGAATCCGGCGCTGCCCATACGCCCTGCCGCGGAAGCTTGGAGATGGTCAGGTCCCAAGAAAGCGCTGAGCTTCTTCAGTTGGAAGACTGTGTCTTGGCGCGAGGCCTCAAAGAGGGCGGTCAAGGAATCTTGTCCGGGCTTGGCCCGCAATTGGCCCAGGACGGAGTCGGAGCTCGTGAGGACGCCCGGCCGGTGGACGAGGTCGGCGGTGAGGCGGGCGTCGAAGAACTTGGCACGCCACTGGGCTACCGGCAGGATGCTCAACGGAAAATCATGAAGGCTGGCGTGGATTTCTCCCGGAATCTGTCCGATCACCTTGGCTGTGCTTGCCGTGTCTCCGAGCGGAGCGGCCTCAAAGCGCCAGAACCAGTTGGTCCAGTTGACCTCGCCGGTGCCGGTAAGTTCCCGTGGGCCGTCGTGGGTCCGGATGGATTCGAAGAGCAGATGCTTAGTGTTGAGCCACACTCGGACTCGAGCGCTGTCCAGGCTGAACTTGCCCCAGTTGGGATGGCGAGCGATCACCTCGGCAACGGTGCCGCCACCAGAATCGTGTCCGATGATATGGGCACCCGAGTCAAGGGCGAGGTTGGGAAGCCAGATGGTGGCCCAAGGCTCCTTGGGAGAGATCTCGGCATCAAGCTTCCAGGAGAGTGGAGAGAAGCGCGATTCCCCTGCGATCAGCGAACCGGAGCGCATGTGGGCCAGCACCTTGGCACCGTTCTTGTCTAGGCGCAGCACGTCGATGTGGGCATCCAGAGGCAGCGAATAGGTGGAGACCTGCATGTTCCAGGAATGCACCTCGATGTCGCCGGTCGCCGCCATCTTGGCGTTCCAGCGCGCGGGCGGAAGCGGCACTGCGAGCTTTGCGCGGACGAGGAAGCCCCCGGCTGAACTTGCCGTGAAGACCGTACGCGTTCCCTTGCCATCGGCATCGGCTTGTAGATCAAGCAGGGCTGCCGGAAGCGGGTAGAACTCCTCCATGTTGCCGCGAGCGTGCAGCGAAAGGGTGGTGTCGTGGGGCGAGACGCGGGCCTTGGCCTCCAGTCGCCAGCGTCCTAGGCGTGGAGCCGAGTTCAGGGACGGCAGCAGGTCGGCCCAGCTCGAGACGTTAGAGAGAAGCAGCGCGACCTGCGCGCTGCCTTGCCGAAGATCCTTGCGACGCAGCGCGGCCGAGAGCTCGAAGGAGTCGTTGGAGCAGCAGCCTCCCCACACGCGTCCTCCGCCATCGAGCCGCACCGTGTCGCGCTCTTTCCAGGAGGCGTGGGCTCGAAGCGAGATGTCCACCGGGACTCCGTAGGCGAGGGCCTTGGAGACGTGGGCCGACAGATCCTGTCCATGCCGTGCCGTGGCCTCGACCCCTAGCGCCCGCACCTCCCGTCCGACCGAGAGGTCGAAGGTGTCCAGGCGCAGGTGGAGCGATGCCGGCAGCGAAAGGTCGGGCCAGCTGGGCGCGGAGGTGTCCGGCGGCACATGGACCGAGGTGTCGATCACCACGCGCAGGCGGTGGATATCTGCCTCTACGGCGCAAGGAGAGTTGCCGTCCGGCCAAGCTTTCGGGAAGAGCCGCAGTTGTAGCGCCGTGGTGGCGACGGAGACGCCCTGCGATGCGACATCCACGCGGAGGCTGTCCATGGAAAGGCGTTCCCAGCGCTCCATGCGCAGCCCGAAGGCGCGGACGTGGACGCCTTCGAATTCGACGCCCGCCTGCAGACGTGCCACGGCCCACGTCTCGAAGGCCAGGAAGGCGAAGACGAGCAGCGCAGCCAGTCCGGAGAGCAGGAGCACGACGGCCACTGCCCGCAGGCCCGCACGCAAGAGCTGCGGGACGGGCGAGGGTTTCGGCGTTAGCTCTTCCACCAGTGTTGGAGGCTAGGGGCGTGGTGCTGTGCCCATTGAACCATCTCGTTCCAGAGGACTTCGCCGCCTTCCGTGGCCGCAAGCGGCGTCAGCGGCTGGAAGACAGGGGAATTGAACAGGGCGGCCAGGGGAATGGGACTCTTGCGGGAAAAGACCATGCGCACGAAGGGCAGAATGTCGTCCTGCAAGGCGCGCGCCTTGGGCAGTTCACCGGCCCGGAAGGCCGAGAGGATCTCCAGATATCGGCGCGCCGCCTCGGGGATGTTGGAGGTCGCTGAGACGATGCCGACGCCGCCCATCTCCAGGACTTCCACTAGGCTGTCGTCTTCGCCGGAGAGGATGGAGAAGTCGCGACCGGCCGTCTCGCGGGCGATGCGCAAGGTATCTTCGCGATGCTTGCCCGGATGCGCGAAGTCCACGGCCTGCTTGATCCCGATGATGCCGGGATGCTCGGAAAGTGCGATCACGGTTTCGGGTTCCAGATTGCTGCCGGTGCGGCTGGGGACGTTGTAGAGGATGATCTGAGCGCCCGTCTCGTCGGCCAGGGTCGTGAAGTGGTCGTGAAGACCTTCCTGGGGCGGGTTGTTGTAGTACCCGGTCACGCACAGGCAAGGCATGTCGGTGTCGATCTCGCGCAGTTCACGGATCAGCTCCACGGCTTCGCGGGTGCAGTTGGAGCCGGCTCCGGCGATCACCAAGGCGCGTCCGCGCACTCGTTGGTGGACAAAGCGGACGTATTCCACGTGCTGTTCGGTGGTGACGGTGGGGCTTTGTCCGGTGGTGGCCACGGCCACGAAGCCCTGGACGCCGATGTCCAGGAGCGTATCGATCATGGCACCGGCCTTCTCGTAGTCGATGCTGTTGTAGAGGCGCTTCGGACAATCGTCGCGAAGCGGAGTGAACAGTGCGACATGAAGCCCCGAAAGGCGAGAGCGATTGCGTCCGATGCTGTCGGTCATGGATCCTCCTGAAGCGCTTTAATCTAGCTTATGGGTGATTCCCCGGTAGCCGCTTAGGAGTCCCTTTCGTGGCTGGTGAGTCGCCTTTCAATGGGATATGGGAGGATGATGGCGAAGATCCTGAAAACGGCAGCGATGCTTGCCATGGGGGCGGCGCTCCTGGGAGGATTGGTGCTGGCGGCGAATGTGCCTTGGACGGGAGTCTTGCTGCTCATCATCCTAGGCGTCCTCAGTTACCGCTACTTGCGTTCCCGTTCCGTTCCCGCTGAGGATTCCTTGCCGTCTTCGGGGCTTGCGGAATCTCCTCATGCCAAGGGAAAGGTGGCGCATAGCCATGAGCGGCGTGGAGTGGCAAGCTCTGGAAAGGACGCTGAAGAACCCGGTAAGCACGAGACCAGTGGCGCCGATTGGGTCCCCAAGGGGCAGCATGTCACCATCGCTGGAGTGGCGATTTCTGATGGGATGATCTATCTCGGCACTTGGCTGAAGACCCCAGCTGGAGGCGATGATCCGTGCCTAATCGACCCTTTTCTCTCGGTGGCCAAGCATGGCGGTGGTTCGGATTGTCAGGTGGGACGCTGGCCAAGCTATGCCGGGCTCCTCTCCGCTACGCGCCGCAGCTATCTGGAATGGTTGGCGGGTGGACGCCAGGATCCCAATGCTGACATCGGCTTCGTCTATCTGTTTCTCTACGGCCTGGAGCGCCGCGCCGTGGTGGATGCCCACCGGGATCCGCGTGCCAAGGAGGAGTTGCCGTTCCTGGCAGAGGAGCTTCGGCGACTTCTGGGCCTTTACGGGGATCGTTCCGGCACGTTGCGCGTTCAACTCGTTGCATTCCTGGAGTGGATCGAATTTTCCCTGCTTTCCGAAGACTCGAAACTCTACCGCAAGCCGCTCCCGAATCTCATGCGCTCGTGCGCGCTTCCGTTGCGACTTCGCTTTGCTTTGGGGCAGAC
Organism: Fibrobacterota bacterium; assembly: GCA_036771135.1. Classification (GTDB taxonomy): domain Bacteria; phylum Fibrobacterota; class Fibrobacteria; order UBA5070; family UBA5070; genus JBDKGV01. Next base: position 10,799 of record DAIPHW010000035.1, on the reverse strand, counting down.
GGTTGTGGACGGCGTTCCCCTTCCGGGAGCCCTGGCGCTCTCCTGGATTCGGCTGAGTCCGGCCATTGCCCTGCGCGCCCCGGCCCAAGTCTCTCCGGAGCTGTTTGATCGCCTTTTCCTGTTGCGCTATCAGGAGAGCTTCGGGGAGGGTGTGGTTCTGCCCATGAACCACACCAAGCTCAAGCTGGTGTATCGGCCGGCTTCGGCTGGTCTTCGCAATTGCCCGGGACTAGTGCGGACCTTCGGAAATTTGCCGGATGCCGGCATTCCCACAGTCACGCTTGCGCGGTTGCGGCAATTGGCCGAAAAGGTTAGCACGGAATTGGGGCCATATAGCCGCTTGCTGGCCGAAAATCCCATCGCAGCTAACAGTTTGGAAGGGCGCTTGCTCTTGCCGTTGCCCCTTTGGCCGGAATCTGCCCAGGAGGTCCTGGGAGCCTTGAAATCGCGGCTTGGAGACATTCCTCAGCTGATGTCGTTTCGCGAACTCCTGGTTCTGCTGGGCGGCAAGGGCGTATTTGCTCGGGAAAAGTTGCTTTCCTTGGCGCGAGCGCTGGAGGCGGCAGGCATCGGGCTGGAGCCGGACGTGCTCTCGGGGGCGGCTTCGCCGGACCCGGACGGTGCCGTGGTGCTGTTCTCCCTGGATCAGGGGGATGCGCATCGCACCACGCCGGCCTATCAAGTTGCGATGCTCACTTTGCGAATCGCCTATTTCCTCACCATGAGCAGCGGCGATTTCCGCGAGGGGGAGACGAGCCAACTGCAGCGGCGTATCCGCTCGTGGACGCACCTTTCGCCGCGGCAGATCCGCCATTTGTTAGCGCATCTGCGCTGGCTTCAGGCGATGCCGATGACGCTTGCCGCCTTGCGCAAGAAATTGACTCCGCTCGACGGCTCGGCTCGGGAATGTCTTGCCATGGCCATGGCGGTGGTTTCCCAGGCGGGAGGTGCCGTTTCCTCTTCCGAGATCCGGGTGCTGGAGAAGATCTTCCAAGTCATGGAGGTCGATTCCTCGAAGGTCTTTTCGGATGCGCAAGCCACGTCCACCCGGGCGCGTCCAGGAGCTTCGGCGGAGTCGAGCGGCTTTCGTCTTGATCCTTCGCGGGTGGCTTTGCTGCAGCAAGGTTCGGCGGCGGCCTTTGCGCGTTTGGCTGAGGTTTTCCGGGAAGTGAAGGATGAACCGCTTAGCGGAGATCTCCTCAAGGACGATACTTTGCCTGCCGGACTTCTTGGCCTGGAGGAACCCTACACATCCTTGGCGTATGTGCTGCTTTCCCGTTCGGAATGGAGTCGCATGGATCTGATGGACGTAGCATCGGATCTAGAACTGACGCTTGAAGGTGCTGTGGAGCGTCTCAATGCCGCGGCCTTCGAGAAATACGACATCGCTTTCTTGGAGGGAGGCGATCCTCTCACCGTGAACGCCGAATTGCTGGAGCGGTTGGTGGCCTAGAAGCGGTTGGCGAGGACCAGGTGCAGGTAGGCTTCTTCCCAGGAACGGGTGCCTTCGCCGGCGGCGATGTCCAGGCGCACGTCGTTGCCGGAGCGACTCCAGAAGAAGCCGATTCCCGCACCCCACCCGGGATGACAGGAAAAGTCACTTTCGGAACGCCTCCACACTAGGCCCGGTGCGGCGAAAAGAGCGCTCCCCCAAGCGTCCGTCCCGGCGCGGAGTTCCAGTTCTCCCCAGACCCAGCGAGGCGAGAGGAACTGCCCTTCCTGATGACCTTTCCAATTGCCAGCTCCGCCCAGCGTCCGTGTTTCCCCGATGGCGGTCAGGGAATCTAGCGGCCACAGGCTGCGCGCCGAGACGCGAGTTTGCACGGCCACCCAGGTTCCGACAGGAATGCGCAGCTTGATGGAGCCTTCACTGCGCAAGAGCAGGCTTCGGGAGTCCTGGAAGGTCTGTAGGCTGGTGGCCAGCAGCGACCCCGACCAAAACGGCGAGAGCCAACCCGATTCGTGGGGAGAGCGCTCCCAGCCGAAACGGCTGCCTACGGCCGAGACCTTGGTGGTGGCGGCGCTGTCGGTGGAGTCGCTGGATACGATGTCGGTCCAGGTCTCCAGTCCCACGATCCAACTGCCGTAACCCAACGGCCAGCGCGCCTGTAGCATGGCGCGCCGCAACTGTTCAAGCTTAGTCTCCTGCAGCTCCAATTGCAGGTCCAGTCCCACGTTCCAGGATCCCAGCCACGGCTCCTTCCAAAGAAAATCAAAGCGCGTGGCCTCGGGGTTGGCGCTGGCCGAGAGGCTGGCTTGGCGGGCGGTTCCTAGGATGTTCACGAGCTTGGCCTCGACAAAGCCCTGAAAGCCGCTTTGTTGATCCCATCCCAGGGCCGCCTGAGCCTGGGAGCAGGGAATGCGGCGTAGGGGGATCCAGGCGTCGGCCCAGATGGTGCCGGGAATTCCGCGCGGCTGCGGGGCGCCGGCGATCTCGGCACAACCGTCTTGACTCAGATTTTGGACAGCCTTGTCCAGTTGCGAGGGAGCGGCGGGGTTTCCCTTCACAAGGCCAGAGAGGTGCGCCAAGGCGGTCGGAGTGTAGACGCTGTCCCCAAAGGAACGGACTCCGCGCCATTGGAAAAAGGGGCCGGGTTGGACCTGGTAGTCAAGCGTAGGGGCTTGGGCCTCCACGCGGATGCGCGCCAGCAGGTGTCCGCTTTCTCGCCATGGCTCGAGCAGTGAGTCGGCGATGTGGGCCACTTGTGCCGAATCCGTTCCAGGCCGCAACGGTAAGCTTCCCCGGAGCGGCACAGGAGGGGCGGACGTGGCAAAGAGAAGTGCCCAAAGGCCAAGCAGCATCAGAACACCGCCTTGGCTTCGAGGGTCAGCTTCTGCTGGGTCTGGCTGCGCGGCTCGATGCGCAGCACCCAGTTGGCGGTGGCAAAGACATGCTCTCCCAATTTCCAGTCGAGGTCCGCTTGGGTCCTCCAGGAAAGACCGCGGGGGTAACCGTCGGCAAGCCAAGTGCCCGGATCGCTTTCGGCATCCACCAAGATGCTGCGCACTTCCAATGCGGTTCGGACTGCTGGGCGGGGACGCCATCCCACTTTGCAACTGGGCATCCACAGGCTCATGGAATTGGCATTGGTGCCTTGGCTTTGTCCGATGCGATAGTGCAGGAGCAGTTGAAGGTCCCAGGCATGCCATTGGATCTGTTCTTGAGGCTCGATCCATTGCTTTTCCATGGAGTCGTTTCCTGAAGACCATTTTCGAATTTGCGAGGCAGTTCCAATTTCGCAGATGGTGCGATTTCCATCGCTCCAAGCATAGCGGTTGGTGGCGCTGAGCTGTTGCGTACGAGTTTGGCTGCGGGAAGACGACCAGCTATCAATAAGGTTTTGGAAATTGCGCTGGCCTTGAATGGTCATTTTGTCTCGCCCATGCTCCCACCAGACTTCTCCCGAATAATCGGAATTTCCTTGCAGCGATCCGCTCAAAGCCGAATCTCCAAAATCCGGGAAAAACCGCGTTCCGTGAGCGGAATCCACTTGTTCCAGCTCCAAATGTCCATCCATGCCGATATCTGCCAAAAGCCCTTGCAGTTGTGGTAGCAACATTTTGGGGACCAGGTTGAAGTCGAGTGAGAAAAGTACGCTGCCGGTTTGAATGGCTGGATGCAGAGTGTCCAAGCGGTATCCCGCCAGCAGCAAATTGCCGAATTCGTCGGAGACCACTTCGCCGCGGGTGGAATCGTAGCGGAACTTGCCGGTTCCAGCGGGGACGGTGTCGTAGATAGCAAGCGAAGGGCGCCAGCTTGATGTGGTCAACTTGTAATGGCTGGATAAAGAAAATCCCGTGGCATTTGGATTCCAACGAGAAGTCATTTCAGCAAGCCAACTGCTGCTAGGAGAAAGCTGGGCTTGGGCCGATGTGCGACTTTGGGTCTGCAGCCAATCGAGGTTGGCTTGTCCGTTCCAGGTGGCTAGCGAGGCGTTGGCAAAGGCGCTTGCCTCCAAGGTCTGGGACGAGTCGATTGGTGAACTGATGCTTCCAGAAAACTGACTTTGGTCGACACGGCTGCGAAGCGCGGCGCCGGTTCCCCAGTCGCGGGTGCGGAAGGCAAGGCCAGCCGTTCCTTCCTGCCAGAGATTCTTGAACCGGGCGCTGTCGCTTGCGTCGTCGCGATTTCCCATCTCCCCCTTGAGGCTTGGTTGCCAGCCTCGGAAGTCCCAGGCCATCCGCAGGTCGGCGATTTGGCGCTCTAGCTTGACGCCGCGATCGAGTTCGCCATAGCTTCCCTGCAGATAGGCTTGGTGGAGCGTGTCGCGATCTAGGCCCACTTTTGCCTCGCCTTGGCGCACGTCGGCCCATTGCTCTAGGAAGAAATGGCGAGCGGTGGCCGAAAGGCCGATTCCCGGAAGCGCATTCCAGGCTAGGGTGGCATTTTCGCGGTCATGGGTGCCGCTAGCGGTGGACGGAGTGGCCCAGCCTTGGGTGGTCGATGTGTCGAAGCTTGGCCGTTTCTGGGGCTGGTACTGCGCTTGCCAGGCTTGTCCGTCGGCTTGCAGGGAGAGGGTGCCCATGCCTCCTGCAGTAAGCGCCCGCCCGCCTTGCCAGCCTTCTCGCCATGCACTTGCCACCCCTGCACGCGCCACCGAGGTGCTTGAGACGGTATTGGGGTCATAGCGCATCCAGCGCAGGTCCAAGGCTCCTGGAAGTGGTCCTCTCCAGCTTCCGAAGACTCCGGTGCGCAGCAGACTTTCGGGGAGAGGAAGGCTCACGCTGTCGCCGAGATGGGCCTTGGAGGTGTCGGCTCCGGCTGCCGCCAGGATGCGTCGCGTGGTGCTGTCGGCAACGTACGTCAAGGGGGAAGAGGGATCGTCGCTTTCCTTGAGGGCCCACACCTGCCAGGCAAGAGGCCCTTGTTGCCCTTTCACGGAGCCTTGACTCAGGGTGCGTTGGTAGTTCTGGTCGGCGGCTTGGTATTCCACCACGATGCGGGAACTGGCGCGAATGCGGCGGGTCGGGTGGAAGTCGATGGTGCCGTCGGCGTTGTGGATGTCGTAGTCCGTTCCGCGGGTCATGGTCACTCCGTCCAGGGTGACCTTCTCGGAGCCGGGCACCACGGCGCGGTCGGACGGCGTGTTCGAGACCACGTAGCCTTCCTGCTGCCCTTCGACGCCGGCAAGGTCGGCGCGCAGCCAGCGGCTCCTGGCGCTAGCCAAGGTGCCAGAAACTTGGAGCGACGAATCGCCCACTTCCAAGGCGGCGCCTCGGCCTTGCAGCGCAAATCCTCCTAGGATGGCTTGCGGTTCGTTGAGACTCAAATCGCCCAGATGCGCATGGGTCCGACGGGTGCGGGCATCCACCCAGACCTCTTCGGTTTGGCGCAGGGTGGTGGTCGAGCCGTCCTCGTTTCCGGTGGCGTTGTGGTCCACTAGGCGCGCCTGGACCTTCATGCCTGGGGTTGGTTCGCCCTGGGCTTCCAGTTGCATGGCCTGCTGCACCAGCACGCCGTCCTGGCTCACCGATGTCTTGACGCTTTTGTAGCCCTTCAAGGTCATCTTGGTGGTGTCTTGTGGCGGCAGCAGGGCCGGTAAGCGCGGCAAGGGACTTCTGGCATTGGGAAAGAAGGTCGCCGAGTCGAGCTTCTGCAGGGTGATCACCACCCGTGGCGGGGGGCGATCTTCGGGAAGTTGCAGGCAGGCCTTTTCAGGGCAGCGGAAAGCGACTTCCATTGGGCTTGCCAGAAAGGGATCCTGTCCGGAGATGAGCTGGAGCATGGCGAAAAGGACCCGCACGCCGGCAAATTAGGTATCGCCTGCGCTGCGGCCCTTTTCAGTGCTGAATTTGTCTAATTCTCAATGGCAACGATCTCGGTGCGAAGGGGAATATCCACCCCAGATTTTGTCACGGCCTCCTCGACCAAGCGCTTCAGTCCGCGGCAGCAAGGGACCTCCATGATGGCCACCGTGAGCGAGCGCACCTGGTTTTGGGAAAGGATCGCCACGAGCTTTTCCAAGTACCCTTCGGAACGGTCGAGCTTGGGGCAGGCGATGGCCAGGGCTTTTCCGCGCAGCAGGTCGGCGTGGAAGGATCCGAGCGCGAAGGCGGTGCAGTCGGCGGCCACCAAGAGATCGCAGTCGGCAAAGCGTGCGGCATGGGGAGAGACCAGGTGTAGCTGGATCGGCCACTGCGAGAGCTCTGAAGCGGCCTTTTCATGGGTGCTTGGCGTCGTCGCCTTAGGGGAAAGGTGGCGTTCTCGCGATCCGGGGCAGTCGGTGTGGTCGAGCGCAGCTGGCCGCAACCGCAAGAAGGATGGGGATTGCCGTGGCTGGGCACGGCCGCGCACCTTTTCCACGTGGGCGTGGGTGGCGGCTTCGTCGAAAGCGGGGGCTTCGCGCTGCACGATCTTCAGGGCTCCGGTGGGGCAGACGTCGAGGCAGGCCCCCAAGCCGTCGCAGAGCGCCTCTCCGACAAGGCGCACTTTGCCGTCATCGTCGAGCTCCAGGGCAGCTTCGGCGCAGACGTGGAGGCACACGCGGCAGCCGTCGCACAGTTCGCGGTCGATCTCGATGATGGATCTCATGGCGATTCTCCTTCAAGCGGCAAAAGTGGTTTCGAGATCTTCCTGCACGGTGTTGATTCCGCGCAAACCGAACGATTCCACCAGCACCTTCGCGACTCCCGGCGAGAGGAAGGCGGGCAGGGTGGGGCCAAGGCGGATATTCTTGACACCGAGGGATAGCAGCGCCAAGAGGACGATCACGGCCTTCTGCTCGTACCAGGCGATGTTGTATTCGATGGGAAGTTCGTTGATGTCGGCAAGGCCGAAGGCTTCCTTGAGGGCCAAAGCCGTGAGGGCCAGGCTATAGGAATCGTTGCACTGACCGGCGTCGAGGAGCCTTGGGATTCCTCCGATCGATCCGAGCGGGAGTTTGTTGTAGCGGTACTTGGCGCAACCGGCGGTGAGTATGATGGAGTCGTTCGGAATTCCGGCGGCGAAGTCCGTGTAGTAGGCGCGCTCCCGATGGCGGCCGTCGCAACCGGCCATCACTACGAACTTCTTGACGGCACCGCTCTTGACGGCCTCGACGACGGTTCCCGCGAGCTTTCCGATCTGGTCGTGGGCCAGGCCCACCGTGAGCGTGCCCGCCTCGATCTGCTGCGGGGCTGGGCAGGCCTTGGCGATGTCGATGATCTCGGAAAAGTCCTTGCTGCCGTCGGGACGCCGCCGAATATGTCGGAAACCGGGATATCCTGCGGCTCCGGTCGTGAAGACCTTGTCGGCATAGTTCGCGCCCTTGGGCGGCGGCACGATGCAGTTGGTGGTGAAGAGGATGGGGCCGCAGAAGCTCTCGAACTCGCTGGCTTGCTGCCACCAGGCGTTGCCGTAGTTCCCAAAAAGGTGCGGATGCCTTTTCAGACCCGGATAGCCATGGGCCGGAAGCATCTCGCCGTGAGTATAAATGTCAATCCCGGCGTCTTTTGACTGCTCCAGCAGTTCTTCCAGGTCGGCAAGGTCGTGGCCCGAAACGAGGATTCCGGGACGCGTGCCGGCGCTGATCTTCACTTGGGTGATCTCGGGATGCCCGAAGCGCCCGGTATTGGCTCCGTCCAGCAGGGCCATGGCGGCGACCCCTTTGTTTCCCGCCTCCAGGACGATTTCCGTCAGGCGATCCCCGTCCAGCGCGTCGTCCAGGCTGGCGACAAGTCCTGTCTCGAGAAAGGCCTCTAGGGATTCTTCGCGGGCTCCAAGTTCGGCTGCGTGGTGAAGGTAGGCAGCCATGCCCTTGAGCCCATAGGTGAGCAGTTCGCGCAGCGCCCGCAGGTCTTCGTCGGAAGTGCGGCGCGGCCCGAAGCTGGCTGCCTTGGCGATGGCCTCCTGGAGCGAACTGGCAACAAATGTGGCAGCATCACTATTGGCAAGAGGGACGCTGAGCTTGCGGCGCTCGCAGCGATCCTGAAGCTCGGCGCGCAGCGAAAGTCCTTCTTCAAGGAGGGCAAACAGCGCGGCATCGTCGAAGTTCGCGTTGGTGATGGTGGCAAAGAGCGCGACTCGCAGCCATTCCGGAGCGTTTGCGGGCGATTCGCCAGCGCCGCGCAAAGCGGTGCTAAAGACCGAGACGCCGCGGCAGAGGTGGACGAGGGCATCCTGGAGGGCTGCCGTGGAAGCGGTCTTGCCGCAGACTCCTTGGGTCTCGCAGCCGATTCCGCGAGAGGCTTCCTGACACTGGTTGCAGAACATCGACATCTCCGATTCTCCTTTGGTTTGTGAGCGCCCCGAACACGGGCTGTCATAAGGAGAATAGGGGAGAGGAAATTCGATCACCTTGACGTAGATCAATTTTTGGATCTTTTTCCCGTATGCTTTTGGAATCGCTTTCTGAAACCGCTTTGCAGGGGCTCCTGGCGCTGGGGAGCGAACGGCGCTTTCTTGAAGGCGATTACCTGTTGCGCGAGCACGACTTAATCCGCGGCTTCTTCTGGATCCTGGAAGGTGGCGTGCGGGTCTTTCAGGTCTCTTTTTCAGGACGCGAGGTGGAGGTCGGTCGTTTCGGGGCGGGGGAGATGGTGGCTGCGGCGCTTGGCTTCTCGCGCGAGCGCTTCCCGCACTTCGCTCAGGCCCTGACGGCGACGCGCGTCGTCTTCCTGCCGCGGGCGGCGGCCTGGGAGCGCATCGTGACAGATCCTGCGCTTGCAGGACATTTTCTGTCGACTCTTTCGGGGCGCTGCCAAGGGCTGCAGGAGCGGATCGAACTGATGGCCTTCCACGACGTGCGCGAGCGCTTCCTGCGCTACCTGCTGCAGCTCTGTCCGCACGAGGGCCATTGCCGCATCCAGCTTCCGCGCGCCAAGCGCGAGATCGCCCAGATGCTCTGGACCACTCCCGAGACTCTTTCGCGGATCCTTGCGGATCTGGTCCGCGAAGGCCTGGTGGAGGTGCGGGGGCGCGAGATCCGGGTGCTTTCCTGCACTCGCCTGTGCGGCTCCAGAAATCTAGAGGCGTAGAAGCAGCGTTCCGAGTCCCGAGGCGATGCCCAAGGCCAGCACGCCATCCCAGCCGAAGCTGGAGAGGACAAGGCTTCCCAACGCCGACCCGGCCGAAAGCCCGAGGAACATGCCGACGTAGAGCAAGGCGTTGAGGCGGCTGCGCGCGGCCGGTTCTAGGCTGTACACCAGAGCTTGGTGCGGGATCAGGCAGAACTGGTAGCCGAGGTCGAAGCCGACGGCTCCAAGCACGAGCCCCGCCAGCGGAAGCCGTCCGGGAAGGAAATCTGCGAGGAGCATGGCGAGAAAGGCGAGCGCCACCAGCGCAGCTCCGATCCGGACCACGTGCTCGGGCCCCTTGCGGTCGGCCAGGCGCCCGGCCAAGGGGGCGCCCAGGGCTCCGGCCGCTCCGGCCAGCCCGAAAGCTCCAGCCACGTCGCTTCCAAGCCCGTAGCGCTCGTGGAGCATCACGGCAAGCGTCGACCAGAAGGCGCCAAATCCGATCGAGACGGCGCCCTGGGCGAACGAGGCGAGCCGGAGCTTGGGATGCTGCTGCCATAGCTTTACAAGCGAGCTCAAAAGCTGTGTGTAGCCCACTGGCGCCGTTGCCGGCATCCGCGGCAGCGCTTTCCAGGCTACCACGAGAAACATCGCGATGGAGACGGCGGCGGCAAGGTACACGGCTCTCCAGCCGAAGATGTGGCCGGCTAGGCCGCTAGCCACCCGCGAGAGCAGGATGCCCAGGAGTACCCCCGTCATCACCGTTCCCACCGCCTGGCCTCCGCGGGAAGGAGGCGAGAGGACTGCCGCGGCCGGTACGATGTCCTGGGTCATGGTGGCGAGAAGGCCCAGGAGCAGGCTCGTCGAAAGCAGCGCGGGCACCGTCCTGGCGCAAGCCGTGGCCACCAAGGCTGCCACCAGGAGGAGCCCCTTTCCCAGGATGACGCGGCGCCGGTCGAAGAGATCTCCGAGCAGGGTGAGGAAGAGGATCCCCAGGGCGTAGCCGATTTGAGTCAGGGTAGGAACGAGTCCCATGGCCCGTGCCGAGCCCGGGAAATCGCTTCCCATCAAGGCGAGCATGGGCTGGTTGTAGTAGATGCTGGCCACGGCAAGTCCTGCGCCGCAGGCTAACAGGAGCGTCATTCCTTTCGATATCTGCAGATTTTCATGCGGACCTTGCATGATCATATCCTTTCTGAACTTGATTAATAGTTCTCATTCCTACGAGCTTTGAAAGCATTTGAAGCAAGGATACGGCCGCCGCAGAAAATCGGTTCCGGGGAAAATGGCATTTTTGCTATACGTTTTACGTATGAATCAACGAGCGCAGAAATTTCCGTCCGTATCCTCGGACCGCATCGGTCTGCTGCGGAACTTTCTGGACATCGTCGAATCCGGCAGCCTCTCGGCGGCGGCCGAGCGCGACGGCACCAGCCAGCCCACCGTGAGCCGCCGGCTGCGTGCCCTCGAGGAGAGCCTCGGGGTGCGGCTGCTGCAGCGCACCACCCACGCCATGAAGATGACTTCCGACGGCGAGCGCTGCTACTTCCGGGCCAAGGAGCTCTTGCTGGAGTGGGACCTCTTCGAGTCCGAGCTGCGCGGCGTGGCCTCGGCGCCGACGGGGCTGCTGCGGGTGGTCGTGCCGCATGCCTTTGGTCAGGAAAAACTGGTCGGTCCCTTGGCCACCTTCCTGCGGCGCTATCCTGACGTGCACGTCGAGTGGCAACTGCGCGACGCCCTTCCCGACTTCGTGGCTTCCGGGATCGACTGCGCCATCCACCTCGGCGAGGTGCGCGATCCGGGCCTAGTGGCGATCCCCCTGGTGGACATCACGCGAGTGGCGGTGGCGTCCCCGTCGCTCTTTC
>DAIPHW010000034.1:0-18803 GCA_036771135.1 Fibrobacterota bacterium | reverse complement strand
GCCGCCCGCGGCGGCTACGTGCTGGTGGCGCCCGACCCGCACACCAAGCCCGTCATCGACAACGACGCCCAGGTGGCGCAGTTGCTCTTCCGCTCCCGCGGCTGCGCCTGCGGGGTTGTGGCCATCGCCGCCGCCACTCGCGAAGGCGACATCTCGGAGATGGGGCTCATCCTGAAGAGTGGCGCCCGCATCGCAAGCCTGGGCGATCGCCTGCCCAAGGACACGGTGCTCTTGCGCTCGGTGCTGGAATACGCCGCCCAGACCGGACTCACGATTTTTGTCCATCCTTGCGACCCCTGGCTCTACGAGAAGGGCGTGGTCCACGAGGGCGCCGTGGCCGAGCGCATGGGCCTTTCGGGAATCCCCGCCATCGCCGAGGAGATCGCCCTCGGAAAACTCCTGCCGCTGGTGCGGCTCACCGGTGCGCGGGTGCACCTTTCCTGCATCTCTAGCGAGCGCGGCGCCGTGATGGTGCGCGACGCCAAGGAGCAGGGCCTGAACGTCACCGCGGATGTTTCCTTCCGCCACCTGCTCGCGAACGAAAGCGCCATCGGCGACTACGACGTGAACCAGAAGCTCTTTCCCCCGCTGCGCTCGGAGATCGACCGCAAAGCGCTGTGGTCGGGCGTACTGGACGGCACCATCGACGCCGTGGTCTCGAACCACCGCCCCGTGGCTCCTGAAGAAAAGGAACGCGAGTTCGATCGCTCCCCTGCCGGCGCCATCGGTCTAGAAACCTGCTTCGCGGCGCTTTGGAGCGCCCGCGGCAAGACGGTCCCCGAGTTCACCCTGGCCCAGGCTTCGGAATGGCTCTGCCACGGCCCGCGCCGGGTGCTAGGGCTGCCGCCGGCACCGCCCTGCGACGAAGAGGGATCGGTCTGGGTGGAAGAGCCCTGGACGGTGGAGAGCCTCGCCTCCCACTCGCGCAACTGCCCCGAGTTCGGACAGGAATTGTCTGTGCACATCGCCGCCCTGGTGCGCGGCGGACGGCGCGTCTCGGTGCCTTGATCCTTCCCCTCCTCGCGCTTTGCCTCTCCTTTGCGGCTCCGCCTTCGCGCGCAGCCGTGGAGCGGCGCATCCGCGAGGTGACGGTGCGCTACCTAGACGTCTCGGGAACCGAGCGAGAAGGCGTGATCGAGGTGGATAGCGCCTTGGCCAGCGAAGTGGCCGAGATTTTTGCCGAAATCCGTCGGGCGAACTTCCCCATCCGGACGATGCGCCCCATGCGCGAGTTTGGAAACGACGACGAAGCCGCCATGCGAGCAGACAACACCTCGGGCTGGAACTGGCGCGAGGCCCGCGGCACGGGGCGCCTCTCGTGGCATGCCCTGGGCCGAGCCATCGACATCAACCCGCTGGAAAACCCGTGGGTGCGCGGTGACAGAATCCGTCCCAAGGGAGCCAAGCGAAACCTGCACGCCCCTGGCACCCTGCAAAAGGACGATCCGGTGGTGCGCGCCTTCCTGCGCCACGGCTGGCACTGGGGCGGCCGCTGGCGACGGGTGCAGGACTACCAGCACTTCGAAAAGCCCCTGCCGGGGGTAGATCTAGGGTTGCGGTAGGGCGCCTCCCGCCTGCGGGCGGGCCGGGCTGCCTGCCGGGCCCCCGCCTCCGATTTTAGGGATCGGGCATGCCCGATCCCTACGGCAATTGTGGGCGGGTGTCCCGTGCCTTGCGGCCGGCATCCCTGGCGCGTGGGGTGCCAGATTCTGTCTGGTGCCGCTTCGTGGTTACCTCACCTCCTAACCCCCTTTCCGACAAGCGGCGAGGGGGAACAGCTCAATTGTGCGTGAGTACAGCTTTGCCGTGCGGTGCTGTTGTTTTGCCTGTGAAGTGCCTGCGCAGCGGCACCACGCTGGTGTTGTCCCCGCCCATTGTAGGGGCGATTCATGAATCGCCCCTACAATGGGCGGGGTGAGGTCCAAAGCGGCAGAAATGACATAAGAAAGGCCGCTTCCGGAAATTCCCGAAGCGGCCCTCTTCACGCTTTTGCAAGCAGAGCGAAGCTTAGTGCAGACGCGTGATGCGGCGCGTCATCAAGGAGGACTTGCCGGCATCGGCCTTCAGCACGTACATGCCCTGGTTGGCCATCAAGCTCGAGACCTGAAGCGTGCCGGAGGTCGACATCACTCGGCGACTCAGAAGCCGTCCGTCCATCCCGTAAACCTGGACCGTGACCGGCTGGTCTCCAACCTCGACGGAAAGGAGATCGCCGCGCAACCGGGCTAGTCCCAGCGCCTTGGTGACGGCCTTGGAGATTCCCACGCTCGGAGTGGAATCGCCCCCCGGAAGACGGGCAGCGATGCCGCGACCGGCAGTGCTCATGTAGACCACGCCGTAGGTGTTCATGTCGCCCACCACGAACTCGCCGTTGGCCAGGCCTCCATAGCGGTGCATGTCGTCGTTGACCCGCGTCCAGGTCGCGCCCTGGTCATCCGACTGGAAAACGCCGAGCACGCCAGCAACTGTCCCGTAAGCAAAGAGCGAAGGATAGGTCGCGCCCGTGGCGGCCTTTCCGAAGCCAATGGCCTGGCATTCGGTGAGGCCGGGAAGAGCCGTCCAGGTCGCACCGCCGTCGGTGGAGTGCATCAGGCCTCCCTGGCCCGCGACAGAAACCGGCAACCAGATGTCTCCGGTGCGATCGGGAGCCAGGCGGAATTTCTGGTAGTTGCTGACGCCCGGAGCGCTCACCTTGGCGAAGGTCACGCCCTTGTCGGTGCTCTTGTAGAAGGCGCCTTCGGACTTCTTGTAGGCGTAGAAGACGTTTGCGTCCTCGGGATCGCCCACGACATAGGCGCCGTCGATGCCGCTCACGGTCGTCCAGGCGGAGGTGGCGTAGCGATGCACGACGTAATCGCCGTCCTTGCCGCTCTGGTAAGCAGGCGTCCACAGGGTGACAGCTCCGTCGGTGGAGATGGCCACGCACCGGCCACCGGTGAGCGTAGTGTCGAGGGTTTCGTAGGTCGCCACCGACCAGGTGGAGCCGGAATCGACCGAGAACTGCAGCGGCGAGATGCCGACAGTGCTGTACTGGTCAGGATTGACCGCGCGCTTGTCGGCCACCTTCACGAGCTTCCTCGCCTTGGGGGCCCAAGCAATCGCGCGGGTCGTGCCCAAGCTCATCGCGGTTCCGCTCACTAAAGTCTGCAGCCGGCGGGGCGGATAGGCAGTGACGTCGTCGTGACGGAAACCGTCATAATCGCCGATGGTAGAGATGAGCGGGCCGCCAGGAATGCTCACCACTTCCATGGGAACGACTTCCTCAATGCCGTGAGAGGCGACCTTCCACACCTGGCGCTGGTCGAGCGTCGGGCTGTCCCAGCTGTTCACGGCAGGAGTGTAGGTGTAGTCGGTGATGTCGTCAGTCATGTAGACGCCATTCCCCGAGGTCACGAAGACGCGCTTGGGGTTGAAGGGGTCCATGACCACGCTGCCGGACCAGTGGATCGTGCTGTTGAACATCCAACCGATGCCGTTGGCGTTCATCTCTTCGGTCTTCGGATAGATGCCGCCGTCCATCCAATAGTACTGGAAGGATTTGATCCAGCTCTTGCCGCCGTCCTGGGTGTAGTAGATGTTCGATCCCCACTGATCCTTCCACTTCTTGCCCGTGGAATCGAGCTTCCAGAACTGAGGACCGCGGTAGCCCATGTTGCTTGCGACCATCTTCAAGGAATCGCCGGGCTGAGCATAGATGCCGCCGTAAGGGGCGAGGTACTGATACGTCCCCCCCGCTACGTCCATGTCATCATACGTGCCCGCAGCCTTGGCACCGTCGTCGATGAAGTTCTCTGGAGAAGCGTCGGACCAGCTGGCCGAGTCGAAGTTGTACTTGAGAATAGCACCGCGCCCAAAGCCGTCGGCAATCATCCCCCACCCTTCACTCCAGGCCATGGTGTGAGGGCCTGCGCCGTCGGCAAAAGTGACAAAGATCGAGTTGCCAGAAGGCACGGCAAGACGCTGGGGCATCAGACGGACCTTGGAACCGCCAGCGGTGGTGTAAAGCTTAGAGGGAATGGGAAGAGCGGTCCAGGTCGCGCCTCCGTCGGTGGACTTGAAGACGTTGTCACCCTCGCGCAGGAAGCCAGCATACATCGTCGTGGAGCTGCCGGGAGCAAACTGGACGAAGGAGAAGCCGCAACCATTCCAAGTCGTATCGTATCCGGCCGCCTTGGTGAAGCCATCCACATGCTTCCAGGTGCTGCCGTTGTCGGTGCTCTTCCAGAGGCCCTTGTCACGCGAGCCGTAGAACATGACATCCGGATCGTTCGGATCGATCGCCAGACGCTCGCCGTTGCCGCGTCCCATGCCGTTGCCGTTGGCGTTGAAGTCCTGCGTGACGGTGTCCCACACGAAGATCTTCTCCCAAGTGGCGCCGTAGTCGCTTGAGCGCAGGAAAGCCGTGCGTCCCTTGCCGTTGATCATGTTCCAATAGACCGTGCCGGCCATCATGTATACCTTGCCGGGAGTCTTGGGATCCACAGCCAACGCCTCGATGCCCCACAAGCCAAGCTCGTCGGCGCCGATCCAGTCGGTCAGTGCCACCCACTTCTTGCCGGATTCGTTCCAACGGTAGGCGCCGCCCACGTCCGTGCGGGCGTAGAAGAGGTTCTTTTCAAGATTCGACGGGACAATGGCCGAAACAAAGCCACCACCGCCAATGGCGACGTTGCCCCAGTGGAACGACGATGCCGCACCAGCAGAGGTAGCCCCCAATCCACAGACAAGCCCTAAGGCTAGGGAAAGTCTTCGCCCTTTCACCATCCGCAGCACGGTTGTCTTGAGATCAAGCATGGAATTCTCCTTTTACGATAAGCGCACTTAAGGTAAAGGAGAGAAGTTCAGGCTGCAGCGCATTCGCGCTCCTTCAAGCAAAGCAAAGGAAAACCGATTTGCTCCAGATATCGACTCAGAGCAAATCAGCGGCCAATTCGGCCAATTCTGAGCGCTCCCCTTTGGATAGGGTCACATGAGCGGCGATGGGAAGGCCGGCAAACTTCTTGACCACATGGGTAAGCCCAGAGGAATGGCTGTCGAGATAGGGGGTGTCGATCTGGCCGAGATCTCCGGTAAGTACCACCTTAGAACGACCGGCAGCGCGCGTCATCAGGGTCTTGATCTCATGGGGTGTGAGGTTCTGGGCCTCGTCGATGATGAGGAAGGCATCGTTGATGGAACGGCCGCGCACGAAGGTCAGTGGCTCTAGTTCTAATAGTCCCTGGTCCAACATGGCCTGCACCCGCACCGGCTCGCGGCCTTCGCGACGCGCTTCCTTTTCGTCCCCCAGAAGCAGCGAAATATTGTCGAAGATGGGCTTCATCCAAGGAGACATTTTCTCGGCCACATCGCCTGGAAGCCAGCCCAGCTCCTTCCCTACCGCTACGAAAGGGCGCACCACCACGATCTTGCGATACAGGCGGCGACGCGGATCAAGCACCTGCTCTAGCGCTCCGGCCAAGGCCAAAAGCGTCTTTCCGGTGCCGGCCTTGCCAACTAGCGAGACCAACCGCACATCCGGATCGCGCAGAAAATTAGAAGCGAAGATCTGCTCGCGGTTGCGGGGCACAAGGTTCCACAAGCGCGCTTCGTCGCGCAAGAGGCGCCGAAGGATCAGGCCGTCTCCGCCGCCCTGCACCACCGCCAGAGCCGACTTGTTGGGGTGGCCCAGTCCCAAGAGCGTCACGCACTCGTTGCGCCCAAGCTCCACCCCCGAAATCTCGGAGAGGGGAAGACTTCCCTCGCGCGAAAGGCGATCTACCAGAGCATCATCCACATCCAGCACCAGGGGCCTCTGGCTGAGCACGTCCATGTCGCGGATTTGGCCGCGCTTGTAGTCCTCGGTGCGCAGACCGCAAGCGTGTCCCATCAGGCGCACGTTGGTGTCCTTGCTGACGAGCACCACCTCGCGCTCGGGGTGCTCCTCGTGCCAGCGCAGCGCCGTGGCGATGATCTCTTTATCCTTCCTGTCGCGATCAAACTCGCGTGGCACTCGCCCGTACCAATCCCCCGCCCCCGAAAGACAGATGCCGCCAGTGGCAGGCTCGGGCAGCGGCACGAAGGTGAGCAGCGTCTCGTGCTCCTCCTTGAGGCGGTCGAGCTGGCGCGAAAATTCGCGGGCGTGGTAGGCCTTCTGGTCCTCCCCGCTCTTAAAGGTGTCCACCTCCGAGAGCACCGCCAAAGGGACCACCAAGTCGTTGTCGCCAAACTGCGCCAGCGCCTTGGGGTCGTGCAGCACCACCGAGGTGTCCAAAACGAAGATCTTGCGAGCATCCATAGGGAAATGGCTCCTTTCGCCTAAAGCTCAAGGTAGCCGGAATCCCATAGCTCGCCCGCCTCTGCAATCACCTTGAAATTAGACCGAAAGTCGCCCCAGCGCGTAAAGCCCTGCCGCCACGGCCCGCAACCGGGTGTTTCCCAAAGAAAGCAGCACGGCACCGCGCTCGCGAGCCCGAGCCGATTCGGTCGCCGAGAAGCCCCCTTCCGGACCAATGGCAATCCAACCCGAGGCCTTCGGCTGAGGGGCCGGAGAGCCCTCCATGTCGCAGAACCACAAGGTCTCGCCGTCGGGAAGCTCAGACAAAAATTGTTCAAACTCCATCGGCGGAAGGATCTCGCAGAGCCAGGCCTGCTTGGACTGCTGGATGGCCGAAGCCGCCTTGCGGCGCAGGCGATCAAGCTGCCCGGCCATGTCGCTGCCGCGCGGCAGCTGGCAGTGCTCACTCCAGAGCGGGCGAAAGGCGCGCAAGGGCGTCTGGGCGCAAAGCTCAAAGACATCCTCGATGCCGCGGACCTTGAGAAGCGCCTGGGCCAGCGACAAGCGTGGCGGTTCTTGGCGGATCTCCAGGAGATGTTCCACCTCGAGCTCGCTGCGACGCGGATCGGATGTGGTCAGCACCGCCTCAAAGACCGAACCGCGCCCGTCGGTAACGGTACAACGGGTTCCCGACGAAAGTCGCAGGACGCGATGCAGATGCTGGGAATCGGAAGGCTCCATGACCACTCGGGTGCCAGCGGCAGCCTCGGGGTGATGGACCCAACTCTCCTCGTAGCGATGTACGGGGCGGCTCATGCCTTCTGTGTGGCTCCTGCAAATAACCCCAAGAGCCCCTGAAACGGCTCGCCCACCTCGATGCCGCCTTCCTTGATGCGGTATTCGCGGATGGCCTTGTCGTGATCGCTGCCGCGCATCTTGAGCACGGCGATGCCGCGTTTCACCTCGCTCTGCGACTCGATGTAGCGCAGCGTGATGAAGGCGTCGGCCACGAAAGCGATGCGGGTGTCGCCCTTATCCCAGCCCCCCAGGACGTGGGGATTTTCCTTGAGCAGCATCGAAGTAAGGCCTTCGCGCTTCAGGGCATTGACAAGTTCTGTCTCAATCTGGCGCAGCAGCGACGGATCGTCGGTCAGGCGCTCGAAGTGGCTCACGCTGTCGAGCAGGATGCGCTTGGCGCCCAGCTCCTCGACCATGCCGGCGATGCGGCCGTCCAAGTCTTCGATGTCGTCGAGAAAGGTCTGCGGATCGGAAAACGAGATCTTCAGGAGTCCCTTGTCTTCCCACTCGCGCAGGTCCCAGCCGTGCTCAAGGGCATGCTCGTACCACTGCTCGGGAAATTCCTCGAAGGTGATGGCGATGCCGGGCTCGCCGCGACGGCAGCCGTCCACCAGAAATTGCCAGCCAAGCGTGGTCTTGCCGGTGCCCGCCGATCCTTCCAAGACCGCGCAGTAGCCCTCGACAAGACCTCCGAAAAGCATCCGATCCAGGCCTTCACAACCTGTCGATACCTTGCACATGGCACCCTCCTTAACGGGCGAGCTGATAGAACTCAAGATCCAGTTGATAGTCGAAAGGATAACCTCCGCGCTTCTCGATGGCTTCGATTCGGCACAGCGAAAGCAGATCCTTTCGCCAGCGTTCAATCGAGCGCCCTCGCGCGGCGGCTTCCAAACCGCGTTTTTCCATCACCCAAGCGTTGATTCCTAAGGACTGGGCAGCATCGCGGGCCCGAGTCCCCCGATCCATAGCTAGACGCAAGCGATACGCAGAAAGGAAATCAGAAAAGCACATCTGGGCTAGCAAGAAGGCGGGAATTCCTTCGTGACGCAGGCGTTGCCAAGCATCCACGGCAACCGCCGGACGGCGTTGCAACAGCGCCCCCTGCAAATCCTGCAGGCTCACCGGACGACGATCCCCCACCATGTCATCCACTCGTGCCACGGTGATGCCTTCGCCAGGCGCCAACCCCAAGGAAAGTTTTTCCAACTCTCGCTCGAGATCCCCCAGCACTTCGCCCACGGCGCGAAAATCGGTGGTCCCGGCGCGCTCCACCAGGAGTTCAGCCGCCGTTTTCTCGATGCTGCGCCCCTGCCGTTCTTTGCACACCCGCATCACCCAACCGGGCAGATCCTGGACCTTGGGACTCGGACAGGGAATGTCGCGAGCCAACTTCTTGGCCATCTGCGCAAAGGCCTTGCCCACCTTGGTGGTGGCGTTGGGCCCCTTCTCACCGACCACGAACACCGCAATATCGCTTTCTAGCGCTGCGGGAACCGAAGCCGTGAGCACTTCCACCACGGCCACCGGACACTCCTGGGCTCCGCGCACCACCACAGCGCTCTTGGCCGCAAACAGGGACGGGGTGAGCGCCATCAGCAACGTGTCGGGATCGGTCTCGGCCCCCTGAAAGACATTGCGCCCTAGATTGTCGGGATCTTCACCCAGCCAATCGCGCAGCGCCTTGGCTTCCTGAAGCTGGCGTTCGGGAGGATTGTCCCCCGTGATGAGCAGAAAGGGGGCCGCCATGAGTGCCCTTAACGGAACTCCTTGACGATCAGTTGCTTGAGCCCACGCGGAGTCTGGACCTCGACCAAGTCTCCCTTGCGCTTGCCGATCAGAGCCTTGCCGATAGGAGAACTGATGGAAATGCGGTTTTGCATCAGATCCACATCCTCAGGCCCGACTAGGGTGTAGACGATCTCCTTGTCGAGCGCCTTATCAACCACCGTCACCTGGGCCCCAAAAACCACCGTTTCAGAATTGGCGGTATTGGCCGTGATGATGGCTGCACGAGCGATCTTGTCCTCCAGCTCGTGGAGGCGCGCCTCGATCTGTCCTTGCTTCTCCTTGGCGGCATCGTATTCGGCGTTCTCCGAAAGATCCCCCTGGGCACGGGCCTCTTGGATGGCAAGAATGACACTGGGGCGCTCCACATTGCGCAGACGCTCCAACTCAGCGACAGCACGATCATATCCCTCCTTGGTGAAGGGTATTTTTACCTGGCTCATGAAACTGAATGTAGAATGTTCACTTTGACCACAATGACTTTTTCAAGGCGAACCATCTCAATGCATTCCGCGACCAATCGCAGTATGCGACCGCTTTTGTTCTGCATTTCAATTCTGCTTGTGGCCATGACCTCCCGCGCTCAGGAAGCTCCTGCAGCCCCTCTTGACGAGGTGACTCGCCAAGGCTTGCAGGCGGCTGCTGACAGCGTCCTCGCACCGCACTACCGCACTCGCGAACCCATGCGCAGCCATGGCAACCCGCGTCCCAGCCCTCGCGTCGGGGATGCCAAGGAAGACACCACAGAACCTCTGCCGCTGGGAGTCGGAGGCGCGGTCACTCCTGATAAAACCACCCGCAGCGGCGCCTCCTGGTAGACGTCCCGCTCTCCTTTTGTTGCAGGGGTGTTTCCGAGCATTTCCGGGGTGTTCTCAGCAAAGGGCGAGGATTAACTTTCCTGCCCTCATTGAAAGGACGTCCATGAGTCAAAAGGAGGGGGAGCCATGCCGGGAAACCAGAGCTTCTACTTCTCGCGGTCGCTCCACTCGCCCGTCCTCCTGCCGGATGGGTTAGGCCGCGGAAGAATTCTTGAACTTCTGGCGCTGGATGACGAACCCCCACGGGTTGTCGCCTGTCGCCTGCGGACACCTCAGGGCAAACGCATCGTCGCGTGGGAAAATGTTTCGCTGACCAAGGTCGGCAAGAGTTCCACCCGCTACACATTTGCCTTCACCAAGCTTCGCGATGTTGAGCCTCCTCAGGGGGCCATCGACCTCAAGCACGTGCTGCTGGACAAACAGATCCTCGACGTGGATGGCCGCAAAGTGGTGCGCGTAAACGACATCCGCTTGGCCATCGTCTCGGGCGGCACCTTCGTGGTGGCTATGGATGTGGGCATGGCGGGACTCTTGCGTCGCTTGGGCGTGGACGCCCTGGTGCGCAAACTCGTCGAGACCTTTGGAGGGTCGCTTTCTACCTCCTACATTCCCTGGTCGCGCATGGAAGCCTTCGTGCCCGATCAGCACGGACTCAAGCTCACCATCGACACCGCCAACCTCAAGACCCTGCATCCTTCGGATCTGGCAGACTTGGTGGAAGACCTCGACGGCCACAGCCAGGCTATCCTCTTCAAGTCCCTGGACGCCGAGCACGCTGCCGAGGTGCTAGAGGAGATGGAGCCCGAGGCCCAGGCCCAGATCCTCAGGGAGCTTCCCTTGGAACTGGCTGCTGACGTCTTGGAGCAAATGCCCTCCGACGAGGTCGCCGACATCCTGGACGAAGTCGGCGAAGACAAGGCCGAAGAGCTTCTGGAAGAGATGGAGAAGACCGCCTCTGACGAGGTGCGCGAGCTCATGGAGTACCCAGACGACGAGGTCGGGTCGCTCATGAGCACCGAATACATCTGCTTTCGGAACGAAGACACCGTGGAGCAGGTCTTCGAGGAGCTGCGCCGTCAGCGTCCCGACCCTGAGACCATCTACTCGCTCTACGTGGTGGATAGCCAAGATCACCTGACGGCCCTAGTGCCGCTTCCGGCCTTGGCCATATCATCCCCTGATCAGAAATTGTCGGAAATTGAAGGGGGCAAGCGCATCCACAGCGTGCGCGACACCGACCCCATTCCCGAACTCGTGGAACTGGTGAGCAAGTACAGCCTGCTCTCGGTGCCGGTGGTCGACAAAGACGACCGCTTGGTGGGCGCCGTGGTGGTGGACGACGTGGTGTACGAGATGCTGAAATCTCCCAGCCGTCGCTGGAGGGCAGGATGAACAAGCGCAAGACTTTTTGGAAGCAGTTCTTGCTGCTCTTGGCCATCATTGGACCGGGAATCGTGACAGGTTCTGTCGACAACGACGTGGGCGGCATCACCACCTACTCGGTGGCCGGCGCCAAGTACGGCCTCAACATGCTCTGGGCGCTTGTTCCCTGCGGCATCGTGCTCTTCGTGGTGCAGGAGATGAATGCCCGCATGGGCCTCGTGACCCAGAAGGGCCTCGCCGATCTCATCCGCGAAAATGCCGGGGTCAAGATCACCTTCTTCATCTTCGTGGGCCTTTTGGTCGCTGACCTCGCCAACACCACCACGGAATTTGCTGGCGTCGCAGGATCCATGCAGGTCTTCAACATCTCCAAGTACATCTCGGTGCCCATCGCCGGTGCCGCCGTGTGGCTCTTGGTGGTCAAGGGCAACTACAAGATCGCCGAACGCATCTTCCTGGTCTTCTCGGCGTTCCTGCTGTGCTACGTGGTCTCAGCCATCATGGCCAAGCCCGACTGGGGGCTGGTGGGGCACGCCATGGTGCATCCGCAGATCCAGTTCAAGACCGACTACATCGCCATGGTGATCGGGCTGGTTGGAACGACCATCGCTCCGTGGATGCAGTTCTACATGCAATCGGCGGTGATCGAAAAGGGACTCAAGATTGAGGACTACAAATACACGCTTGTAGACGTAGCCGTCGGCTGCGTACTCACGATCGTCGTGGCCGTCTTCATCATGGTCTCTTGCGCCTCGACGCTCCATCTGAACCATATCAACATCAACGAGGCCAAGGATGCCGCCATGGCCCTGAAGCCCCTGGCGGGAAATCTCGCCTCGTCGATCTTCGCCTTAGGGCTTTTCATCGCGGCCATTTTCTCAGCGACCATCCTCCCGGTCGCGACTGCCTTCTACGTCTGCGAGGCCTTTGGTTTCGAGGCTGGCATCGACAAGCGCATCGACGAAGCGCCCCAGTTCTACGCCCTCTTTACCGGCATCCTACTCATCGGCATGGGAATCATCCTTATCCCCAATGCTCCGCTCATCCAGATCTCAGTCTGGAGCCAAGTGATCAACGGCATTTTGCTTCCGGTGGTGCTGGTGTGCATGTTGCTCCTAGTCAACAACAAGGAAGTGATGGGCGAACACGTCAACGGGATGGTGAGCAACGTCGTGGGCTGGGGCATGACGGCAATTTTGGGGATTCTCTCGGCCTATCTCGTGATCTCGGCTTTCCTATGACGCTCCTTCTCTCGTTCGCACTTTCCAGCCTGCTCTCAGGGCCTGTGGGACAGATTCTGTCCAATCTTCCCGAGTCTTCGCTGCACGCCCGCCTAGAAGCGGCGAGTCGCTCCTTGCTTGGACGTCCGTATCTGCTCGGCCCCATGGGCGAGGGCGACGCAGCGCTTGGCGACCCGAAGCCCCGGATCCGATTCGACTCGTTCGACTGCGTCACCTTCATCGAAGAATCCGAGGCGCTGGCACGCAGTCGCGATGAGGCTTTGTTCCAAAGCGTTCTCGATTCCATCCGCTACCGCAACGGAAACGTCGGGTGGGGTAACCGCAATCACTACATGGAATGCGGATGGCTTTCTTCCAACGCCTCACGGGTGCGACTTTTGGAACTGCCCGGAAGCATCCGCGAGACGCGACTCCTAGAGCTTCACAAGTTCTACGCCTCCCACGGAATCGAGCGACGGGACTCGTCTCTGACGCTTACCTACCTGCCGCGCGCCAAAGCCATCGCTTGGCTTTCCAATCCGAAAAACGCCCCGCGCATCCGCGGCATCGGTTTCGTCGGCAAGACTCCGCACATTTTCCTGCACCACACAGGATTTCTGGTGCCCTCTGGAAATGGCGCTCCTCCCCTCTTGCGCCACGCCAGCCAGTCGGGAACGGTCCGAGAGGAGCCGGCTGCCGCTTATCTGCAGGGAAAGAAGCTCTTCGTCGGCATCGTGGTATGGGAGTATCTGCCGTCTCCGTGAGAAACGCCCCCCTCCCCGAGTCCACAAGTTGCTAAACTCGCAGTCCTGATGTTTATCGAATTCGCCTCGTGGCGCATCAATCCCGAGGACCCTAAATCGCGGGTATCCTTGGCACCCTTGCTTTTCGTGAACCGCGAGGGGATTGTGGTCGGCGACAATGAGTCCAGCCGGCTACTGGCGCAACGCGCTTGGAAGGTGGAGGTTCGCACCGGCCTTTCCATCTACCAGATCGTTCCCGAGTCCTTGCACGCTCCCCTGCGCGAGCATCTGCGTCTAGCCCTGGAGGGGCAACTTGTCTCCAGCTTAATGCCGCTGGAGCTTGGTGACGCCTCGCCACTGGTGTTCCGTGCCCTTTACCACCCTCAGTTCCAGGGCGACCGCGAAGTGGTGGGAGCAAGCATCAGCCTCTCGCTAGTCGAGACGAAACATTCCGCCCGCAGCGCCACTGAAATCGATCCGTTGCTGCAGGAAATGGTGGACAACTCCTCGGAGATGATCTCCATCCTGGACACCGAAGGCACCATCTTTTATCAGAACAACTTCACCGAAAGGCTCTTGGGCAATTCGCCTACCTCGCTTTCGGGGCGTCTCTTTACTGATTGCGTGGCTTCCGAGGACTATCCGCGCGTCGCCTCGCTGATCCAGGCCGTGGCGCGTGAACGCGGCGCAGCCATCGACTTTTCCTGCCGCATGCGCCGGCGCGACGGAGCCGTGATCTGGACCGAATCCAAGATCAAGAACCTCCTAGACCAGCCCAGCGTGCATGGGCTTCTGGTCCACACCCGCGACATCACACGCGAGCGCATCCACGACGAGGAGGCTCGCGAGGCCGACCGCCGCTACCGCTCCATCTTCGAAAACGCCGCTGAAGGACTCTACCTCTCCACGCCCGACGGGCGCCTTCTCAACGCCAACGCGGCGCTAGCCCGCATCCTGGGCTACGAGACCCCGGCAGCGCTCATCGAAGCGATCCGCGACGCCGGGCGCGACCTCTACGCCGATCCGCGACGCCGGACGGAATTTGTCCAACAGGTGCTCACCCACGAGCGCGTATCGGATTTCGAGTCGCAGATGTGGCGCAAGGACGGAAAGTCCGTGTGGGTACAGGAGAACGCCCGCGTGCTGCGCCGAGGCGACGGCACCGTGATCGGCTACGAAGGCTCGCTCCAGGACATTTCGCGCCGCAAGGAGGCCGAGGAGCAGCTTCTCCACAACACCCTCTTCGATGCCGCTACCGGCCTTCCCAATCGCCAACTGTTCCTGGACCGCCTGCGCCAGCTAGTACTGCGGCGCGACGAAGGCAAGCCATTTGCCATTCTCTCCATGGCCATGGACCGCTGGCGGAGCCTTTCGGAAAGCCACAGTCCGCGCTTCCTCGACGACCTCTTGGGCATGATCGCCGAGCGCATCGAAGGCATCCAGCGCCCCGGCGACACGGCATCTCACATCGGCGCCAGCGAATTTGCTCTGCTAGTGGAGCACATCGACTCCCAACGCGAAGTCGAAGAGTTCGCAGCCCTCTTGCGCCAGCGGATGACCGAGCCAATTCAAGTAGATCAGGAGCGCATCGACCTCTCCTGCTGCGTGGGCATTCACTGCCCCGAGAACGCCGCCGGTCTTGATCCCGAAGAGATCCTGGAAAACGCCCGCGCGGCCTTGGCGAAAGCGCGCAGCCTGGGAGACGACCAACAGGAAGTCTTTGCCGCCGGTTACCGAGACCTGCTAGTGGGCATGCGCAAATTGGAAGCCGACCTGCGGCGCGGCGTCGAGGAAGACCAGTTCATCCCCTACTTCCAGCCCATCATCTCGCTCTCGACCCTGGAAGTCGCCGGCTTTGAAGCCTTGGTGCGCTGGAATCACCCGCTGCGCGGCCTGGTGGCCCCGGCCGAATTCATCCCCATGGCCGAGGAATCGGGACTCGTACATCCTATTGGACTTGCCATGCTCTCGAAGTCCTGCCGCATCTGCCGGGAGTGGGAAGAGGAAAATCCACGGGCACGGGAGATCTTCCTGAGCGTGAATCTGTCACTTCGCCAGTTCCGCTACGCTGATCTCGCCGACCAGCTGCTCTCGGTGCTGGAGGAATCGCACTTTCCTCCCGAGCGTCTGAAGCTTGAGATCACCGAAAGCGCCGTGATGCAGAACCTCGACAAGGCTCTGGAAGTGCTGCAGCGCTTGCGAGGCGTCGGCATTCGCCTGGCGATGGACGATTTCGGGACCGGCTATTCCTCGCTCTCCTACCTCTCCCGCATGCCACTGGACACCCTCAAGATCGACCGTTCCTTCACCTGCCGCATCGCCCAGCCAGGCCCGGGAGAAGACATCCTGCGCACCATCTCCACCTTGGCCCACGCCCTCTCCATGGATGTGGTGGCCGAAGGCGTAGAAAATCCCCATCAGGTGGAGTTCCTGCGCGGCATCGGTTGCGAGTACGGCCAGGGCTACCTCTTCGCGAAGCCCCTGCCGGCCGATGAGGCGCGCCTACTGCTCGAGTCGTCGTCGCTTCCCGTCAACCTGCACCGCTAGCGCGCAAGCGTGGCGCGAATGCCGCGAAGCAGCTCCACAAGCGCTGGCATCTCAAGACCTGCGGCCTGCCCACGGCGCAAGGGCTCGGCAAAGATGCAGTCCACCTCCACCGCACGTCCCTTCTCGAAGTCGACTAAAATGGATGGCTTGTAGGCCCCCATGCTGCGCGTTGCGGACAGATTCTGTCCGGGAAGTGCCGGATCGATGGCGGCCCCGTCATGCACCGAGGCCTCCATGACCTCGGCCATCAGCGTCTCCACGAAAGCTTCGCGCTCCGGGTTCCCGGCGATCTGGTCGGTGGGAACGGCCCCGTAGTAGAGGGAACCGCCCGAGTAGGGAATGTTCCAGATAAGCTTGCCCCACTTCACCGAACGCCCGTTGGGTTGCACTTTGCAGGGAACTCCAGCGGCCTTGAAGTCGGCGGCAATGGCCCGCGCCGTCTCCAGCACCTCAGGGGAAGCATCTAAGAAGTAAGGGCCGATGGAAAGGCGCCCCTCGCCGTAGTGGTGGACCACGCCCGGCTCGCCGCGCTCGGAGCAGATGAAAGCGGCACCGGCGATCACGCGGCGGTTCCCGATCAGCTCGGCAATACATTCCTCGTTGCCCAGGCCGTTCTGGAGGCAGAGCACATAAGTGCCCTCGTGCATCAGCGGCGGAAGTGCCGAAGCCAGCGCTTCGCCTTGGGTGGCCTTAAGGGCGACAATCACCACATCCACCTTGGGCATCTCGGAAGCCTCGCGGTAGACCTTCACGGGAAGCGACAGATCTCCCAGAGGACTCTTCACCTGCAGCCCTTTTGCTTTCACGGCCGCATATTCGCTGTGGTAGAGAAAATGGACCTCGCGGCCACTGGCCACGAGCTTTGCGCCGTAGAAGCCGCCCACAGCTCCGGCGCCCACGATAGCGTAATTCACGAAGCATCCTCCTGCTCGGCCTGGAAGAGTTCCCCCTGGCGCATCTGAGGGAGCAGCGCCTTGGATTGAACCAAGTCCTCGAACTCGGCTAGGCGCGGCAAGTCGTCGGGCACCTTGCGGATACCGAAGTATTCCAAGAAGTCCTTCGTGGTCCCGTAGGTAAGCGCCCGCCCTGGCTGGTCGCTCCGGCCCGAGATGGTGATCAGCCGCTTCTCCAGCAGCTTCTTGAGCGCCCCGTCGGCCGAGACGCCGCGGATGGCCTCGATCTCGGCCTTGGTGATGGGCTGCTTGTAGGCGATGACAGAAAGCGTCTCGACAGCAGCCTGCGACAGCCTGCGCGCCTGCTGCTCCTTGAAGAGCGGCCGCAGCAGCGGATAGTACTCGGCACGGGTGCGCAGCCGGTAGCCGCCGGCAAGCGAGGCCACCGTCAATGGTGATCCTTGGCTCGCTAATTCCTCGTCCACCGCAACAGCAAGTTTCTCTAGCTGTCGGACTGTAAGGTCCGGGTTTCCCAGGATCTCGCGAGCCGCCTTGATCGTGACAAGATCTGTCGAAACAAAGAGCAGCGCCAAGAGCAGCCGTTCGGGCGGCGGGCAGAAACCCGAAGGCTCGGCGATCTCCAGTTCCTCGCCGTCGTCCAAGGCGCCGGCTACCAGCCCCTCATAAGGATTTTCAAGCGTTAGCGGCGACTCCAGTTCGACCGGCGCGTCCGCATCCAAGGGTGTCTCGATCTCGTCCACGTATCCTCCCTTTCCGTACCGGCCCAAAGATAGGTAGCCATAGGGCCCGAATCACTGTCACAAGCCGCCGCAAGAGCTACACTTTAGCCATGCTGTGCCCATTCTGCGGATATCCGGAGGACAAGGTGGTCGACTCGCGAGCCGCCAAGGAAGGCCGCGCCATCCGTCGCCGCCGCGAATGCCTGGGCTGCGGCAAGCGCTTCACCACCTACGAGTACATCGAGACCATCTCGATGATCATGGTGAAGACTGATGGCCGTCGCGAACCCTTCGAACGCGAGAAGATCCTGCGCGGCGTGATGACCGCCTGCAAGAAGCGCCCCATCGGCATCCGCCAGATGGACGCCCTGGTGGACCGGGTAGAAAGCTTACTGCATTCGCTGGGGCAGACGGAAGTCTCCAGCCAGCTGGTCGGGGAACTGGTCATGAAGGAGCTGCAGGGCATGGACGAGGTGGCCTATGTGCGCTTCGCCTCGGTCTACCGCCGCTTCAAAGACTCAACGGAGTTCCTGGCCGAACTGCGCGACTTAGCACAGACCGCCGCCGACCCCATCCCGCCGCCCCACACCTAAGGCATCGGAACTCCGAGACGCTGATGGGCTAAGGCCTGGAAGCGCTCCGCCAAAGCGATAAAGGCAGACATTCGCTCCTTGTTGGGCAAGATCTGCTGGAAGACTTCCAGCGAGCAGAGGTTGTTGTGATCGTCGAGGGAGATCAGGAGCTCACGGTCGCGCTCATCGAGCGGCTCGACGGCATGGCAAGCCTCAGATAGTTCGCGAAAGGTGTGGTTCTCGGGAAGACATCCGGAATGCGTCACCAGCGCCATGATCAGCTTCTCGAGGGACATGGAAAGCACGTTGAAGACAATTTCTGGCGTAAAGAGTTCAGGGCGATGGCCGCTAGTATGCACAACGCGCAAGTAGTCATCCCCCTCCTTAAGGAAATCACGGCAACCAGATAACTCGGTCTTTTCTTCATCCAGCATCAAATCCATATTGCTCTCCGTCATTAAGTTTGTCGCAACCGATACCAAAGCAATCTGCGCACCATGCCACACCGGATTGAATGTTGATAGGATAGATGTACCGAAATGAGAAATTGTCAGTAGTAGTCGACAAAAAGGGAGCGAAGCCTTTTTGAAAAAACACCTTTCCCTCTTTTCTGGGATTTTCTATAGTCTCTCTACAAGACCGGGGGTGATGTCGAGGATACGGTGTTCATGGCAACATGTACAGCCGGGCTCGACGGAACTTTCCAAGAATGCGGAAACGGTTCTCCGTTCGATATTTTCGGAAAGTGCCAAGCTCCTCAAACCTTTCACAAACAGGCCGCTCCTTGCAAGCTCTCGCAGTTTGAAGTGGGCGGAGACCTTGAGCGGTACCGGCGCCTGATGAGCGTTTTTTTCCGCACGAAAGTCTTGAATTCATGCCGCTAAGCGTCCTTCACGGAACATGGCTGCCGGAGCGCCGCCGTTTCTTATGGTGGTCCGAAAGTCCAATGGCCCTCCCTCCCGAGGTGCTGGCTTCCCTTCAAGGGCCGCGCGGCGCCAAAGGTGGTCCGGCTTGGTACGACCATATCACGGCACCCGACCCTGTTTTC
>DAIPHW010000033.1:0-19102 GCA_036771135.1 Fibrobacterota bacterium | reverse complement strand
CGCACCAGCATCGGCACGGTGTCGGCGGCGGTGATGGTGTTTTTCAGGCTGCAGTGGCCTATGGTAGGACTCGGTTGGGTCACGAGCCTTTTCCAACGCGGAGTGGCAAGCCTTGATCGCCTGCAGCTGCTGGAGCGCGAGATGGACGAGTTCGAGGCCAAGGCTCCTTCCGAGGCAGGATTGGTGGTTCCTGGGCCACGTGCCGGCGTGCCGCTTCTGGAGGTGCGTCATCTTTCCTTCCGTCACCGGCCCGATGCGCTCCCGGCCTTGGAAGACGTCTCCTTTGTATTGGAGGAAGGCGAGGGGCTCGGCCTTGCCGGAGGTCCGGGTGCTGGCAAGACGACGCTCCTGGCGCTTCTGTGCGGCCTGCGCCGTCCTCCCGAAGGGACCGTCTTCTTGCGCGGCCTGGACATTTCCCGTCTTCCTGGCGAAGAGCTCTTTGCCCACTTTGCACTGGTGCCGCAAGACGGTTTCCTCTTTTCCCAAACCATCGCCGAGAATATCCTGATGGGCCGTCCCGAGGGGGTAACCATGGGAGATCCTGAGCCCTGGGCCAGCCTTTCTTGTTTTGATCAAGACATTCCGCAGATCCAGGGTGGTTACCAAGCGGTGCTGGGGGAGCGCGGCGTCAATCTGTCAGGTGGGCAGCGCCAACGACTTTCGCTCTCACGTGCCGTGGCCAAGGAAGCCGAGGTGCTGCTGCTGGATGACACCCTCTCGGCGGTAGATGCCGCAACCGAGGCCGGCATTCTGGAGCGGCTGCGCCCACACTTTTCTGGGCGCGCGCGCGTGGTCTCAAGCCATCGCTACAGCGCTTTTCAGTGGGTTGATCGCATCTTGGTCCTTGAGAAGGGTCGTCTGGTCGGAGTTGGAAGCCACGAGGAACTGTTGGCGCAAGGCGGCTACTATGCCGAAAGTTGGCGTCTGCAGGCCCTGGAACGCGAGATCGAAGAAGGAGCTTAGGCTCGTCGAGCCAGGTCCCGACGCCATTGCGAAAGCGGTCGAGCCGGGAAACCGCCAAGGCTGGTGCCATCGGGCCAATTTTTGGTCACGCCGGCGCGAGCGGCCACGATGCAGTCGCTTCCGAGAGTGACATGGTCGGCAAAGCCGGCCTGGCCTCCCACCAAGCAGCGGTCTCCCAAGCGCACCGAACCGGAGAGGCCGGTCTGGGCCGCGATACGGCATTTGTACCCAATGTGGCAATTGTGACCGACTTGCACTTGGGCGTCGAGATGACTTCCCAAACCGATGGAAGTGGCGTCGAGCATGCCCGCAGAGACATTGCAGAGCGGCCCCAGATGCACGCCCTTGCCTAGGACGACCCCGGCATGATGGGGGAGGACGGCAAAGCCGGTAGCGTCAGGAACTAGGCCAAAGCCAGGGGAGCCGAGCACCGTTCCGGAGCCGATACGGCATCCTGCGTCCAGGTGGGTGCCGCGGTGTAGGATGCATCCAGCTTCCAGGATGCTGTCGGCGGCGATGGAACATCCGGCTTCGACGACGACCCCCGGAGCAAGGCGTACGCTGGGATGGATCTCTGCGGTGGGGTGAATGCGGGCTCCCCACGCTCCTTCTCCAAAGCGGCTCACAATCTGCACGTCCGAAAGCCAATGCTCCGCAGCTGGAGCGGGGGCGCACGGTCCCTCCAGCAATTTTTGCAAAGCTGCGAGGGGATTGGGGTGAACTAGTCGCGTGCGCTGACCAAGAGCCTGGTCGGGCAAACAAAGAATTGCGACAGAATCTGGAATGCCCATGGGCAGGGACTTCCCTGCCCGAAACCAGATGACCAAATCTGTCTCGCTGGCATATTCTGGAGACGCTAGGGTCTCCAGAATATGATCCTCACCTTCCAACTGCGCACCGCAAAGTCGAGCGACTTCGGAAGCACGGAGGCCTAAAGGCAGCGGCAAAGGAGACTACTTGGCTGCGGGCAAGGCCTTGGAATCAGGCGTTGTCGAAGTCGCAGGCGTTATTGCTGGCGCTGAGGCCGGAGCTGAAGTGCGCGGCGCGCTGACGGATCCGCCGTAATCGGAGTTGAGGCGATCCAGGACCTTCTGGGTCAAGTCGGCATCATCCTTCCAGTAGAAGACGGCTCCGGCTCCGCGATCGAAGACGAAATCGTAGCCTTCAGATTTGGCGACCGTCTGCACCGTGGTGCGGATCTTCTGCACGATGGGACCGGTGAACTTCTCGTTCTCCTTCAGGACCTTGCCGTCCTTGCCATAGAGAGTCGAGACCAGCTTCTGCAGATCCGACTGCTTCTGCTGGAACTGGTCCTGAAGCTTCCTCTTCTTTTCTTCGGAGAGCATGAGACTCTGCTTCTCAAACTTCTCCTTGAGGTTGACAAGCTCCTTTTGGCGATCGGCGACTTCCTGTTCCCAGGAAGCAACTTGCTTGTCGTATTTCGCCTGAGCTTCCTTAGTGCCGAGGTAACCGTCGAAGACTGCCTTGGAATCGACCACGGCAAGCCTTGGGGCGTCCGCGGCGCAAACTGCTCCCGCAAGAGCGAGAAGCGAAAGACAAAGGGCATTGCGAATTTTCATGAATTCTCCTAATATCCGGTTTCGATCACAAAATTAGCAACCCACGGATTGGACATCCGATACGGCTGGCCATTGGAATCCTCTTGAGGATCGAATCCGTATCCGAAATCAAAGCCGAGGATACCCATCATAGGAATCTGCAAGCGGAACCCAAGACCAGCATCGCGCTTGAGGTCTGCCATGTCAATATCTGTCCAAGGATTGCCGACGCTGTAGTTGGGATCGTCCTTGTGATTGTAGACGGTGGTTCTGCTGGTGCGGCCAAAGACGTTGCCGGCATCCGCGAAGCCGACCAAGTAGAATGTGCCGTCCACGACCGGGAAGCGCAGCTCTGCGGTGGTGGAGATGTAGGACCGACCTAGGCGGGATGAGCCGATGGAGCCTGCATTGTAGCCGCGCAGCTTGCCGGAATAACCCAGCGTGCCACCCATGCGGTAGAGGTCACTCGCCTGCATCTTGTCGCCCTGGATGACGCCTCCAGTGGCTTCCACCCCAAGCACGAACTTCCAGGCGGCCGGGAACCACCACTTGGAGCTGAACGAGGTCTGAGAACAGTCGAAATCGCCGCCCAGAGGGCCGCCAATCTTGCGCCAGGAAAGCGAATAGACGCTCCCGCTGGTGGGGAAGACGGGAAGGTCCTTGTCGTCGCGCGAGACAGAGAAGGAGAGCGAACTTTCCCAGCCATCGGTGAGGAGGTAGCCGGTGCGATAGGTTGTGTAGCTGGTGCCGTACTCGTTATGAGAAAGAGTGTAGCCCGAGCCCACCGAGAAGTAGTCGTCAGGCCACTTCAAACGGCGGCCAACATTGAGTCCGAAACCGTAGCTCGTGTAGTCGTATCCGGTATCGTTGTAGTCGACCGTGTGGGAGTAGAAGACGCTGCCTCCCAAGCTCGTCGGGGTGTCAAAGAGCCAAGGCTCGGTGACGCTGAGGCTTGTCTTCTTGGCGTATTCGCCGTACTGCAGGGAAACGTCGGCCCTTCGACCGGTTCCCATGATGTTGGGAACCTGCACGCCCAGCGTTCCTGTCAAGCCTTCGCTTTGGCTGTAGGCGCCGCCTGCCGAGAAGGTTCCGGTTCCCTTCTCCTTTTCCGTCACCTTGAAGACGATGTTCACTTCGCCTTCCTTGTCGGCCTGCCGAATGTCGGGAAGCACATTGTCGAAGAAGTTGAGCTGCATCACTTCGCGCTGGGAACGCATCATGGAACTCTGATGATACAGGTCGCCCGGGAAGATCTTCAGTTCGCGCCGGATGACCTTGTCGCGCGTCTTGGTGTTGCCTTCGATGATGACTTCCGCTACTGTCGCCGGCTGTCCCTCTTTGATGGTGTAGAGGACATCGATGATGCTGTCGTTGCGGTAGGTCTTGATAGGATTGATCTGCACGAAGAGTCGGCCTTCTTCGCGGTATATGGATGCCAGTTGCTGCTCTTCGGCATCAAACTTGGTCCCGTTCATGATGTCGCCGGAGTCGATCAGCAGCTGAGTCCGCAACTGTCGGTCCTCAAAGAGTTCGTTGCCAGCAAAGGCGACGTGTCCACGTCGGTAGCGCCGCCCTTCCGAGACGGTCAGATGCACATCCATACGTACGCCGGAGGTGCTGTAATTGACCCAGTGGGTGTCGACCTTGGCATCCAGGAAGCCTTTTTCCCGGTACATGTCGCGGATCTTCCCAAGATCGTTGATCAGGGTGTCTTCGTAATAGAGCGCAGATCTCCACCAGCGCTTTTCCTTGGTCTCCATTACGTCCATGATCTCGTCGTGCGAGTAGGAGGTGTCGATCACAACACTGTCCTTGATCCGGTCGCCGCGCCAGCGGAAGCTGTGGTAGACGATGGTCTCGTGCTTTTTGACGCGCAGGCTGCTGTCGCCCTCGACGTAGATGTGCTGCACCCGAACCTTCGATCCTTCCTCGAACTTCCACGTCAGAGGAATGCGCCCGGTGGTCGGATCAGGAGTTTCGCGCTGAGGGGTGATCTTGACCAAGCGATAGCCCTTGTCGACATAGAGGGCGCGCATGGCGGAGCGGTCGCGTTCAATCGCCGAATTGGAGAGGACGCCACCTTCAGAAAGGTGCGTGGCGTCCTTCAGATCCTTTTCATTGAATTCACTGTTGCCGACGAATTTGATGGGCCCGGAAACGGGATTTTCCACCACCGTTACGTGTGCCGTCACTCCCGATCCTTCTGGGAGGTATTCGATGTTGGCGTCGGCAAAGAGCTGCGTGCTCATCAGTTGCCGCAGGCTTTCGCGACTGCGATCAGAAAGCCCGTCGTCGGTGAGGCTATCGCCAACCGAGAATTTCAGACAGTTGCGGACATAGCTCGTGTCCACAACCTTCAGGCCTTCGATCCGGACGGACCGGATTCGACTTGTCGCCGTCTGGGCCAGGCCGAACGAGAACGCCAACAGGATCGAAGCGCAGGCGCGTTGCGATCGCGCGAATGGATCAGGCATGGTCAAACCGGGCTCCCATAGAGTAGGAAAGACAGCAAATTAGTCAAGAGCGCGATTCCCGCCCATACGCCATGCGGCAAGTTGTGTCGAAATCGATGTTTCTACGCGCCGGGCCAGTTCCTTGTGGTCGCATTCCTCGGCGGCAAGGTCGATCGGTGGCAGCGTGGCCAGTCGGATCGTTCCCGGAAACATGCGGAAACCCTTCTTATTAAGGATGCTTCCTGAGCCGTCCAGGGCCACCGGAACCAGCGTCAGGTGACCTTCGGTGGCGATGTGGAAGGCACCGCTTTGGAATGGCAGGATCTGTCCGTCCGCCGAGCGCGTGCCTTCCGGGAAGATGCAGAAGTCGACGCCCATGCCCAGCGCCTCGCGCACGCGGCGCGGCGTTTCCATGCGGTCGCGACGGTTCTTGCGGTCTACGAAGACGCATCCCAGTTGCCGCATCGACCAACCGAAGAGCGGCCACGAGGCGATCTCCTTTTTGGCCAGGAAGGCGGGGAATCGCAGCCATCCCATCATGGTCATGATGTCCAGAAAGCTTTGGTGGTTCGAGACGAACAGGTAGCGCTTGTCGGGATCGAGGTGCTCCATGCCTTCCTGCTCCACGCGGATCCCGAAGAGGGGAAAGATGAGGCGGGAATAGCCGCGGCACATGAAGCGCATCCATTGGGGGCGATGAAAAATCGCCGATCCCAGGATGACCCAGAAACCGATGACCACAACGACACTGAAGACCAGCGATAGGAAGAGGATGGCGCGCAGCCGTGCCAGAAGCTTCACAGGCGGCAGTTCTCCAGGGAGTACTGGAGAATGGCGCGGGCGCCGATCTCTTCCAGCGAATCCATGACGGCGGTGAGCTTCTTGGCCGGCACCAGGGCGCGCACGGCGCACCAGGTGGGATCTTCCAGGCTCATAACGGTGGGGGACTGGAAGCCCGGAGTGATCTTTTCGGCCAGTGGGAGCTTCTCACGAGGCAGGTTGTATTCCACTAAGCGCCAAGTCTGGGCGATGACGGCGCCGTGCAGGCGCCGCACCAGCTGCTGGATCTCGGGGTCGTCCTTGCGGGAGGCGCGGGTGATGAGCACCGTCTGGAACTTACCGATCTCTTCGAGAATCGAGAGGCCGTTGTCGCGCAGCGAATTGCCGGTTTCTGTGATATCCACGATGGCATCGGCCAGTCCTAGGGGGACCATGGCTTCGGTGGAGCCGCCCACTTCGACGATGCGAGGGGTCGCTCCGAACTTGGCGCAGAAGTCGCGAGCGATATTGGGAAACGAGGTGGCAATGGTCTTGCCGTCAAGATCCTTGACGGACTGAATGCTGCCCTTTTCGGGAACGGCCAGCACGATGCGGCAGTGGCCCAGATCCAAGGGGAGGATCTCTTCTACATCGGCATGGCTTTCGGCCAGCAGATCCTGAGTGGCGACGCCAACATCCAGAACACCGGCTTCTACTAGCGGTGCGATGTCGTCGGTGCGAAGCAGCACCACCGAAGCGTCCGTACCGGGGCAAGGAATGCGCAAGGTGCGTCCGTCGGCGCGGAACTTGTAGCCCGCCTGCTTGAAGAGGGCCGATACGGGTTCGTTCAAGCGACCCTTACTGGGAATGCCGATCTGGATCACGGATTCGTCTCCTTGCTGCGCGAATTCTTCTCTTCGATGCCCGATGTCCCAAAGCGCCGAGCTAGCTCAGCCAGCACGTCGGCTCCCGAACGCCCCTTGTGGTGCAACAGCACCATGGTGTGAAACCAGAGATCGGCCGTCTCGTAGACGAGATGGTCGGTAGCGTCTTCGTAAGCCGCCTCAATGGTCTCGCAGGATTCCTCAGCCACCTTGCCGAGGATCTTGGGAAGCCCTTTCGAAAAGAGCTTTGCCGTGTAAGATGTCGAAGGATCTGCGGACTTGCGTGCTTCGAGCACGGCGTCCAATGCCTGGATCATTCCGGCCAGGTCCGGTGTGTGCGTGTCCATGGAAGGCAAAGGTAGCTTTGTCAGTTGGCGCCCTTGCCGGTGAGTACGACAAGAACTGTACGCAGCATGATCTGAAGGTCCAGGGCGATCGACATGTGCTCAAAATACCAGAGGTCAGCCGAGACCTTGCGCTTGACGTCCTCGATGGAATTGTCGTAGCCGAGGGTCACCTGAGCCCAGCCCGTGAGGCCTGGCTTCATCTTGAGGCGCCGCACGTACAGGGGAACTTCCTTGCGCAGCTTCTCGATGAAGTACTCGCGCTCGGGCCTCGGGCCCACCAGCGACATATCTCCGCGCAGCACGCACCACAGCTGGGGAACCTCGTCCAGGCGCGTCTTGCGCAGGAAACGTCCAATGGGAGTGATGCGAGGGTCCTTTTTGCCGGCCCACTGGGGGCCGGCCTTCTCGGCGTCGATGCGCATGGTGCGCAGCTTCCAGATCCAGAAGCGGCGCCCGTATTGGCCGATGCGTTCTTGGGTGTAGAAGACGGGGCCGGGGCTTGTCAGCTTGACAGCAAGCATGGCCAAAAGCAGAAACGGTGAGATGAAGGCAAGGATCAGGAGCGAGGAAGCGATATCGATCAGGCGCTTGATGCCGGCTTGCCATGTGGGCATGTGGTCTGGATAGAGTTCCAAGAGATCGGTCGCCCAGACCGTGCCGGTACGCAGGTGACCACTGACCACGTCGTAAAGATCGGGGATCAGGAAGATGCGTACTTCGACTTCTTCCAACTGTGCCAAGATCTTTAGGATCTCGTTGTGCGATTGGGTGTCTTGGGAGATCACGACATGGCGAACATTTTGTTTGCGAATGATCTCGACGACCTGCTCCAGGGTTCCCAGTACGGGAAGCGTATCCTCGGTGTTCGGACGCTTCCAGCCGGCATCGGCGATGAATCCGATGGGGCGCATTCCCAGCACCGGCTTGCGCACCAACTCCCGCGCTACGCGATGGCCGCGGGCGTTAGCTCCGATGATGAGGGTGCTTTCCAGGCCGATGCGATGGGCTACCAGACTTCGAGTGAAACCCTGGATGATCATGCGCCCGACGGCCAGGAAAAGGAACGTGAGGCAGCCGAAACTGCCTGCCGTAACCACGCGAGCCGTGGTCAAGCCAAAGGACAAGCGGCCGTTCATGGTGCCCTGGATGGCGTCGGCCCCGCACAGGGCGATCAGAAGCAGCGTTGCTCCGACGAACGATGCCTTGGCCAAGACCAGCAGATGATGGGAACGGCTAACTAGAAACCAGTCGCGATAGAGGCCGAAGAACTGATACCAGACGAGCATGCCACCGGAAAGCAGGATCGCCTGATCGATCTGGAGAGCATGAACAGATTGGATGGGATCTGGAAACCCGAAATGCACCCTCACCTGGATGGTCGCCAGGAAGGCCAAGATGGACAACAGGAAATCGCTGACGATGATCGCCGCGCGTTCCAGAGGGCGCAAAGGATTCATTCCTCAAGACCCCGATCGTAGAAACGCAGGATCATGGCCGCCGCCGCCGATTCCTGCATGGCGTTGACACGCGCCACGGCCCGCTGGACGGCGGCTTCGCTCGAGGTGTGGGTGTGGAAGACCATCGGACACTGGCCAGACTGGTCGGCCTCGTGCTGGATCATTTCTGCCACCGAGACGCCTTCCTCCCCGAAGACCGTGGCAATCTTTCCTAGCACACCGGGGCGGTCGATCACGGTGAGGCGCAGGTAGTATCGTCCTTCCGCCTCCTCAATGGGGCGAAGTGTGGCATTCTCGCGTCCGAACCACGAGAGGTCCAGGGGCGGGAGTTTTGACAAAATTTGTCGTGCCGCGTCGGCGATATCGGCGCACACAGCCGAGGCCGTGGGAAGCCTTCCGGCACCCTTGCCGTAGAGCAAGGTCTGCCCCGCGGTGGTGCCGTCGATGAAGACGGCGTTGTAGGCTCCCTCCACGCTTGCCAGCGGATGCCGCTTGGGCACCAGGCACGGATGGACGCGCGCGTCCACGCGATCGCCCTGCAGTTCGACAAGCCCAAGCAGGCGGACCACGCAGCCGAGTTCGGCGGCAGCGGCGACATCGGCCTTGGTGATGGCTGAGATGCCTTCAACGTGCATGGCCTGGAAGTCCACCTTGCGGCCTGAGCAAAGGCTGGCTAGGATGGCAACCTTGTGGGCGGCGTCAAAGCCTTCCACATCGAACGTCGGATCAGATTCCGCGTAGCCGAGCCGCTGCGCCTCAGCAAGGGCCTCATTGTACTCCATGCCTTGGCTTGCCATGCGAGAAAGAATGAAGTTGGTGGTGCCGTTGATGATGCAGGCAAGGCTCAACGCCTCGCTTCCCACAAAAGCGTCGCGCAGCGAGCGGATAACGGGGATGGCTCCGCCCACCGAGGCCTCGAAACGAATCTCCGTGCCGTGCTTGGCAGCTAGTGGGAAGAGCTCACCACAATGCTTAGCGATCAGCGCCTTGTTGGCTGTCACCACAGGTTTTCCCAGTTCCAGGGCGCGCCGGTACCAAGGCATGGGGACGTCATACCCGCCAGCGACCTCTACGACGATTTGGACCTTGGGATTTTCCACCATGGCCATGGCGTCGTTGGTGGTGGCGATGCCTTTGGCAGCGTAGGGAGCTGTTTCCTCCGGGAGCCGAGCCGCGACCTGGACCAGCTCAAGGCGCGTCCCTGCCGCTCGCGAGAGCGATTCGTTCCTGGTGAGTAGGATTTCTACCACACCTGCCCCTACGGTTCCCAGTCCGACGATGCCAATACCGATCGATTCCATGAATACCTCCATCGGTACGGAAAAATGCACCATTGCCGCCGTCTCCAGGAGGTGCCATCCGCCCTTTCTTGTCCAATTCCGTCCATCTTTGCTGGCAGCGCTTCGGCAAAAAACAAAAACGGGGTGCAAGCACCCCGGATTCATACCCGTTAAAACGTCAGATTATCGGCTGACAGCGGCCTTCAGCGCCTCGACCTTGTCGGTCTTCTCCCAGGTGAATTCCTTGCCGGTACGGCCAAAGTGGCCACCGGCGGCGGTGGCGCGGTAGCGCGGCTTCTTCAGATCAAGCATCTTGACGATGCCGGCTGGCTTGAGATCAAAGACTTCGCGAACGGCCTGCTGCAGCTTGGCTTCGTCGACGGTGGCGGTTCCGAAAGTGTCCACCAGGATGGAGACCGGCTCGGGGTATCCGATGGCGTAGGCCAACTGCACCTCGCAGCGCCGGGCAAGTCCTGCTGCCACGATGTTCTTGGCCACGTACCGGGCCGCGTAGGCAGCAGAACGGTCCACCTTGGAGGGATCCTTGCCCGAGAAGGCGCCGCCGCCGTGGCGTCCCATGCCGCCGTAGGTGTCCACAATGATCTTGCGTCCGGTGAGGCCGCAGTCGCCGTGCGGGCCACCGACCACGAACTTGCCGGTGGGGTTGATGTGGAACTTGGTCTTCGCATCCAGCAGTTCCGCTGGAATGACTGCCTTGATGACCTTCTCCACCATGTCCTGATAGATGGTGGCGTGCTGCACTGTCTCGTCATGCTGGGTGGAAATCACCACCGCCTCGACGCGCACTGGCTTTTCGCCATCGTATTCCACCGTGACTTGGCTCTTGGCATCGGGACGGAGGTACTTGATGGCTCCCTTTTGGCGAAGATCCGTCAATTTGTTGATGAGCGCATGAGCCCATGCGATGGGAGCCGGCATCAGTTCTGGGGTCTCGTCGCAGGCGAAACCGAACATCATGCCCTGGTCTCCGGCGCCCTGCTCGGCAGTTTCCTTGCCTTCGGCGGCGGCGGCGTCTACGCCCTGGGCGATGTCGGGAGACTGGCTGTGAACGCGGATGTCCACCTGACAGGAATCGGCAGCAAAGCCGATCTCGGGGTCGACGTAGCCGATGTCGCGCACCACCGAGCGCACCAGAGAATCCAGGTTGGCGCGCGTGAGGGGAGCTTTGGTGGTGATCTCACCCGCTACTACGACAAGGTCGGTGGTTGTCAAGGTCTCGCAGGCAACGCGGCTGTCCGGGTCTTGCGAGAGGCAGAAATCCAATACGGCATCGGATATCTGGTCGGCAACCTTGTCCGGGTGTCCCATGGACACGGATTCTGAAGTAAACAGGCGATGTGCCATTGCGACTTCCTCCTTGTTATGATATGAACAATGAACGTGGCGTCCTTATTATTGCATCAATATATAATGATTCGTTGATATGATCAAATCCGTTCCGTTCTGGCGAACGAGCCAGACGAGGATATCTTTGGGAAAGCATGAACGACTGGCAGCTCTATAAGGAAGAAGTTCGGGCGCGCACCGACATCGCTGCGGTGATCGGGCGTTACGTGAGTCTGCGTCGTCAAGGATCGCAGCTGGTCGGGCGCTGCCCGTTCCACGACGACCATTCGCCGAGTCTTCATGTCACGCCACATCCTGGCTTTTACAAATGCTTCGTGTGCGGTGCCGGAGGCGATGTCTTCAAGTTCCTAGAGGAACACGAGAAGATCCCCTTCCGGGAAGTTCTGGAAATGCTGGGACGCGAGGCCGGCTTGGAGCCGCCCAAGTCGCCGTCCCGATCCGATTCCGACGAAGATCTGTCGCGCCGCGCCCGGGCGGCGCTTCAATGGGCGCAAGCCTGGTTTCATCAGCGCCTTCGCGAGGCGCCGGCGGTGTTGGAATACGCCACCAAGCGCGGCTTTCTTCCGCAGGAGCTTTCTGATTTCCAGATCGGTTTTGCGCCAGAGGAATCGGGCACCTTTCTGCAGGCGGCTCGTGCTGCGAGCATTGGTGAAGACGCTTTGGAGACTGCGGGCCTCGTTTCGCACGGGGACTACGGCTTGCGCGAGCGCTTCCGTTGCCGGCTTATTTTCCCTCTGTGCGATCAAGGAAGGCATCCGATCGGCTTCGCGGGGCGTATCCTGCGCCGTGACGAGCGGGCTCCCAAGTACCTGAACTCCCCGGAAACAGTATTCTACCACAAGAGTCGTTTTCTCTACGGCATCTCCCATTCGCGCACGGCCTGCGCCAAGAGTGGGGAAGCGCTCCTGGTAGAAGGCTACATGGACTGGTTCGCACTCTGGCGGCACGGCTTCAAGAACGTCGTGGCCGTTTCGGGGACGGCCTTTACGCCCGATCAGGCCAAGATCCTGCGCGCCTTCTGCAAGAAGGTCGTATGCCTCTTTGACGGTGATGCTGCAGGCGTGGCGGCCACGCGACGCTCGCTTCCCATCCTGCTTGCCGAAGGTTTCGAGGTCCGCTTCTGCTCGCTTGCCGGGACCGGACGCAAGGATCCTGACGAGCTCTTGCACGAGGACGGCCCCCAGGCCATGCGCGAAGCTCTGGACAAGGCCGAACACTGGGAAAAATGGATGGTCTACGAGTTTGCCGAGCGCGCCGAGCGCAGCCCGGAGGATGTGGGCGAGTTTCTGGCGCGGCTTCAGGAGCTGGTGGGCTCCATTCCCGATGAGATCGTGCGGCGCTCCACTTGGGAGGCCCTGGAACCCAAGCTTGCTATGGCCGGATTGCGTTCCCGCGATCTGAAACCTGTGGCGGCAGCGCCGCGTGCCTCCGGCCCGTCTCGGCCGGCTGCTATCAGGCGCTGGAACAGCGGACGCGAACGCGCCGAGGCCGAGTTTCTCTACACGCTGCTCACCCATCCTGACATCTCCGTAGACATTTCCCAGGACATCCACCCGTCCCAATTGGAAGGTTCGCTCTGCCGCGAGATCCTGGACGCCATCCTGGCTCAGGCGGAGACGGGAAACGCGGACGCGGCGGCGATACTGGAGTATCTTGAACCAGAGGCTCTTTCCTTTGCCCACGATTTGTTTCGTTTATTTCCTTTGAGGCACGATGAGGTGACGGCTCGCAAGTTCGTCTCCCAGTGCATCGCCGACTTTCGGACAGAATCTGTCCGAAAGGCGAGGGCTCCGATGCTCCTGTCGGCCAGGGCGTCGAAGGAGGGTGGAAGGATCCTGGAGGAATATTCGGCATTGCTCGCGCAGGAGCAGC
This sequence comes from Fibrobacterota bacterium, assembly GCA_036771135.1. Lineage (GTDB taxonomy): Bacteria > Fibrobacterota > Fibrobacteria > UBA5070 > UBA5070 > JBDKGV01. Next base: position 6,160 of record DAIPHW010000033.1, on the reverse strand, counting down.
ATCTTCGAGAAACGGGGTCGCAATCATGAGCGGATTCGAAGACGACAAGATCGTCAGAAGACTGGACAAGACGGCGCGTATGCAGGGATTCCTCTCTGCTTCGCAGATCCGTGAACTCTCCAGCGACGACGAGCAGGCAAGCCGGATATCCGAACATTTCCGCAAGGCGGGAATGCAGATCGTCCAAGCCCAAGTTCCTGGCCCCGCCACGCGCATCGCCACGGCCTCCCGATCCCGCAAGGCGGTTTCTCCAGGGCGCTACTACGACACCACCTGGGTCTACCTGAACCAGATGGGGCGGGTTCCGCTGCTGTCGCGCCAGGAAGAGGTCGAGATCGCCATGCGCGTCGACCAGGTCCAGAAGAAGATCCAGGTGATCCTCTTCCGGGACCGCCGCGTGCTGGAGGAGGTCGTGGACCTCTGCGAGCAGGTGGAGCGCGAGGAGATTCGCATCGAGGAGATCTGCCAGATCGACAATGATGCCTGGAGCGACAATCGCCTCTACGAGTCCGAACGTACGCGCATCCTGTCCCAGCTGGAATCCTTGCGTGGAAGCCTTCGCAAATCGCCTGACAAGGCGGCTCAGACGGCGTTGGCGCTCGGGCTCAATCATCGCCAGGTAGAGCGTCTGGTCCGACTCTGGAAGACGCTTGTAGAAGATCAGCCCAAGGCGCGCGAGGACATCCTCTCGGTGGTCCAGTGGGAGGCCGTGCGCGACCAGGCCAAGTCCGACTTGGTGGAAGCCAATGTTCGTTTGGTCGTTTCCATCGCCAAGCACTATTCGCAGCGTGGCATGGAGCTGATCGACCTCATCCAGGAAGGCAACCAGGGGCTTCTGCGTGCCGTCGAGAATTTCGACTACACCAAAGGCTACAAGTTCAGCACCTACGCCACCTGGTGGATCAAGCAGAGCATCACCCGAGCCATTGCCGACAAGGGCAAGACCGTCCGCGTGCCGGCCAACATGCTCGACGTCATCCGCAAAATCCTGCGCATCCAACGCGAGATGCAGGCGCGAACTGGCAATATGCCCATGCCCGAGGAGCTGGCTCAGGAAGCTGAAGTGGACATCGATAAGGTCCACCTGGCTCTCTCAGCCGCTCAAGATCCGGTGAGCTTAGATGCGCCGGTGTCGGCCGATTCGGGAAGTCTCATGGGCGACTTTGTGGAGGATCGTCACCAGGAGGCGCCTTGGAAAGCGGCCCACATGCGGCTGCTGCGCGAGCACATCGACGGCGTGCTGGGCACTCTTGACGAGAAGGAGCGCGACATTTTGCGTCTGCGCTTCGGTCTGGACGATGGGCAGGCCTCCACTCTGAAGGACATCGGAGAGCGTTTCGGCATCAGCCGTGAGCGGGTCCGACAGATCGAGACCAAGGCGTTGGCCAAACTCAAGCATCCGTCTCGGTCCCACTTCCTGGAAGGTTGGGACGACGCCTTCGAGGATGCTTCCGAGTGACCCAGGAGCCCGACAGCGTCGTCGCACGCTTTCTCGCTTGGCTCACAGATCATCGTCCGGAACTCACTCCGGAGGAGCGTTCCCTGATTGAGGAGGCCTCACTTTATGCCTCCAATGCTCATTCCGGGCAGATGCGCAAGAGCGGCATTCCCTACGAAGAGCACCCCTTCGAGGTGGCGCGCATTTTGTCAGAAAACGGCATGGATGCCGAGGTGATCGCAGCCGGAATCCTTCACGACGTCGTGGAAGATACCGAGATCACCAGCAAGGACATTGAGGAGCGCTTCGGCATCGAGATCAGCTTCTTGGTGGACGGCGTGACCAAGATCGACGCCCTTCCTTCTCAGAGTCGCGAGTTGCGCCAGGCCGAGACCTTCCGCAAGATGCTCCTCTCCATGGCCCGCGATCCGCGCGTTATCCTCATCAAGTTCGCCGATCGCCTGCACAACCTGCGCACGTTGCGCTACATGAAGCCCGACCGCCGCAAGGGCATCGCCTCTGAGACGCTGGAAGTCTACGCGCCGCTAGCACATCGCTTCGGCATGGGGCGCATCCGCTGGGAACTTGAAGATCTTTCCTTCAAGCATCTCCATCCGGAGGAATACGCCAATTTAGTGGCTCAGATCTCGGAGCGCCGCACTGAGCGCGAAGATGCCATCCGCGCCATCCTGGAACCGCTGGAAGAAAAACTTACCCAGGTGGGGATCCAGGCCAAGGTGATCGGGCGTCCCAAGCACCTCTTCAGCATCTGGCGCAAGATGCAGGAGAAGGGGGCAACGAGCGTTGACCAGATCTACGATCTCAATGCTGTCCGCATCCTCACCAAGAGTGTGACGGACTGCTATGCCGCCTTGGGGCTAGTGCATTCCTCGTGGCCTCCGGTGGCCGGACGGTTCAAGGACTACATCGCCGTCCCCAAGTCCAACATGTATCAGAGCCTGCACACCACCGTCATGGGTCCCGACGGGCGGCGCTTGGAAGTGCAGATCCGCACCGAGGAGATGGACCGCATCGCCTCGGAGGGCATCGCGGCGCACTGGGCCTACAAGGAGAAGAAGAAAGTCTCGCAGGTGGAAGCCGATAGCGAGACGCGCTTCCTCAAGCAGCTTGTGGCTTGGCAGAAGGTGGCTGAGAATTCCAAGGATTTCCTGGAGCTGGTGCAAGGGGATCTTCAGCCCACCGAAATCTTCGTCTATTCGCCGCGCGGCGACGTGGTTCAGTTGCCGCTAGGATCCACACCGGTCGATTTCGCTTTTGAGATCCATACCGGGCTTGGATTGCACTGCGCTGGAGCCCGCGTTGATGGCGCCATGGTGCCTCTCAACCTGAAACTCCAGCCGGGACAGACGGTGGACGTGATCCGTTCGGAAACGGCCCATCCTGCCCGCGATTGGTTGCGCTTTGTCAAGACTTCCAAGGCGCGCAACGGCATTCGCCGCTGGTTGCGACAGGCCGAAGGCGAGGCCAATCGCAATCTCGGGCGTGAAGTGCTGGGACGGGAATTGGCACGTCGCCACGTCGACAAGCTGGGGGACGACCTTGCCAAAGTCATCCTGGAGCGTTTCAAACTCACCACCGTCGACGAATTGCATGAGCGCATCGGTCATGGTGACATCACCGTGGAGCAGTTTGCGGCTCTGCTTCCGGCCCTGCCTACACCGCGTCGTCCCGGGGTATTGGGGCGGATGCTGCGGCGCAAGCCCCCTCCAGAACCCAAGGCCATCCGCGATGCGATCCTGGTGGGCGGTCAGGGAGGCATTCCCTATCTGCGCGCTGGCTGCTGCCAGCCGGTTCCGGGAGAGCCCATTCTTGGTTATGTGACCCAAGGGAGAGGCATTTCGCTTCATCGCCAGGATTGCCTGGAAGGTCGCCGGCTTGCTGGGCATCAAGGACGTCTTGCCGATGTCGCCTGGCATGAGAACGCCTCCAACGAGCGCTGGGATGTCGCCTTGGAGGTCTCGGCGCGGGATCGTCCGAACCTGCTGCGCGACCTTACACAGGCGCTTTCAGCCGCCAATGTGGAGATCCAACGTGCGTCCATCGCCACTGTCGGTGGGATCGTGCGGGACCGCTTCCGCGTTAAGGTTAGCGGCATCGAGATGCTGGAAGCCGCGCTTCGCCAATTGCGTGGCGTGGGCGGTGTGCTGGCCGCTGATCGCGCCAGGGGAGGTGTTCATTGAATCCTCTGTGGGTCGTGCTTTTTGCTTTGGCGGTCGGGCTTGTCGTCTGGTATATGGGGCGCATCCCGCGCGTGCGCTCGAGGGTGAAACGGGCTGCAGCTCCGGAGCACTCCAGGCCAGAAACGGCAGCGTCGTTAAGTGGCGGCGTCGTCCAGATGCCGCTTTCTGAGGCTTTCCAATATCTTGCCACCATCGCCGCCAGTGGCTCGCTGGTCTTCAATTCCGGACGTCGTTCGGGATGGGTAGAATTCGCCCGTGGTCGGATTGTTGTGGCCCAGTATCGGCGCTTTGACGGCTTGGAAGCGTTGCTGGCGCTCTTGAACGAGTCCCAAGGGGATTTCCAGTTCACCAAAACTGGGCATCCGGCCGAAATCCCTCAAGGTTACGAAGTCTTTGATGTCATCATGACATGGATGGAGTCTCGCAGCGAAGGAGGCGATCGTGATGTCTAGCGAACTGGCGCCCATGCATTATCATCGGCAGCGTCGGGATCAATGGGTCCGTCTGCTCTTGATGCAGGGGCAGAAGCTTCTTCCCAAACTGCTGCAAGGGGTGCGTGGAGCCGGTGCCCAGGTTACCGACGTGCGCAAGCAATACCGTGAAGCCTTGTATCACGCTCGCGAGGTGCTGCGCCTGCGCGACCTGGAATGGCCGGGCGGCGAGGTGCTGCCGGTAGATCGCGAAATCGTCGCCTTCCTTGAGGAATTGGAGCACTGGTTGGGGTTGATTGAGAAGGTCGGCTCCAATGAGGAAGGATTCCTGGTCCCGATCGCGCAGCTTTTGGAGAAGCGCATCCAATCCCGTTTGCATCTGACCCATCGCATGCCCATGCGGCATGTGATGTACTGAGAAACGTCTTGCTGGAAAGCACTCTAAACGGTATCGTCAATATCGATGGCTGATGTTCCGGAAAATCGCAGGATCCTGGTCGTAGACGACGAAAGCGCCATCTGCCAGGTAATTCAGGACTACCTGCAGCTGCGTTCTTTTGAGGTCTTCACGGCCAATTCTTTCGATGAGGCTGCGGTCATTCTCACCTCGCAAGTCATCGACGTGGTGCTTTCCGACATTCGCATGCCGGGAAAGACCGGTACCGATCTGCTGCGCCATGTGCGTCGCCACCATCCAGGCGTGGCGGTTATCCTGTTTACGGGCTATGCGGACATCGGGCTGGCCGTCCATTCCATGCAGGAGGGTGCCTACGACTTCCTCCTAAAGCCTATCCATCTGGAGCAGGTCTATCTCTCTATCCACAACGCTTTAGAAAAGCGGCAACTCAAGGATGAAGTGCGCCGCTACCAGAAGGGGCTTGAGGAACTGGTCGATCGCCGCACCAAGGAGCTTCGTGAGGCTCTAGAGCGCGCCGAACGGGCAAGTCTTGAGACGGTAACCAAGCTCTCTTTGGCTGCTGACAAGCGCGACGACGAGACGGGCAACCACGTGTTGCGCATCCGTGCCTTCGCTGCTGCTTTGTGCTGCCAGATGGGAATTCCCAAGGAAGAGACAGATCTTGTCCATGTGGCCAGTTCCATGCACGACATTGGCAAGATCGGCATTCCCGACGCCATCCTGCTGAAGCCAGGACGCCTCAATGAGAGCGAGTTCGAGATCATGAAGCGCCATGCCGTCATCGGCGCTGAGATCCTGCGCGATTCCGACAGCCGCATGCTCCAGATCGCCGAGGCCATTGCGCGCTCCCACCACGAGAAATGGGACGGCTCTGGCTATCCCTCCGGTCTCAAGGGGGAGCAGATTCCGCTCTACGGCCGCATCGTCGCGGTGGCCGATGTTTTCGACGCCCTGACGACCAAACGCTGCTACAAGCCAGCATTTTCTATGGCCACGGCCTCGGAGATCATTGTCAAGTCCTCAGGGACTCACTTCGATCCCGACGTGGTTACGGCCTTTCGCGACTGCAGCGACGAATTCGAGGCCATCAAGAACCAGTTCGGCGAAGGCTCCGATATGTTCTCCGCTGGCGAGGACTCTTCGACTCCTTAGGCCTGGTAGAGGAAGGCTTCGTCTTCTGCCAATGCGAGTCTTGCTTGCCATAACTTTGGAAGCTTTCCCGATGGGTCAAAGGGAACGCCGCCGGGAAGATCTTTGGGGCCGCGCAGCAGCCACAGCTGGTTCCATACCTTTTCTGTGAGGAACGACTTTAATAGGCCCGGCCCTGGCTCCACCAGGAGTTCGTGGATGCCGCGGCGCCCAAGCTCTGCGACAAGATCTGACAAACGCGGCCGTTCCCCGGGAAGCGGGATCCAGCTCACATGCTGCGGCAGCCCCTCGGGACGCAGGCCGCAGCCGGCAAAGCTCGTCGCCTCGCCATGGTAGACGCGAAAATCCTGCGCGGGAAGACTTCCCGACCAGAGAACAATCCGTTGCGGGGAGTTCCCGGAAACCAAGCGCACGTCGAGCCTCGGATCATCACTCAGGAGCGTCCCCTTGCCGATGAGGATGGCATCGCTCTTGACGCGCAGACCGTGAACGAAGCGCTTGGCCGTCTCGCCGGTAATGGCGG